>CALEPS010000041.1 GCA_937910305.1 uncultured Bacteroidales bacterium | reverse complement strand
TTTATATTCGTCGCGACTTTGAAGAAGCTGAACTTCGTATCCTCATTGACAGCGTTCTTTTTTCTAAAACTCTTTCTCAAGCTCAAGCTAAACGCCTCATCGACAAATTAAAAAATCTTGGCTCCAATCAGTTCAGTGCCAAGGTTAATCATATTTGCAATCTGCCGGAGCTTTATCATTCCGATAATAAACGAGTTATCTTTAATCTGGACGTTCTAAATGATGCCATCAGCAAAAAACGAAAAATCTCTTTTATATATAACAGCTACGGTACCGACTTAAATCTCCACCCGCGCAGGGAGGAACCTTATATTGTCAGTCCTTACCAGATGGCTGCTACCAACGGGCGTTATTACTTGATTTGCAACACTGACGGACACGACAACATTTCTCATTATCGTATCGACAAAATGACTGATGTTAATCTCCTCAAAATTCCCATTAAACCTAAACGCGATGTACCTGAAATTATCAACGGCTTCAATTTACCTCAGCACATGGCGGAGCATATCTACATGTTCAGCGGTAAAAGTATTTGGGCTAAGTTCTGGACTGCCGAGATTATGCTTGATGCTCTCGTCGACTGGTTTGGTAAAGATTTTAAAATCTTACAGAAAGACGAAGACCGACTTTTTATCAATGTCAAAGTCAACGAGACTGCCATGAAGTTCTGGGCTATGCAATATGGCGAAAGCATTGAGGTCGTCGAACCTTCTTCACTCCGCGATACTATTCGCGCTACCGCCCAAACTATCCTAAATAAACACTGCTGACATAAACAAAAAGAGTGGCGAATAACTTCTTCGCCGCAGCTTGTAGACAAAAAGCACCAATCAAGTAAAATGAGCTTAGGAGGTGCTTTTTAATGTATAGGAAGAAGAATCGAGAAAAACAAGAGGAGGAAGTCAAAATAAGCTTGGAAGCTTTGGTGCCGGAAAAGCACATATTGCGAACGATTGATAAGGCGATAGATTTCAGTTTTATTTACGAGGAAATAGAAGGACTCTACAGCGACAAGGGACGCCCCGGCATTGACCCTGTCAGCCTTTTCAAAATCGTTTTTATCCAATATTTGTTCGGGATACGTTCCATGCGTCAGACAATAAAAGAAATAGAAGTGAATGTGGCGTATCGCTGGTTCATCGGCTATTCGTTGACCGAACCGATACCGCACTTCTCTACTTTCGGGAAAAATTATGTTAGGCGATTTGCTTCAACCAACATCTTTGAGCGCATATTCAAAAAAATATTGGCTCAAGCAGAAAAAACAGGATATGTAGACGCCACCGCCGTTTTCATAGACTCAACGCATATCAAAGCGTCTGCCAACAAGCACAAGAGCAAAGAAGTCAAAGTGACAAAGCCGATAAAGCAATACCAGCAAGAACTGGAAGAGGAAATAAACTCCCTTCGGTTTGCCGACGGTAAAAAAAAATTGCCCCAAGTCGAGCCTGAAGAAGTGATAAAAAAAGAAAGCACGACGGATTCGGAGTGCTTCCGCTTGCTGAGCCGTGCAGGCCATTCAACGATCCTGTTTACCACGGCGGAGAGTTCGGAAGGCGGCAAAGGCATGTCGCGGTTTATCATGCAGATGCTCGTTTCGCCCGAATTCAACGTACAAAAAGTGCAAATGCGAGAGCCGGGAATTCTTGCCCGTACGGTCATAGAAGAGGCGACACTGGACCAACCCGCACCTTTGCCCGAGCACCTCTCACCCAGCGCGCTCAATACCTATATATCATGCCCGCTATGCTATTACCGGCAATATATCGAACATCTGCATCCGTGCGAGGAAGAGGATGTGCTCTTTGAAGCCAACACATTGGGATCTTTTGTCCACCACGCGATGCAATATATCTATACCGAGTATCTGGGATGCGACAACACCCGTCCGGTGCGTGTCACCCCGGAGGCGATAGAAGCCATACGTACAGACGAGGCAAAGCTGCAGGAAGCTTTGGCTGAGGCTTACCGGAGAATGGAGAACTATATCCCGGAACACCATTCCGGCGAGAATGTCATCATTCTGGGATATATCAATAATATCCTTTTGCGCGACCGCGAGGATGCAAAGGTCGGCTTGCAGATTTACAAGCTGGAGCAGCCGTGTTATTTCCCTTTGTCAATAGAAGGAACGGGTCAAGTACGGATGGGAGGTATTATTGACCGGCTGGATATATACGGTCCGGAAGGCAACGAGACACTCCGGGTGATCGATTATAAATCCGGCTCTTACAATGATACAACCCATGCCAAGAAAATGTCCTCTTCCTGGGCGGATATCATGGATAGCGGGGACAAAGGATACGTGCGCCAGACGCTGATTTATTCCCACGCCGTCATGACGCATGACAATACAGGAAAACCTATAGAGCCGCACCTCTATTTCTGCCGCCGCAAACTGACGGAGATCAACACCGGTATTGAGGTGGAGGAAGCTCCAGTGACGGACTATAGAGAGATACAATCGGCGTTTACGGACGCTTTGCGGGAGAAAGTGACGCAATTGGTTCATGCCATCTCTTTCCCTCCGTGCGAAGAAGACAAATGCCCTCCGTACTGTCCGTTCTTTATCTTATGCGGACGTAAACCCAAAGATTTTTAGTATGCCCATTAAAACACAATATTATCAGGTAGGCGGACATCTTTTCGCCATTGAAGCAAAGGAGACTATTTTTGCTCTTTTGCCAAATTATACACCTTTTGCAGCCGATGAACCCGGCGCAACTCACGTGTTCATAATTCATGTGGATGGATCACCGGTTACGGGTGACGGGTTGCGGGCTACGGAAGAGTGGGAGCATGTGCATACGGACACATCGGACGATGATATGCCCCGTATAGAAATGTACAGGAGTGCGGATGAGTGGCTTTTCCTGATTTCCATGTCGAAGGAAGGCGAGATAGTGTGTGCTATGCGTTGCGATCGTGCCTGGACGGACGTAAAAGTGTCGATGAAACCGGGTCAAGAGCGTTTTGCCATCGATAATGCGGCGATGCTTGTCTATGCCTTCCGTACCACCGCGATGAGCACCCTGCTTTTCCATTCCTCCGTCACGGTACGCGAAGGAAAAGGGTTCCTCTTTCTCGGTCATTCCGGAACGGGCAAAAGTACCCACTCGCAACAATGGCTCCGCGCTTTCAGCGACGCCCGTCTGCTGAATGACGACAACCCGGTAGTGCGCCTTTTTCCGGACGGAAGAGTGGTTGTTTACGGTTCGCCATGGAGCGGTAAGACGGCTTGTTATATCAACGGAGAAGCACCTGTCGGAGCCCTGGTGCAGTTAGCGCAGGCGCCGGAGAATAAAATAGAACGCCTGCGTATGTCGCAAGCGTATCCTTATATCCTGGGTTCTGTCAGCGGATTGAAGATCCTGCCGGAGGCGATGGATGCTATCTATGAGTCTATCGCGCAGTTGCTGGAACGCTGTCCGGTCTATCGGCTGGAGTGTCTGCCTAATGTGGCAGCTGCACAGTTATGCGCTCAAACGTGTTTACCTTAGTCTTGTCGTACGGGCAGGAGACTTTGATATAATTCTCGGTGAAACCGTACATCAGACCGTCTTTTTTGTTGCCCTCCCAAAGAACCGTGGCTTGGTAGCCCTCGTGTTCGCGATAGAAAGCGTCCGTTTTGCGGGCGCTTATTTCGTGCAGTTGTCTGCTGCGTCGCTCGCGCTCTTTCTGCGGAACGATCTCCAGATCCATCTCAAGCATCCGCGTGTTGGCGCGCTCGGAGTAGGTGAAGACATGCAGTTGCGAAACAGGCAAAGACTCAATGAAATCGACATATTCCGCCCAGCACCCGGCTGTCTCTCCCCGTACGCCTACCATGCAATCCACGCCGATAAAGGCGTGCGGCATGACGGATTTGATATGCGCCACGCGTTCTGCAAACAGTTCGCGCGTGTAACGGCGTCCCATGATCTTCAGAACCGTGTTACTGCCGCTCTGCAAGGGAATATGGAAATGCGGCGCGAAATGGCGGCTATTAGCAACAAAATCAATGATTTCATCGCTTAGCAAGTTCGGCTCGCAGCTACTGATACGGATGCGAAAATCACTCTGTGCTCCGTCTTCTGTATTCTGTACTCTTATCTCGTCCAATGCCCGCAGCAGGTCAATGAAATGCTCGCCCGTAGAGCGTCCGAAATCGCCGATGTTGACACCGGAGAGAATGATCTCTTTGGCTCCTCCGTTCAGGGCTTCCTGCGCTTCTGCTACCAGCGAGGCGATAGAAGGGTTCCGGCTCTTGCCGCGAGCCATAGGGATTGTGCAGTATGAGCAGAAATAATTGCATCCGTCCTGCACCTTGAGGAAACAGCGCGTGCGGTCGTCCCGGCTGTACGCTCCGTGAAAATCCTCCACCTCGCGAATGGCGGAGACGGTTATGGGTGATTTGTGATCGGTGATTTGTGATTTGTGCTCGGCTTCCAGCCGCTCAATGAACTCCGTGAGATGGAATTTCTCATTCTGTCCGAGGACGAAGTCCACACCCTCAATATGTGCGATTTCATCGGGTTTTAACTGGGCGTAGCATCCAGTCACAATAAGTACGGCATCGGGGTTCTGCCGCCGGATACGGTGAATCATTTGCCGGTCTTTGTGGTCGGCAGCATCGGTCACGGAGCAGGTGTTGATGATACATATATCCGCCGGCTCGTCTTTCTTCGCCCGCGTATGTCCGCGCTCCAACAACGCTTTTCCCAGCGCGCTGGACTCCGCAAAATTCAGTTTGCAACCTAATGTCGTGAAAGAAATCTTCATAAATCGGGCACAAAGGTACTACAAAAATTGCAAATACGCAATAGTTTGGGGCATTTTTTTATATCGGCGGCGGTAAACTTGCCTCCCCAACGGTCTCCGTCCGGCACAAAATAGCACACTCCCGTGTGTGAAGAGCGGAAACGTCTGAAGGCGGCAAAAAATACGAAATTGCGCTATTCAAACGGCTAAATACGTGCTTTTTCAAGTGCTTTGGAATGATACGTATGTTATTGATTGTTAATGTATTATCGCGTTGTTATAAGTAACAAAGTCTAGGACTGGTCTTGAGCGGACTTTATTTTGACTCTTTTTAGGGTTTGTTTGGAGCTTATACAGGAAGGGGCAGGATGTTCATAATTCGAGGCAAAGGAATGAAAAATATTCCATATACGCAAGCGCGAGGGAGTGCGTGTGAAGTTTTTTACACAAAATAGTGCAAAAAATAAGAAAAAAATAGTGCAAAAAATAAGAAAAAGTACGCGTGCGCTTGCGTATGTCAAAAAAAAGCAGTACCTTTGCGCGCTAAAATGAAAATTGAAAAGTGATAACTGAAAATTGAAAGGTGAAAGGTGAAAATGGAAAGTTTTGAACAATTATGCCAAATACGGCGGTCTGTACGCAAGTATAAATCCCCGCCGATCGAGCAAGAGAAAATAGAGTATATGCTGCGCTGCGCGCTGATGTCACCGAGTGCCAAACGTACGATACCATGGGAGTTCGTGGTTGTACGCGACGAGGCGAAAATACGCGCTTTATCGGTCTGCAAGACCTACGGTGCCCAGATGTTTGATACCGCAACGGCTGCCATCATCATCGCTTTGGATCCTACGCTGTGCCACAACACATGGATGGCAGACGGTGCTATCGCCGCCGAGCATATCTTACTTGCCGCTGCGGAGCAAGGTGTAGGCGCGTGCTGGTGCCATATCCACGAGAGGGGAAAAGTGGTTACGGGTGACGGGTTACCGGTTACGGGGGAAGAAGACCGTGGCGGTGCAGCGAAATACGTGCGCGAGCTGTTGGGTATTCCTGAAAAATACGAAGTGCTCTGCGCCATCGCTTTGGGCTATCCGGACGAAGAGAAGAGCGCATATGACCTCGACCGTCTCAAGTACGAAAAGATTCATAATGAGGAATGGTGATTTGTGATTTGAAATTATAATTAAAACGAAAATAATAAAAATAATTTTAAAATTTTAATTTACTTTGAAACCGATAATAGCGATAACCGCCGGCGATACGAACGGCGTAGGATATGAGGTGATTTTGAAAGCACTGCTGGAGGCGCATATCTTCGAGATCATGCGCCCTGTCATTTACGGCAATGCCGCCGTAGCGAAGATCCATATCCAGACTCTGAGCGAAGAATACCGAAATATCAACTGGAACATGATCGATTCCGCCGACCAAGCCAAAGACGGCCGTTTGAACCTGATCACCTGTTATACGGACAATGTGCCGGTTCAGTTCGGAACTCCTTCGGCAGACGCGAACAAAGCCGCGCGCGCTTCTCTGGAGCGTGCGTGCCAGGATCTGAAAGAAGGCAAGGTGCAGGCTCTGGTGACCGCTCCGTTGAATAAAGAAGCACTGAACGGCGGGCATACGGAATATCTGGAACAGCAATTCGGCGGTCAGTCGCTTATGATGCTTTGCAGCGGTAACTTGCGCGTGGCATTGGTATGCAACCATGTGTCGATCGCCGATATACCCGGTCAGATCACGGAAGAGCGGATCCTGACCAAACTGACCTTGCTCAACAACAGCCTGAAACGCGATTTCGGTCTGGAGAAACCCCGTATCGCCGTCCTGGCGCTCAATCCTCATGCCGGCGACGCCGGTCTGTTAGGCAAGGAAGAGCAGGAGATCATTGCTCCTGCCATTCAGAAAGCCAACGGTCAGGGAATATGGGCGTTCGGTCCGTATCCGGCTGACGGTTTCTTCGGCAGCGGCCATTTCAGCCGTTTTGACGCCGTGTTGGCGATGTATCATGACCAAGGGCTGATTCCCTTCAAGACGCTGGACATGAGCGGCGTGAACTACACCGCCGGACTGAACATCGTGCGCACGTCGCCGGATCACGGCACAGGCTATGATATAGCGGGAAAGAACATGGCGGACGAACACAGTATGCGCAATGCAATCTTCATGGCGTTGGATATAATCAAAGCTCGCGCTACATACGACGAGAACACAGCCAACCCGCTTCCGTTCATCGAGCGCGAGGACAAAGAAGGCCGTCCCCGCCGCGAATTTATAGATTTTAAAACAACAAGATATAATGACAGCACAAGAGATTAGAAAATCATTTTTGGATTTTATGGCGTCGAAAGGTCACCAGGTAGTACCTTCGGCACCAATGGTTATCAAAGACGACCCTACGTTGATGTTCACCAACGCAGGTATGAATCCGTGGAAAGGTATTATTCTGGGCAACGACCCGATCAAGTATCCGCGTGTAGCGGACAGCCAGAAATGTCTGCGCGTGAGCGGCAAACATAATGACTTGGAGGAAGTAGGTCATGACACCTATCACCATACCATGTTCGAGATGCTGGGCAACTGGTCGTTCGGCGACTATTTCAAGCAAGAGGCGATTGATTTTGCATGGGAATACATAGTTGATGTCCTGAAAATCGACCCTGCGAACCTGTATGCCACGGTATTTGAGGGTTCCGAGGAAGAAGGTCTCGGGCGTGACTCCGAGGCGGCTTCTATCTGGGCCAAGCACCTGCCGGCAGACCATATCCTGAACGGCAACAAACATGACAACTTCTGGGAGATGGGCGAGACGGGTCCGTGCGGTCCGTGCAGCGAGATCCATGTAGACAGCCGCAGTGCGGAAGAGCGCGCCAAAGTGCCCGGCCGCGAGCTGGTGAACAAAGACCATCCGCAGGTGATCGAGATATGGAACATCGTGTTCATGCAATACAACCGCAAAGCAGACGGCTCTCTCGAACCGCTGGCAAAGAAAGTGATCGACACCGGTATGGGCTTCGAGCGTCTGGTGCGTACGATACAGGGCAAGACCTCCAATTACGACACCGATGTGTTCCAGCCGATGCTGAAGAAGATAGGCGAGATATGCGGTTGCAGCTACGGCAAAGACGAGAAGACCGACATCGCTATGCGTGTCATAGCCGACCATATCCGTACGATTGCTTTTGCTATCACGGACGGTCAGTTGCCGAGCAACGAGAAAGCGGGTTATGTGATCCGCCGAATCCTGCGCCGCGCTGTCCGCTACGGCTATACGTTCCTCAACAGACGTTCCGCCTTCCTTTATCAACTTGTGCCGCAACTGATTGCAGACATGGGTGATGCTTATCCCGAACTGAAAGCCCAAGAGGCTCAGATCACTCCTGTGATCAAATCCGAAGAGGAGGCATTCCTCCGCACGCTGGACAAGGGTATCGGTCTGCTGGACAAACTGATGGACGACGCGAGAAAAGCCGGCAAGACCGAGATCAGCGGTGTGGATGTGTTTACATTGAAAGATACCTACGGTTTCCCGCTCGACCTGACCGAACTCATTCTCCGTGAGAACGGGTTCACCACCAACGAAGAGGAATACAACAAAGCGCTGGAGCACCAGAAAGAGATGGGACGTTCCGCCAACAAACAGAACTTAGGCGACTGGACCATTCTGCGCGAAGGGGAAACCGAATTCGTAGGATATGATGAGTTATCGGTTGAGACCGAGATCCTGCGCTACCGTCAGGTAAGCCAGAAAGGAAAGTCGTTCTATCAGGTTGTCCTCTCCAAGACACCTTTCTACGCTGAGATGGGCGGTGAGGTAGGAGATACCGGTTATTTACGATTGGACGATGTACGATTTGCAATTTTGGATACGAAGCGCGAGAACGGTTTGCCGGTACATATTATGGAGGAACTTCCGTTTGTTACCGGAGGTGTAGCGGGCGTGAGTGGTAAACTGTACGCCGAAGTAAATGCAGAGAGACGCCAGGCGGTCATGTGCAACCACACGGCGACGCACATTCTGCATTATGCGCTCCGTCAGGTGTTAGGCGAACATGTGGAACAAAAGGGTAGTCTGGTGACTGCAGACAGTCTGCGTTTCGACTTCAGCCATTTCCAGAAAGTGACGCCGGAGGAACTGCGCGAGGTGGAGAAAGTAGCCAATAAGATGATACGTCAGGACCTGCCGCTTGAAGAGAGCCGTCATACCCCGATAGCGGAAGCCAAGGCGATGGGTGCTATGGCACTCTTCGGTGAGAAATACGGAGACGACGTGCGTGTGATCAAATACGGTCCGTCTATCGAACTTTGTGGCGGATGTCATGTGCCCTCGACAGGTAAGATAGGCTCTGTACGCATCGTCATGGAGACCAGCGTAGCAGCCGGTGTACGCCGTATAGAAGCCGTGACGGCTGCGCGTGCGGACGAACTATATTACACCCAACAGGATATGCTGACCAGTCTGCGCGGTTTGTTCAACAACGCCCCGGATCTGGCAGGCGCTATCCAGCGATCGATAGAAGAGAACGCAGGTCTGAAGAAGCAGATCGAGGAGTTTATGGCGGAGAAGATTGCGCATTTCCGTGACGATCTGATCAACCGCGCCGAGAATTTCGGCGAGATCAAACTGGTGCGTATGCAAGGCGAAGTATCTCCGGAAATGATCCGCGGTGTCATGCCGTTGCTTCGCGGCAAGTTCACCGACGTCAAGTTCGCCGTAGTGGGAGCCACCCAGTATGAAGGCAAGCCGACGATAGCCGTCTTCCTGAGTCAGCCGCTGGTGGACGAAGGCAAGAATGCCGGCGCCATGATCAAGAGCGCTGCCAAGCTGATTCAAGGCGGTGGCGGCGGTCAGCCATGGATGGCTACAGCCGGAGGAAGGGATGTCAACGGACTGAATGCCGCGATGGAGGAGTTGATAGCTGCGCTAAGTTGAGAATTGATAATTGAGAATTGAGAATTGAGAATTGAGAATTGATGAAACTGCCTACGTCATATTTGCCGGGTAAGATACGTAGCGCCGTCCGCTTTGCAGTGGTCGGCACTACCGGTATGTTTGTACAGACATGGTTTTTTATGGCTGCGCTCTATTTCATGGCGCAGCCGGAGAAGGGAACGTGGCTGTACTATATCGCTTTCGGCATCGGATATGTGCTGGAAATGATTCCTAACTATCTGTTCTCCAACTGGTACACCTTCGGCACACGGCCGAACAAGAAGAACGCCGGCGGTTTTCTGCTTGCCAGAGCCATCAATCTGGTTATTCAGTTAGGACTGCTGCCGTTGATCCTTGCCCTTGCTCCTACCTGGAAGGACGATTATATCAGTTTCCTTGTTATCTTCATCGGCGGATGTATCAACTATCTCATTTGTCTATTATTTTTCAAAAATACGAACGATGAAAATCTACAGAGCTAATATCATACATACCCCCACACCCGGCAAACTGGAAATCATTCCGCACGGGTATGTGGTAGTACAGTCGAACGGCTTAGTGGAAGGCGTATATGCCGATCTGCCGGAAGATATGGACTGGCGCAGGCAGGTGATGGATTTTGGAGACAAGCTGCTTATACCTGCCTTCAATGACCTGCATGTGCATGCCCCGCAGTACCGAAACATGGGACTGGCGCTGGATCTGGAACTGCTACCGTGGCTGAATACTTATACATTCCCGGAGGAAACCAAATATGCCGACCCGGAATATGCACGCCGGCTATACCGCAGGTTTGTGCATGAGTTATGGATGCAGGGGACTATGCGTTCCGCCGTGTTCGGTACGATCCATCCGGAATCCACACGTATCCTGGCAGACCTGTTTATCCAAGCCGGCATGGGTGCCTATGTAGGTCTGGTAGGAATGAACCGCAACTGCCCGGACACGCTGCATAACACGACAGAAGAGGTGATGGCAGGCATGCGCATGCTCAAAGCTCATCTGGATGAGCACAGCGCGGACGGAATGGTACGTCCGATCATCACACCGCGGTTCGTGCCGTCTTGTTCGGACGAGATGCTCTGCGCCATGGGAGCGTACGCCGCCGAGACAGGATTGCCCGTCCAGTCACATCTGTCTGAGAACAGATCGGAGATAGACTGGGTTAAGGAACTGGAACCGGACTCTACCTGCTATGGCGACGCATATAACAGATACGGTCTTTTCGGCCAGACGCCAACACTGATGGCACACTGCTGCTATACGGACGGAGAAGAGATGGAGCTGATGCGTAAGAACGGCGTGTATGTAGTGCATTGCCCTATGTCGAACAGCAATCTTTCTTCCGGAATGGCCCCTATTCGCAAGTTCCTGGGCGAAGGAATTCATGTGGCATTAGGTACAGACGTGTCCGCCGGACACCATATGTCCATGCTGCGTGTGATGCAATATGCGATCCAGGTATCCAAACTCAATTACGCCCAGACGAAGGGCGAGATGTCGTTCCTGAGTCTGAGCGAGGTCTTCTATCTGGCAACCAAAGGCGGCGGATCATTCTTCGGCAAAGTGGGTTCGTTTGAACCGGGATACGAGTTTGACGCATTGCTGGTGGATGACAGCTATCTCAATTATGACAACTACACGTTGCCGCAACGTCTGGAGCGATATATCTATCTGGGCGACGACCGCGATATCAAACGTCGTTTCTGCCGCGGCGTGGAACTGAACGAACCGGTGTTTTAAGAATTGAGAATTGAGAATTGAGAATTGAAAATTGAAAGTTGAAAGGGTTATAGAAGGATTGCCGCTGGAGGAATATCTGGCGATAGAAGCAGAGAAGGTACAGCATATAGCTGTGCCGACTGTTTTCACGTGGATTGTTTCCCCTACTGTGATTTACGGCAAACACCAGATCCGCGAACAGGAGGTGAATGAAGCCTACTGCGAGGCGCACGACATCCGCGTGGTGCAACGACAGAGCGGCGGAGGGTGCGTATATGCGGACAGAGGCAATCTGATGGTGTCGTATATCTCGCCGTCCACCCATTCCCAGGAAGTATTCGAGACATTCCTCCGTATGCTTGCCGGCGCATTGAACAACTTAGGCTATCCGGCAGTCTCGACAGCGCATAATGACGTGATAGTGGGTGACCGCAAAGTAGCAGGAACAGCCTGTTATACCACTCCTACAGGCACAGTCGTGCATGCTTCGATGCTGTATGATGTGGATATGGAGGCTCTGGAACAAGCTATAACGCCTCCGGTAGAGAAACTGGAGAAACATGCTGTCGCTTCCGTGCGCCAAAGGGTCCGTAATCTCCGCGAGACCAAGGATCTGGGCGATATAAATGTATTCAGAGAAATGATGGAACGGGAAATAGAAAAGGCAGAGCGGCTTGTTATCTTTGATTTGGACGGCACGCTGCTGAACACCATCGACGATCTGGGCTACGCATGCAATCACGCACTGGCGGCATGCGGTTTTCCCACTCATGCGATAGAGGAGTATCCGCGGCTGGTCGGAAACGGAGTACGCAAACTGATAGAAAGAGCGTTAAGAGCAGGCGGAGTGGAACCGGAAGAAAAGATAACAGACCAAGTAATGGAGGAGTTTGTGCCTTATTACAACGCGCATAACTGCGATTTTACACGGCCGTACGAAGGTATTCCAGACTTATTGGCGGCGCTAAAGGCCAAAGGTTGCAAACTGGCTGTAGCCAGCAACAAATACCAGGCGGCTACGGAGAAAATAGTCTCCCATTTCTTCCCCGGCGTGTTTGATGCGGTGCTGGGTGAACGGGAGAATATACCCCGGAAACCCGACCCGCAGATAGTAAGGGATATAGAGGCTAAGTTACAAAGGGACAAAGTACCAAGTACTTACTCTGTGCTTTACCTCGGCGACAGTCTGGTAGATAAAGCGACAGCAGAGAACGCCGGCGTACCTTTTGTGGCATGCTCATGGGGATTCGTGGCACGCGAGGTGCTTGAGGAGGCGAAATGCGAACATATCATTGATGCACCGCAGGATATGTTGCCGTTTTTGCAATAAAAAGAAAAAACAAACAACAGATATATGGAAATTAGTTTACGGGCACAGTCCATGCCGGAAAGTCCGATCCGGAAACTGGCAAAATATGCAGATGCCGCCAAACTGGCAGGCGTGCATGTCTATCATCTCAATATCGGTCAGCCGGATATTCAGACTCCGCCGCAAGCATTGGAGGCCGTTAAGAAATTCAATCAGGAGATTTTGAGTTATTCTCCTTCCCAGGGCCTAAAGTCTCTCCGAACGAAGATGGTGAGTTATTATGCAGACTATGGCATTGATCTTTCTCCGGATGAGATAATCATCACATCGGGCGGTTCGGAAGCTATTATGTTTGCCTATATGAGTTGTCTCAACCCGGGTGACGAGATAATAGTAACGGATCCGAGTTATGCCAATTACATGGCATTCGCTATTTCCGCCGGCGCAGTAGTCAAATCCGTCAAGACGGATATCAAGAACGGTTTCAAGTTACCGCCGGTAGAGGAGTTTGAAAAGCAGATTACGCCCAAGACACGCGCGATACTGATCTGTAACCCCAATAACCCGACGGGCTACCTGTACACCAAACAGGAGATGCGCCAGATACGCGATCTCGTGAAGAAATACAACCTCTATCTTATCTCGGATGAGGTCTATCGCGAGTTCATCTATACCAAATCGCCGTATATTTCGGCTTGCCACCTGGAGGGAATAGAGCAGAATGTTATTCTGGTGGACAGTGTGTCAAAGCGCTACAGTGAATGCGGTATCCGTATAGGTGCTTTGATTACGAAGAACAAATCGGTGCGTGAGGCGGTTATGAAATTCTGTCAGGCGCGGCTTAGTCCTCCTTTGTTCGGTCAGGTTGTAGCAGAGGCTTCTCTTTCCACTCCCGAGGAATATATGCAAGAGGTCTATGACGAATATCTGTCCCGCCGTAATTTCCTGATAGACCAACTCAACCAGATCCCGGGTGTCTTTGCTCCGGCACCGACAGGTGCGTTTTATGTGATGGTAGAACTGCCGGTGGACGATGTAGAGAAGTTCTGCAAATGGTGTCTCACGGACTTTACATACGAAGGCGCAACGGTCATGATGGCACCGGGGACAGGATTCTATACCAACCCCGAAGACGGCCGCCATCAGGTACGTATGGCATATGTGTTGAATAAGGAAGATCTGGCGAAAGCGATGGTCGTCCTGCGCAAAGCCCTTGAAGCCTATAACGCGTAATACATAAAAATGTGATCTTTGAAATATTGGATTACCGTTCGCGGACATTATCCTCGTATATGTACCTAAAACCTTTTTAGGTAGTAAATACTCGGATATGCTCCGCTCTCCCCACCGCAAACAGCCTTCGGCTTGGTTTTCGTTGGGGACCCTGAACATCAAATCACCGAATAAATTCCCCTCAAATCACCGAATAAAATTTCCTCAAATCACCGAATGAAATTTCCACAAATAACCAAATGATTTTTCCACAAACGGCTAAATAAAAAATCCTCAAACGGCTAAAAAAAATCAAAAATATTTGCATATTTCATTTATTTTTACTACCTTTGCAGCGGATTTAAAATACTAACAAAAATGGAAGGAGAATTTGTGTATAGGAAACGTGTAGCAGATGAATTATTGGAATTGCAACTGGAAGCGGCAGGATACGTACTGGTAGAAGGTGCTAAGTGGTGTGGTAAAACGACTACGGCTTTGCAACAAGCGCATAGTGTTATCTTCTTGGATGACCCGTCCAATCAGCAATTATACAACCAAATGGCGGAGATGCAGACACAAAAACTACTGGAAGGCGATACTCCAAGGCTACTTGATGAGTGGCAGAAATATCCACAACTATGGGATGCCTGCCGTTTTGCAGTGGACAGAAGTAATAAAGATGGTATGTTTATCCTGACGGGGAGTGCTAAACCTGTGTCCCATGACAAGATTAGTCATACCGGAACAGGACGTGTAGGTTGGGTAAAGATGCGCCCGATGAGTCTCTGGGAGTCCGGAGATAGTAATGGTTCCGTATCGTTAGCCGAACTATTCAGATCTCCTTTGCAAGCAGAGTCTGCACATGAGTTAAGTTTGGAGGATGTTTGCTTTTTGGTGTGTAGAGGCGGATGGCCGAAAGCATTGGACAAGCCGGAACGAGCTGCGCTCAAGCAATCATACAATTATATTGACGCAATTGCCAAGCAAGACATATCCGATGTTGATGACACTAACCGTAGTGAAGATAATACACGTCGATTGCTGCGCAGTTATGCGCGCAATCAAGGTTCACAAGCATCTTACGGAACTATAGTAGCAGATATCAGCAATAATGAGAAACACATGATGAGTGACGCAACCGTAGCTTCCTATATAAAAGCGCTAAAGAAACTTTTTGTGATTGAGGACATGGAGGCTTGGAATCCCAACCTGCGTAGTAAGGCAGCCATCCGGACTGCAGATACAAGGTATTTTACCGATCCCAGTATGGCTACGGCTGCATTAGGTATCGGACCTGCTGATTTGATGAAGGATTTGAATACGCTCGGCTTGTTTTTTGAGACGATGGCTGTTCGCGATTTGCGCGTGTATGCTGAAGCAAATGATGGACAAGTATTTCATTATCGCGACAGCAATAATCTGGAGTGCGACGCCGTTATTCATTTGCGCAATGGACACTATGGTTTGGTGGAGATTAAGTTGGGAGGTGAAAGTTTGATTAACGAGGGGGCGAAGAACTTGCTGCTATTAGAGAAAAAAATCAATACAGATAAAATGTATGCACCTTCATTCAAGATGGTATTGACAGCCGTTGGGCAGTTTGCTTATCAACGTAAAGATGGCATATATGTAGTTCCTCTTAGCTGTCTAAAGCCATAAATAGAATAATTTATATTTCGACCTGACAAAAAGCGGTAATCCAAGGGGGTGTGTCAAAATTAAGTTGGCACACCCTTGTTTTGTTGATTAACCGAACGATAAAGCAGGTAATACAAGTGCATTAAAAAGTACAAACTTCGCTAAGCTTTCTCCCGATGAGCATATTAGGCGGCTCGTACGCCGTTTATAGGGGTAGAAAAGGGTACAGAATGCCCCCAAAACAGGTCTATACAGCCTGTTTGATCCGTTTGTAGGCAAGTTTCTTGATATTAAAGGCGATGGCAAAGAAAGCAAAGTCCATGGTGACCTTGTCTTTCCCAAAATGCCGGAAACGTTTGTAGTGCATGTCCTGTTTCATCTGTCCAAACACCGCTTCGGGTTCTATCGGCCGCCTGCTTCTGTGCAGCAAGCCCCTCTCCGATGTGAGCCGTTCACGTGCCCGCCGTTTGTATTCCTGTAACCTGTGATTCACCCTTATCTGCCGGTTGCCCTTCTCTTTCTTGGTGCATTGACTTCGCAGGGGACAGCCTTCGCAGTCCTGTGCTTCGTATATGTGTAATCGTGATTGGTAACCGCTGTCCGTCTTGCTCCTGCGTTCTTTAATCTTGGTCAGGTGTTGCCCCATCGGACAGACAAAGTAGTCGCCCTCTTTGTTATACGGCATATTCTCCTGCCGGAAGATGTCCTTCTTGAAGGCTTTATGCTGCTCCTTGTGAAAGTAGTTGTACTTGACATACGCCTCTATCCCATGCTCCTCCATAAAACGGTAGTTCTCTTCGCTGCCGTATCCGGCATCGGCTGACACTTCCCCGGGGTAACGGCCGTAACGTTCAAAATAGGATTTAGCAAAGGGTATCAGAGTGAGGGTGTCCGTGGGATTCGGGAACATGGCAAAGTCCGTGATAAACTGGTTCTCCGTTCCTATCTGCAGATTGTACCCCGGCTTGGTCTGACCGTTGTTCATCGCATCTTCTTTCATCCGCATGAAGGTCGCATCCTTGTCCGTCTTGCTGTACGAATGACGCTCACCCATCGTCGCCAGATGCGCATCGTACTCTTCCAACTTCTCTTTGTGCTTCTCCAGTTCCTTCAACTGCTTCTCTTTATGTTTGCGGGCTTGCTTCGCTTCTTTGGTCGTGCCTTCCGGCTCTTGGGACAAAGAGGTGCGCAACTCCGATGCCCATGCGCCCAACTGATCCGCCGTGAACGATACACTATCGTCCATCTGATGCTGATCCTGAGCTATCACATCATCTATCTGCGATAACAAAACCTTTATCTTCGACTGCAACTTCGCACGGTTCTTCTCCACACTGCCTTTCCATACAAACGTGTACTTGTTCGCCTTCGACTCTATTTTCGTTCCGTCCACATATTCCACATCCAGACTGACCAGCCCTTTATCCGCCAACAGCAACACGGTCTGGGTAAAAATCTGATTGATCTCTTTCTTTACTCGGTTGCGGAAACTGTTGATCGTCTTATGGTCCGGATAAGCGCAGCCCGTCAGCCACATAAAGTGAATGTCACGGCACAGGCTGTTCTCTATCTTACGGCAGGAGTAGATATTGTTCATATAAGCGAACAGAACCGCTTTCAGCATTACTCGGGGATGATAGGGACTGCGACCCAACTCATGGTACAACTTGTAGAAACAGGACAGGTCTATGCAATCTATTAACCTGTCCAAAACGCGTACCGGAGCATCTTCGGCTATCTTTTCGTCGATTTTTTGAGGAAAAAGGACGATTTGTTTGCTCATGTCAGAAATAAAGTGTAACTTTGCCATGATTTATATATTTAAAACAATGCAAAGTTACAAAAATTTTGTGACTTGGCAAAATCCTTGCTTGGGAAAGTAGGGATTTTGTTTCTTTTTTATTCTTTTTTATTCCTTCCCACAGCAAAACACATACATGTATACAAGCAAGAGGGTGTGACAACTTAGTTTTGACACACCCCCAATTGCGCTCCCTCTAGGACTTGAACCTAGGACCCCCTGATTAACAGTCAGATGCTC
>CALEPS010000040.1 GCA_937910305.1 uncultured Bacteroidales bacterium | reverse complement strand
CTTCGACAAAAATACTATAGAATAATAATACATCGGGGTCGGTATTTCCTTCTTCTATAAGATATTCAAAGAAATCTTTAAGTTTCACGTTGTCTTGTTCTGCTGTGCTTTTGCCAAATTCAGGAGCAGTCCCTCTCATGTCGCAAAGATCATCTAACAAAGCTATGACATCAACATCTAAAGTGTCTCTAAAATTAGTTTTGTTTTTTATGAAATCCAAAATTCTATTAGCTGAGATTCTAATGTCCTGTCGATTCATAGCATTCCCATTAATTACAAGCATTTTCATCGTGAGATCAAGCATCATGCGATCATCATCACTTGCAACAGAATGAAGGAATAATAAATATCCAGGACTAGTCTGTAATTCAGAAAGGATGTCAATTTCTTGCTTGTAATCCATTGCTTGTTTAAAGTGTGGCGCTAGAACAGCTTTTGCATCCATTGATCTTAATGCAGCAATGAGCTTCATTATTTCATATTTTAGATTTTCAGATATTTCATAATCTTTCTTATTAACCTTTTTATTCATTCGATTAGTAAGATAGAAAGATATTCCTGAAACGATAAGTGCTAAAACAGGTACTGCAATTTGACCTGTAAATTCAAAAATATTCATTTTTATGCTTTTTGAATAATTTGCAAGATTACTTCCATTGCTTTTTCCATCGATGGAATCGGCAGATATTCGTATCGGCTATGGAAATTCTCTCCTCCGGCGAAGATGTTGGGGCAGGGCAGTCCTTCGAAGGAAAGGCGTGCACCGTCCGTGCCGCCGCGGATGGGTTTGACAACAGGTGTCAATCCTACCGATTCCATCGCCTCTTTTGCCAGGTCAATGATGTACATCACGGGTTCGATCTTCTCGCGCATGTTGTAATACTGGTCGCGAATCTCGATTTCCGCCGTGCCCTCGCCGTATTCGGTGTTGATCTTGCGCACCAGGTGCTCCAACTCCCGCTTGCGGTATTCAAACTGCGTGCGGTCATGGTCGCGGATGATATAGCTCAATGTGGTTTCTTCCACGGTGCCGTTCATGCCTATCAGGTGATAGAACCCTTCGTATCCCTGCGTGTGCTCCGGTGTCTGGAATCGCGGCAGCATCACCGCTATCTGGTAGGCGATACGCATGGAGTTGCGCATCTTGTGATACGCCGTGCCCGGATGGACGTTCAGTCCATGCACATGAATCTTACATGCCGCGGCGTTGAAGTTCTCGTACTCCAACTCGCCAACAGCACCGCCGTCCATGGTGTAAGCGAACTCCGCTCCGAATTTCTTCACGTCAAAATGGTCTGCACCGCAGCCGATCTCTTCGTCCGGCGTGAAACCGATGCGCACCTTGCCGTGTTTGATCTCGGGATGCTGGATCAGGTACTCCATGGCGGTCACAATCTCTGCTATACCGGCTTTGTCGTCGGCACCCAAAAGGGTGGTCGTGTCGGTTACAATCACGTCCTGACCGGCGTAACGCGGGTCGATGTAATCGCGCTCTTCGGCTTTGACGATACTTGCCTTCACATTCCGTCCGCTTGCGTCAGGAGACGTGTCCATATGCGCGATGAAACCGATCACGGGTACCTGACTGCTGACTTCAGACGGCTGATTGCTCTCCAATGTAGCCATGATATATCCGTTGGAATCGAGCGAAACATCGGTCATACCGATGCTTTTCAGTTCCTCAGCCAGATACCGGGCAAACTCCATCTGCCCGGGGGTGGATGGAGTCATGCCGGTGTTCTCGTCACTTGTCGTGCAGAACGACACGTATTTCAGAAAACGATCAACGATATTCATTTTATTTCTCCTCCCCTAAGGGGAGGTTGGGTGGGGTTATTTACTTTCCGCTGAAAGCACCCAGCAGTGTGCTCAGAGCACCTGCATACTGTGCCGCGGTGTTGGCATAGCCTGCTGCCGTTGAAGCGGTACTCTGTGCTTGAGTAGTAGCGTTCTGAACGGTCTCGCTGTTCTTTACCATATCAACGAGGCTGTTGGTGACGGTCTCTACGTTGTTCTGGGTTACCAGACCGAGGGACGAAGCAACCATTCCTTTGCCGAACTCTTTGAGATAGGTCTTGTCTTTGAAATTGTCTTTCAGACCCTCGCAGTTGGCTACGAGTGTTACGGTGTTCAGAATGTTCTGCATGTTCTTGTAGTCGTACTTGTTGCCATCAGCTTTGTACTGGTTGTATAATGCCAGCAAAGCGTTTCCGGCTCCTTGACCTGCGCTAACGGCTGTGTTGCCGGACTGGGCAGTCGTTGTGGTCGTCGACTGACTGCTGACGGCTGAATTCTGATTGCTACCGGTACTGTTCTTCATAAATCCGCAGCCTGCCATAATCAGGGTGGCTGCAACAAAAATCATAATTTTTTTCATATTGTCTTAAATTTTGTAATTTGTTATTCGTAATTTCGTAATTTATAATACGATATCCATCGCTTGAAGATCGTTTTGCATAAACGCCAGAATGTTGTCTGTCACGTTCTCGCACATGGCGATACGTCCTTCCCATGTGCCGGTGCCGGTATGCGGGGAGAGAACTACATTCGGCAGGCTTAAAAGTGCCGTTGAAACCGAGGGTTCATGCTCATATACATCCATGGCAGCTCCGGCAATGATACCGCTTTGGAGCGCCTCCACCAATGCAGCCTCGTCCACGTGCGCACCGCGCGCAGTATTGATGAGGTATGCCGAGCGTTTCATCATTCCGAACTCCGGCTTGCCGATGATATGGTGGACATCCGGGGTGTAGGGGAGGTTCAGCGAAACGAAATCGGAGTCCTGCAGCAGCGTCTGGAAATCCACGTATGTTGCCTCATATTTTTGTTCTATTTCAACGGGCAATTTATGCCGATTGAAATATAGAATCTTCATCCCGCTTGCCATAGCTCGTCTCGCCAAGGCTTGTCCGATGCGTCCCATACCGATAATGCCCAATGTCTTGCCATACAGCGAATGACTCAGGTTCCTCATCACTCCGAATCCCTCAAAATGGCTGACTTCTGACAGCTGACTTCTGACGGCTCTGTCAAACTCACTCACACGCCGTGCAATGTCTATCATCAGTGCAAACGCCAGTTCGGCGGTAGGTTCCACAACGGGTTGCGGGGTGTTGGTCACGCGGATCCCGCGTTCGCGGCAGGTGTCTATGTCGATATTGTTGTATCCGGCACCGAAATTGGCTATCAATTTCAACTTCGGCATAGATTCTATCATCTCCCGTGGTACCCGGTAGTCGAACGTGCTGACCAATATCTCCGCCTCTTGCCATGCGCTGTCCTCTCCGTGTATCATGACCCGGTCGGTTAACCCTCGCCCTGCGAGGCGGAGAAACCCTTCTTGGGGCAGTTCGGTGGTAAACGCTATTCTCATTCTTTTGGACGATTGTTCAAATCGGCTACAAAATTACTACAAAAATTGCACATGTGCAAGCGTTCGGACATTTTTTTGCCAAATAAAATGTATTTTATCTGTTGTGTGGGGCTATGAGACGTTTATGCTTGCGTATGTACCGCAGGACGCGACTGTACTTTCGAAGATTACGAAGTACGAAGGAATTGAGAATTGGGAATTTGTGAAAAATCGTCCTTCGGGGCGATTTTTCTTTGCTTTTTCTCTTTTTTATTTGCGTATGTCAAAAAAAAGCAGTAAATTTGCAGGCGATATATGGATACACTGATAAATATCAAACGGCCGGTGACGGTATGCAAAGCCTCGGCGGGGACGGGCAAGACCTACACGCTGGCGGCATATTATATAGGTCTGTTACTGTCGGGCGAGGATTACCGCTCGATACTGGCTATCACGTTTACTAACAAAGCTACTGCGGAGATGAGTGAGCGCATCCTCACTTATCTGTATTCGCTTTCGCAGGGAGAGGAACGAGATTTTCTGGCTTATGCACGACGGTTCATGATCCGTGACCGGCAGGCAACGGATGAACAACTGGACGCCAGGGCGGGGCAGTGTTTCAACGAGATGCTGGCGGATTTCGACAATGTGCATGTACGTACGATAGATGCGTTTCTGCAGACCTTGCTGGACGGGCTGGCGAGTGTGTTGAGGATGAGCGCAGGGCTGAACACGGAGCTGGATATCGATCACGTGATCCGCACAGCGGTCGATCAGTTGCTGACGACAGAGATGACGGCGGCGGACAGGCATATTTTAGAAGACTACATGCGCCTCAAACTGGATCAGGAAAGCCGGTGGGACGTACGGCAGAGCCTGTGCGCTATGGCGAAAGAGCTGTATAATGAGTCGGTGCAGATGCTGGATGCAAAAGGGCAGATACTCTTTCATGCCGCGTCCATCGAGCGCCGGCGTGAGAAAGTAGAGAAACTATGGGAGCAGGATAAACGGCTGCACGAGCTGGCGTCTATCCTGGACGGTATCCATACGGAGGGTTTGGTTGCGGACGGCGGCGTGGTGCCGAAGCCCCTGCCGCATGTGAAGGATATCAACAACGCCTGTGACCGCCTCCGCAGGACATTGCAGGCGCCGGACAAGACACCGTCTAAAGACCGTTTCCGCGGACTGACGGAGAACCAGCTTGCGGATGCCAAAGCCGGCAAATGGACCAAACTGCCGGAGCAGGTGGTGGAAGACGCCATACGCGCTACCGAGCTGGCGCGCGAACTGGCAAGGCACTATAACACGCTGCAGCTGACTATCCGTTTCAGCCGCGATATGGAGCTGATGTCCTCGCTGCAGGCGTTGATACAGCGTAATCTGGTGGAGGCGAACTGCGCCCTTCTCGCCCGTACAGCAGGCACGCTGAGCAATGCGCTCCGGGGAGGCGATGCGGATTTTATCCTGGAGAAAGCCGGTATCCGATACCGCCATGTGCTGATAGATGAATTCCAGGATACCAGTCAGCTCCAATGGAGCGTAATCCGACAGCTGCTGCAGGATGTGCTGGCTTCCGAAGGAAATACGCTGCTCATCGTCGGAGATATCAAACAGTCCATCTATAGATGGAGAAACGGTGACTGGCATATCATGGAGGGCTTGGAGGAGGAACCGCTATGCGGTCCGGCGGGAGAACGTATCAACGAGCGTTTCACTTCTCTTACACGCAATTTCCGAAGCAGCGAGGAGGTGGTTAAATTTAACCTCTCGCTATTCAAACATATCATCGGAACTCTGTCGGAAGACAGAATGGGCGAATTGGCTGAACGCATCTACGGCGAAGACTATACGCCGGAGAAACTGGAGCAATTCTACCAGTCAAACAAGAAAAAGGGCGGATATGTACGTTTCCATGCAGTACCTAACGGAACGAAAGAGGATCTGGCTGCGGAAATGTTCGATGAAATGGAGCAATTGTTGCAACAAGGCGCCAGACCTGCGGACATGATGATTCTTGTTCGGGAGAAAAAAGAAGCCGCGCTGATCACCGATCTCCATTCCGCATTGGCGAAAGAGGAATTCCCCTGCCTGTCGGCTGCGGCGATCGTCTCGGCGGACAGTTTCCTATTAGAAGCATCGGAGGCGGTACTGGCTGTTATCGCAGGGTTGCGGGTGATAGCAAAGAAAGACGAAGTGGCAGCCCGATATATCTCCATGGTAACGCAAAAGTCCGATTTCACCGATCAAATCAAGGCGCATAAACTAACTACCCGGACACCGTTATACGAGGCGGTATCCGAATTGGTAAAGATACTGGTGACGGATGAGGACGGCCAATATAAGGGTACGGAGACCGCCTACATCAACTCCTTATTAGACAGAACGCGCGAGTACGTAAGCGCATACGGGAGCAATATGGAGGATTTCCTGACCTATTGGGAGGATACACTGCATGAGAAATCCATCCCTTCCGCCTCCGCGGATGCTATCCGTATCCTGACAGTGCATGCCAGCAAAGGACTTCAGTCCCAGACGCTTTTTATACCTTTCTGCATGTGGACCAAAGAGGCAGGCAAACACCCGCAGAAGATATGGTGCAGGGTGGCGGAAGAGATAGGGGATGAGGACTTTGTTCCTATCCAGGACGGCGCAGAGATGGCTGATTCGGCCTATTGCGCGGAGTATGAGGAAGAGCACACCAACATGCGTATCGACAACCTCAACATGCTTTATGTGGCATTGACCCGTGCAGAGGACAACCTGTTTGTCTCTACCTCCTATCCGGTCAAGCAAGACGGTACCATGGGTACCTGCAACCATGTAGGACGCTATATCATGGATTTTGTACAGGGCGACGAATACGAGGCGGGAGAGAGGAAAGTTGAAAGTTTAAAGTTTAAAGTTGAAAGTTCAAAGAGGAAAGTTGAAAGTTCAAAGAGGAAAGTTGAAAGTTTAAAACCGTTTTCCTTTGAAGGAGCACCGGTTGTACAGGCGGAGTTGTGGGCCAATAGTGACCGTGTGCGGTTCGTACAGTCGCAGGAAGGCGCGTTATATACCGACATGGGCGACGAGGCTTACCGGAGAGTGGCACGCATGGAAGAAGGGACGCTATGCCATGAGATATTTGCCCATATCCGCAAGGCAGACGAACTGGAGAACGTGCTGGATGAGTTCGAGAGCCGCGGAGAGATACGCGACCCGCAGCAAAGGGAGGAACTGCGCACATTGATCTCGTCGGCGTGGACAGGAAGCCCGGAGATGCACGACTGGTTTACTTCGCCATGGGTGCTGGAACTGGAGCACGACGTACTGATAGACCGTAAGAAGATACGTCCGGACCGTGTCATGATCAACTCCCGCACCAACGAAGCCATCGTGCTGGATTATAAGTTCGGCGCCTGGCACGGCAAACCGGACCTGGAATATGAAGAGCAGGTAAGGGGCTATATGGCGGCATTGAAAGAATTAGGACATCCTTCTGTCCGCGGATACCTATGGTACGCACGCAAGAAGGATTATAAACTGGTAGAAGTGCATGAAAAATAGTTTTTTGCGAAATACAGCCGAGTCTATTGTTCAAACAATAGGATGGGACCAGCTGAGCAACGCTACATTTGTGTTGCCCTCCCATCGTGCCGGACTGGTCTTGACGAACGAGATACTCGATTTGCAAGCCGAGCAGAACATAAAAGCGTTATGGTCTCCTAAGGTCTATACGCTGAACCAGTTGCTGGACTCGCTTTCGCCGCTTTACGCCGAGGACGAATTGCCTACTATCGTGC
>CALEPS010000039.1 GCA_937910305.1 uncultured Bacteroidales bacterium | reverse complement strand
GTGAAGAGCTCTGCTCGATCGGACTGCCGGTGGCCGTCCGTAGAACTCCCCGGGGAGGGGTTTGAACTTTGTATCCAATCAATCAAGTCCCCTTCGTGGTTCGACTGGTAGTACACGAAATGCACCTCCGGCCATTGCCGTTGGATTTCTAACAAAATCTGTGCCATCGTCTTTGAACCGTATATCTCCGGCTTCCGAACTCCCAGACGATTCAGATTCGGACCATTGATAATTAAAATTGAAAATTCCCCTTTCACCTTTCACCTTTCACCTTTCACCTCTCACCTTTCACTTTTCACCTTTCACCTCGAGCCGTTTACGGCGAGCAGGAACTCGTCGTTGTCTTCGGTGCGCTCCATGTATGCTTTCAGTTTCTCCATAGCTTCCTGACCGCTCATGTCGCTCAGCATCTTACGGATCTGCCACATGCGGCTCAGTACGTCAGCAGGCAGCAACAGGTCGTCCCGGCGGGTGCTGGACGCGGGTATGTCCACGGCAGGGAAGATGCGTCTGTTCGCTAACTTGCGATCCAACTGCAACTCCATGTTTCCGGTGCCCTTGAACTCCTCGAAGATCAGGTCGTCCATCTTGCTTCCGGTCTCTGTCAGCGCCGTGGCGATGATGGTCAGACTGCCTCCGTTCTCTATGTTACGTGCCGCTCCGAAGAAGCGTTTGGGTTTGTGCAGAGCCTGTGCTTCCACACCGCCTGAGAGCACTTTGCCGCTGGACGGCGCCACCGTATTGTACGCGCGTGCCAGACGTGTGATGGAGTCGAGCAGGATGACTACGTCGTGACCGCTCTCCACCAGTCTCTTGGCTTTCTCGTGTACGATATTGGCAACGCGCACATGGTTCTCTGCCGGCTCGTCGAAAGTGGAAGCGATTACCTCTGCATCCACGCTGCGTGCCATGTCGGTCACCTCCTCCGGGCGTTCGTCGATCAGCAGCACGATCATGTACACCTCGGGGTTGTTCTTCAGGATCGCATTGGCTAACTCTTTGAGCAAGACGGTCTTACCGGTCTTCGGCTGCGCTACGATCAGTCCGCGCTGACCTTTCCCGATAGGTGAGAACAGGTCGATCATGCGGACGCTCAGCGAGTCGTTATGCCCGGTGCAGAGTTTGAATTTCTGGTCCGGGAACAAAGGAATGAGGTTCTCAAAAGCCACCCGTTTCTTGGCTAATTCGGGACTCAGACCGTTGATACGTATCACTTTGTCCATCGGGAAGAATTTCTCCGGTTGCGGGTTGAGACGGATTGAGCACTCCACGGTGTCTCCGGCTTTCAATCCGTACATACGCATCTGGTCTTTGCTGACATAGACGTCGTCCGGACTGGGGAGGTAGTTGTAGTCGGCGGAGCGGAGGAATCCGTACCCGTCCGGTGTACATTCCAGCGTACCCATAGCGATCACGTTCTCGCCCAAGTCCGGCATCGCCGGCTTCTCCGGTTTCTCCGGCTTCTCCGGTTTTTCCGGTTTCTCTACTTTCTCCGGCTTCTCTGCCGCTTTCCCCTCCCCTTGAGCGGGTGAAGAGCTCTGCTCGATCGGACTGCCGGTGGCCGTCCGTAGAACTCCCTCGGGTGGGGTTTGTGCTTCCTCTTTCTCCTTCTTCGGTCTTCCGCGTTTCTTTTTCGGTGCAGGAGCCGGTGCCTCACTCGGCTCTACCGAAGCCGGCTTCTCGCTTTCGACTTTCGGCTTCTCCGGCTTCTCTGCCACTTTCCCCTCCCCTGAGGGGAGGTCGGGTGGGGTTTGTGCCTCCGCTGCCAGCGGTTTGGCAGCTCTGACGGTTTTGTTCGGTTTGTGTCCGTCAGCGGCTAACTGTTCTTCCATCTGCGCCATCTGTTCTTTCTCGCTGCCCACGGTAGCCAGCACCCGTTCGCTCTTGCTACCCGATGTGTCCACGCGCTTTGCCGTATGTTTGACGCCTCTTGTCCGTTCGCGTTTGGCGGGCTGGCCGGCAGCGGCACGTGCTTCCTCTTTGGCTTGTACATCGGCTGCCCGCTGGTCTGCTTGGGCGTCCAGAATGGCATAACTGATCTCGCGTATTGATTGGCTCCGACGGGGATTAAGCCCCATCTCCACCGCAATCTCACGCACCTGTTCGAGCGTCATGCGCTCGAGTTTTTGTAATTCGTATTGCATAAATAAATTAGTGTATGTGCTTGGAAATAGTGTAATGTATGTAGTTGGAAATTACTTGGAAAAAAGAGTCCTTTTCCCAAATCCGCTGCAAAGGTACAACAATTTTTTGAAATATGCAAGAAACGAGGTCTTTTTTTGTCAGTTTTTTAGTTCCTGATATATCATTGCCCGGATAAAATTGTCGAAACGGAAGTAGTGTTTTTGTTTTCCGTCTTTCCCGAAAGGAGCTTGCATATCCGGTTTGCCCTTCAGTTGCGCTTGAAATCGGATCCGGTACTGCTCCAATAAAGCGCGCTCCTCTTCAGATGCCGATTCCGGAAACTTGTAGGCCTGAATGAGTGCTGTTGTGCGTTTGGCTGCTTCTCCAAAGTGTTGTAAATGAGCGAGTTCTTTTCCTTTTGGCGGAGTGTGTTGATAGTCCCGTTTGTGTTTTTGCAGATATACTTCCGGTGCACATTCCTTAGTGACATTTCCTGCGGTGTCATGGAGGTGTTTTTGCCGAGTGATGAGGTCGTGTGTCTTGCTGTCCAGCGCGCCTTTTGTAAGTTCGATGCCCGGCGAATAATGAATTTGTGCCATAATAAAAATTTTTTAGTTTGTTAATATAAGTTTGTTAAGAGTTTTAACATGCTAAAAATGTACGTTAACTGTACGGAATAGTTCACGATTGTTACTATAATTACCTACTAATTACCTACTAATCACCTACTAATCACCTACTAATCACCTACTAATCACATACTAATTACATACTAATCATATACTACGTAGTGCTAACAGAGTGCAAAGGTACAACAAAAAAATGACATATGCAAGAATTTAATAACTTTTTTTAAAAAATTAATCGTTCACTCATGCACTCAAGCCTTCATGCACTCAAGCACTCATCACTCAAGCACTCGTTCATTACCTTAGGTAATCCATTATCTCTCTGATAATCAGTGTGTTAAGTGTAGATATTTGAAAATCAGCCTTTTGTGACGAAAATACCGGGTGGAGAGGGCTATTGACAGGAAGCCATTTGTCCCTCTCCCCGCCTTATTCCTACAAACTCATTTTTCTTGCAATTTAGAATATCTCAAAATAAGCATCCCCCATTTAGCTTGTATTTATTTTGCTTGGTGTTTTTTTAAAAAAAAGATACAAGCTAAAAGGAGGCAAAAAAGGAATTTGATATCCGTTACCTCATAGTATCCGCGTAAGTCAAAAGCGGACAGGAGATTATTTTATTATCTCCCAATGACCATTTTTGTTAGCTCCGACGCGGCGGATAAGATTTTTCTCACGCAACGAAGCAAGCAGCCGCTCGGCTTGTCGTGTAGTAATACCTAACAGCTGGCCTATTTTGACTGCGGAAAGCGAAGCGTCTGCACGCAAGGCATCCAATACCCGTTGCTCGTTTATACCGACATTTATACCGACATTTATACCGACATGGATATGTTCCGAAATCTCTGAAACCAGATGCAAAAGATTAGTTCTCCGACTGTTCGTAGTAATAGGAATAGTCTATTCCTTTCATGAACAACTCGCGGTCGTTGATTTGGTCGGTCAGCGCATTGCGGAGCAGTTCGCGGATGGCACTTGCGTCAACTGCGCTACGAATCATAGCGTCCAGATATTCATTCTTGGGGATACGGCTCCAATCGACACAACGCTGCAAGCGTTTCTTGAAAATCAGGTCCAACCATATACGCGTACTGCGTCCGTTACCCTCGCGGAAAGGATGAGCAATATTCATCTCCACATACTTATCTACAATCTCGTCAAAAGTATTCTCCGGCATGTGTTCAATCTGCTCCAGTGTCTGCGGTAAGTATTGTGCCATAGCAAACTGGAAACCGCCTTTCGCAATATTCACTTGGCGTATCTTTCCCGCAAAATCATAAAGACCGCCGAATAAATATGCATGAATCTTTTGCAAGGCCTTTACCGTTCCCACTTCCGCATCGGAAATCATGTTACTTTCCCAGAACGTATAAGCCTTCTTGCGACTTTGTCCGTCTATGGTATTGTCTGAATAGGTAAACCAATCAAGGAATGCGGTGGTGTTCTTTGCCGGAAGCGTTTTGACTACTTCGATGATATCTTCTTGCGCAAAACAATCGGTGGCATACCGTTTGCCGTCTAGTGCGGTTAATTTCAGTTGTATACATTTTGAATACAACTCACCATATTGGGTTTTCTGGCGGTTTTTGACCGTACCCCAATATACACGAGGACGCGGGCTTTCGGTAATTGCTGCCACTATATCTACGATGGAAAAGAACCACTTGCTTTGTTCATCATTCCATATAGCCCGCACTTCGCGGTCTTTGTAGAACCGTAAGGATTGTTTGGTACTCATATATTTGATAATATTTTATCCGTTGTGTTTTGTGTTAATCGATTTGTGTTTATATATACCCCTCCATATAGATGTCAAAAAAGGCCTGAAATCTATCACCTTCGCGTTCGGGAAATGTGAACTTATTTTTTTTTGTGCCCCGCACGCAATTTTGCGTGCAAAGGTACAACAAAAAAATGATATATGCAAATAAAAATGTGAGAAAAGGAACAGGCTTTGCCTGCTCTGCAAAGAAAGGAACTTGTAAGTGTCTGATTTACAGGCTATTTAATAGCATTCCGTTGTTCTTTGTGGATGCGTTTTCTTTCGGCTCGATTGTGGTTCATAGTCCGATAGTAGACAAAGCCAGTCATGGGGTGGCAAAAGCCGCCTTCCGCCTCGTCTTCGATGCGTTCCCATTCGGCATTTTCCGCCCTTCGGATCTTTATTTCCCGACACCAGAAACGGATGTCAGCAAAAAGTCGTTTTGTGTATTTGAACATATGATTATTTGTTTTTGCTTTTGGTTAGTGCTCCTTTTATAGTTCGCCAAAGAGACTTAGGACACAAAATAGCAGCCATTATAAAACTACCCAGCATTCCGAAATAGCGTTTTTCTGCCTTGTAAGCAAAAATAAGACTAATCCACACCCAATTAGTTTTGCGCAAATCGGCAGCTATGTCGGAATATTCCTCAGGCAATATATCTGCTACTTTCCGGCAAATCTCTCTGCTGGCTTTGGCTCTCTCTACGCGATTTACGGTGTGAGTAATTGATGTCGGATTTATGCGATACGCACATGTAACCTCATCGAGGTAGTACATGTCGCCATAACAAAGTAAAATTATCCAAAATGTCCAGTCGCCGAGGAACTTATTCCTTGTATGAGCAAACTTCTTCAGCACTTCCCCCATGTTAGTGTTTCTAAAGACCATGCTCAAAGTAGGATATTGATGCTGATCTCTAAAGAAATCCCGCAAATTGTATCTCCCTTGTTTACTCCCGACAACGACATTGCCATTCTTTTCCTTAAGAATATTACCATGCTTATCTACGATACTTTGATCTGTACAACAGCACATCAACGAAGAATCGGCTTCTAATATTTCTATCTGCTTTTGTAGTTTATGGGAGTCTGTCCAATAATCATCACCCTCGCAGATTGCAATATATTTGCCTTCCGCTCGTGGAAACTGAAGCGCACCCCAGATGCTAACACCTTGTGAGTATTGGTTTACTTTTTGATAGAATGGTTTGAATAAATGCGGATATTTGGCAACGTACTCCTTGATAATCTCAGCAGACTTATCAGTTGAACAATCATCATGGATAATGATCTCATAAGGAAAATCCACAACTTGTTTCACAAAGCCTTCCAAACAATCACGCAAGTACGGTTCGTGATTATATACATCACAAACTATACTTACCATACATGGTTGATTTTCCTTATTGTTTTTCATAATACTTGCCTGTGTACATGTAGTCCATCAATTGTTCTTTGGTCATGTGTCCAATGCCCAGATAATCCAGATTGTATTTGGTCTCTTGGAAGAAGCTCTTCTCATGGAACGCACCTCCAATAACAATCATAGCATCAATAATAGGTGTTGGCACTCCGAACTTTACTCCCAAATCATGGTAAATCTTACAGCCGACAGGAATATCTTCGGTAATGTAACGGTGGTTGATGTTGTTCGGACCAGTATTACCTTCATCGCACGGCTTATCAAGCGGAAAGACAACATTGTCTTTGCCGTTTTCATCCAACCCCATATATTCCTGTGTGAGGATGCTTCTGCGACTGAAGAACATTTCATAATCCCATTTTGGGTAGTCAATGCCCAGTTCTTTCGCGATTGAGACTTGCTCTTGATAGAACTGATACTGCACACGACAGATACTCGGACAAAGTCCGTGGGAATACATAGAATAACTATCCGGCTCGTTTCCATACACGAGCGACCAGTTCTCCATGCTTGAGACACCGAGCAACGATGCTGGAACGTGAATGACTGGATTGATGTTAGAGAAACCTATGTCCAACATTGTGTCTCCACGATCAGGTCCGTTACCTGTATATACGGAATCCATGCACGGCAGATATTTACCACTTTCGATAAAATCGTCCATATCACTCATTGGCAGACAAGCCCCACGAAGTGATATAGCACGATATTTGAGACCGACATGGTTCGTCCAAAAGCCTTGAATCTTCTCTACGCGAGTACCATACGGGGCACTCCCCCAACCACCGATAATCACATCCTTGTTACATCCGGCTTCACGCATGAACTTACGCAACAAAAGGCTTGCATAGTTGTCCGGGAATGTATGGATTACCATTCCATCTTCTAATAAAGGCACGAGTTTGCGCAGGTAGTCCTCGTGAGCCAAGGCTGGGATGGACATCAAAATGAATTTGGCACCCTTTACTGCTTCTTCCATATTATTGGTGTACATATCCAGATGCGCACGTCCGCTGCGCTCAAAGGCGTACAGATTGCGTTGGATGCCATCCATCAATATACCGGTTTTGTCCATGTAGGCAATGGATTTTGGACTACGCGAATATAATCGCACTTCACGTTCGGGTTGACCCAGCTTACAATCAGCAGCTAAGGTCATACCAACTGCTCCCGCTCCCAAAACAGCAATGGGGCAATCCTTTAAATAGGACAATTCTCTTTTCATATCGATTAACTATATTTTAATTTTCGAGATGATCATATCCTCTCCGTATTCATCAAGAATATGAATCGTCTTATAAACCTTTCGAATAAATTCCGGAGCATTATTACGATTCTTAATATACGCACAAAATTCAGCGGCTCTTTGTCTTACGTCACCAGTATCCTCTACGACACCACCTTCTGTTCTTCGCTTTTGTGCAGAATAAACAAAAGGTAATTGCGCGATTTCATCAAATCCTTCAAATGACTTTATTACACCTGCACGTACGGATAATGATAGAATCACACAAGCACCATTGTTGTAAAGATATGCTCCTTTAGGATTTCCTATGCAAGTAGTAGTGTCTCCTGTTAACGCAAAAATCACGAAAGATGTCATAGGGTCAAAACCAGTAGCATCTTTTGTTACAACATCAAAATCCGAACCTGGAAAACGTAATCCCGGATCATACATATAAACGTGACCATCTTCGTAGAACCCTTGCAAGAAAATAGATCCGAATTTAATTCCAAGTGATTGAATCATCTTTTCTATATTTGGGTTAACTTTCTTCATTATTGTATCAGTGTGCTTCGATGGAAGGATAGTTGCCATTTGTTGTCTATCCAAATGATCTTCAATACTGCCCAAATAACGATCTCCCAGTTTGACTAAATATGGTATGCCATTTGATATGAAATACGCGAATGACATATCTTGCGCATTTGCCATATATCGTTCAATAAGGTATTCTCCTTTTTTGGATTCATTCTTTGCTATTTGAATAGCATGAGGTATATCTTCTTTATTCCAACAAATCGTTTGCCCTCGTGAGCCTCGACTTATTGTTGGTTTGACTAATACGGGATATTTAACTACATCATTTTCTACTTCTTTAATAGAGTATTCAGGAATGACATCAACTCCATTTTGCAGACAAAAATCTTTGAACAAACGTTTATCAGTCATAATCTCGAATTGGCGTTTTGTCCCATAGCATGGTACTCCCAACTTTTCGCATATCTGCTGATAAGGAATTTGAGCAGGATCAATACAATATGCTAAAACACCATCTAGATTCTCTTCTCGACACTTACTGACGATGGCATCTACATCCATGATATTTAACATCCAAAACTCATCAGCAACACGCTTGGCAGGAGATTCTTCTATCGGCAGATAATCTGTTACTATAGTATAAACACCTAAAGCTTTTGCCGCATTAACGATTTTTACATGAACATCCACTCCTGCTAAAATCAAGAGCTTTTTGCCAACTAAGGATTTTGCTTTATACATATTAATTATCTGTTAGCGAGTTAATAATCTTTTCTACATCATCATTGCTCAATTCATGATGCATCGGGAGGCACAAAACTTGGTCTGCCATTTTGGTTGCTATGGGTAAGTTACTTGGTTTAGCAGATGGATGTTCCGTATATGGATTAAGTGTGCTAATCAACGGATAGAAATAACGGCGCCCGAAGATGTTGTTCGCTTTGAGTTTTTCATAGAGTGCGTCACGGCTCATGCCATATTTTGCTTCGTTTACAAATATCGGGAAATAGCCATAGTTATAGCGAATATCCGGCAGTTCCGGCAAATAGGTTAATCCTTCAACCTGATCTATCGCTTGGCGATACAGACATGCAACTTTGTGCCGCGCCTCAATGGCAGCATCCACCTGTTTGAGATTAAGCAAACCAAATGCAGCGCGAACTTCATCCATTTTGCCATTTATACCCGGCGCAACGATAGTCGTCTCTCCTCTAAAACCGAAGTTTTTGAGGTTATCTATCTGATATTTCATTTCCGCACTATGACAAATAAGCGCGCCTCCCTCAATTGTACCATACACTTTTGTAGCATGGAAACTAAGTGTGCTAATGTCTCCCC
>CALEPS010000038.1 GCA_937910305.1 uncultured Bacteroidales bacterium | reverse complement strand
TTATACATATAACAAACCCCAAAAGTTTTGTGTTCAACTTTTGGGGTTCATTACAAAGTGAGTGCCTATTTTTTTATGCGGATTAGAAGTGCTATATTCGTTCCAGAGAGCGTACGGGGATCCAGCCTTCGTTGGAACCGACGTGAATATTAACCCATTCGCCGATCGTTTCGCGGATAGTCACTTTGGTGCCTTCGTGAAGGGTAAAGAGATCCGTTCCTGAGCGGTCAGGCGAAGACTTGGCATTGACAATACCCTGTGTGATGACCGCCTCATTGCGCAGGGTATCTCTATTATGCAGCGAAGCGGCATTGAGCCCGGTAACGAGCGAGAAGAGCAGGGCAATCCAAGCCGTATGAAAGGCTGTCTTGCGCAGCCATGTAGCGCGCCCCAGAAGGAAAACAAGCAGTCCTGCCAGCGCCAGGATAAAGAGCGTGACAGACAACACGATCCACGTATGTTCGCTCAATTGGTTGCGTACCGTACGCGCCCAGGAAGAGAGGAAAAAGTCCTGATCGGGGATATTGTCCACAATCCTGCTCTGCGCAAAAGCCAGGTTGTATTTGGCGTCTTTATAGTTCGGCTTCAGACGCAAGGCGCGCTCATAATTGAGGATCGCCTGCGCCAGTTCGCCCTGTTTGAACCGGGCATTGCCTAAGTTATAATAGACCGTCGCGTCCGGCTGCTCGTCAATGAGGGACTGATAGATGGTAGCCGCCTCCTCGTAGTGGCCGTCTGCATAGGCGGCATTAGCCTCGTCAAAGGCACTCTGGCGGTCTTGCGCGAAACAGATCAACGGCAAAAAACTTATCGTTAGAAACAATAGGAGTCTTTCGACTTTCGACTTTTGACTTTCGACTATTCTCATATCTTTTCGTTTTCAAGGTTGTTAATCAGGTTCGTTGTATCACGATAAAGATCGTCCATGGCATGGTCTGTAGCCGGTGCGTATCGAGCAAACTCGGCTGTAGAGAGCACGGACATCACTTCTTGTATCCGTTCCTCAGCCACTCCTTTCTGGCGGAGAATAGAAGCGATATTCTCTTTATTGAGGTCCGCCGTAGGTATAGAGAGACGGTCGGACAGGTATGTCCATGCCGCGCGTTCGATCTCTTCGTAGAAATGGTCTTTGTCGTTTGCCTTGAGTGCCGCGGCAGCCGCTTTCAGACGCTTCTGCGCTACTTTGTTGGCGTGTTTGTATCTCATGCGGGTGATATCCGCCGCCTCTTTGATCTGCTTGCGTAGCACGACAAGCAAGACCATGGCGATAATGAGCGGAATGACATACCACAGCCAAATCAATTCGTAATTTTGAATTTTGAATTTTGAATTTTGAATTTGTATTGCTTTCGTGTCAATATAACGGATGTCGGATCCGAGTTGCTTGATGTCCTCTTTCTGTGTGTACGAAACAACACCGGAAGGCTGCTCGCCGGCGGCAGACGGCTCTCCCGCACCGCGTTTAACCCGAATCGTGTATTCGGGCGTAGAGAGGGTCTTGTATTTCTTCTCGTCGATGTCGAAATAGCTGAAATGGACAGCCGGGATCGTGTATTCGCCTGCTGAGCGCGGGATAGCGAGGTACTCGATGGACTTGGTGCCGCTCACGCCGGCAGTAGTGGTGTTGAAGTTATTGGTCACTTTCGGGTCGTAGGGTTCGAATCCTTCCGGCCATTCGATAGCGGGCGTCTTGAGCAGTTTCATGTTGCCCGATCCGGAGATGTCCAGCCGGATGGTGACCGCGTCGTTGGTCTGCAGTTCGGTCTGGGAGATCGTAGGTGTGAGTGTGAACCGTCCTACGCCTCCGCTGAACCCTGCCGGCTTGCCGCCCGGTAGGGCCGCTACATGGATTGTTACGCCCGGAGCGGTCAGCATCCTTGTCACATTGGTGTAGGAACCGAAGAAATCATCAAAGATTGACCGCGGTCGTTGCTGCACTTGTACGCGTAAGACAGCCTCGAAATTAGCGGGATCGATCTTGATGTCGCCCGAGTGCTGCGGGTAAAGGATCGTGCGGTAGAGCACCGCCGTCTGGTAGTTGCGGCCGTTATAGTGCTCCAGCTCTGTCTGTATCTCGCCTTGCTCCAGTTCTTGTTTGAGGAAACCGGTGAACTCCGGCAACTTGGTGTTGTTGGTCAGTTGCGCTACGTCCACATTGGCGAAATAGAGCTTATAGGTCACCATCAGCGCCTCTTGCTCATGCACACGTGTCTTCGAAGCGATCGTGCGAACGAAGAGGTTCTCCGATGAGACACTTCCGCCTTGATTAGCTGATGACTGACTGCTGCTTTGGTCGGAAGACTGCCCCCTCCCTTGAGGGGAGGGTTGGGGAGAGGTTTCCTCATCTTCCGGCAGCACCTGAATACGCACGCCGTTGGACTGAATGTTCTCGCCATCGACCTTGACCGTAGCCGGACCGATCGTGAATGTACCTTCTTTTTGCGCCATGAGCATGTAGGTGTAGGTCTGCTCAAAGGACGAGGTGCGCTTGCCGTTGACAAACGAAGTGCTGCTGCTGGTACTGGTGTAAGGTCCGGAGAGCACGTCAAAATCCGTGAACTCCGGCGCCCGCAGGTCGCGGCTGCGCTGGTTGACAGAGTAGGTCAACTGGAACGGTCTGCCCACTACTACTTGTTTGGGCGCTTGCGCCCGGAATACCACCTCATCCGCAAACACTGACAAGGTGATACCGACAAGAAGGAATAATATGGAAATTCTATGTCTCATAAAATAACTGAATATCTCAATAAATGATTAAATCCTAAATGACCAAATGAAAAAATGTCTTTACCATTCTTTTTCTACGCGGCGTTTCTTGCCTTGCTGGCGCTGCAGTTTCTCCTGGGTGTCCTGTTCGTCCTGCTCCAGAGCCTGCAGGATCTGCTCGGCGGTTTCTTTGTCCATCTGGTCTTGCTGCTCCTGTTGTTGCTGTTGTTGCTCTTGCTGCTGGTCCTGATTTTGTTCTTGTTGTTGCTGTTGCTGCTGTTGCTGCTGTTGTTGGTCTTGTTTCTGATTCTGGTTTTGCTGCTGTTGTTGCTGTTGCTGCTGTTGTTGCTGCAACAACTCCATTGATTTTACCAGGTTATACCGTGTGTCATTATCCTTCGGGTTCGCGCGCAGCGACTCCTGATAAGCGGCTACCGCCTTGTCGTATTGCTGCTGCGCGAAGTTGCAGTTGCCGATATTGTGCATCGACTTGGCATACCGTTCTTTGTCGCTTTTCTTGTCCAGCATCTTCGCTGCGGTCTCAAACTCGGTCTGTGCGTCCGCATACTTGTCCTGCTTGAACAATGCGTCGCCTAAGTTGTAATGCGCTTCGTAGCTGTCTTTGTTGGTCTCTATTGCGCGCCTGTAGTCCACTTCCGCCTCGGTAAACTCTTGCTGGCGGTAATGACTGTTTCCTTTGCGCACGTCGTTCGACTCTTTCTGTGCAAAAGACGCTGAACTAAATGTGAGTAAAAATACTACTAATATGCTAAATATCTTTCTATTCATAACTTCCAACTATTATAATCGCCCTCCCTTGAGGGGTGAAGAGCTCTGCTCGATCGGACTGCCGGTGGCCGTCCGT
>CALEPS010000037.1 GCA_937910305.1 uncultured Bacteroidales bacterium | reverse complement strand
GGGTGCCGGAAATAGGACAAACGATCTCCTCGTCAAGGATGATCTGCTTCAACTCCGCCAAGTCGTTCTCGTTCATCGCCTTAGAGTAACGTGCGTGCAGTGCCTCGCGTTTAGCGATATGCTCTTTCACGCGCTCGTTCGTGGCTTTGAACATCTCCTCGTCGAAGGAGTCACCGAAACGTTTGCGGGCTTTCTCTACCTCTTTGGCGATCTTCTCGTCGTATTTAGCGATTTGATCTTCGATCAGCACATCAGCGCGGTAACGCTTCTTGGAATCGCGGTTGTCAATCAGCGGGTCGTTGAATGCGTCCACGTGTCCCGAAGCCTTCCAAGTAGTAGGGTGCATGAAGATAGCGGCATCGATACCGACGATATTCTCATGCAGCAGCGTCATGGAATCCCACCAATAACGCTTGATATTGTTCTTCAACTCAACGCCGTTCTGACCATAGTCATATACGGCACCCAGACCATCGTATATCTCACTGGACGGAAAAACAAAGCCGTATTCCTTGCAGTGCGCTACGATTTTCTTAAATGTTTCTTCTTGTGTTGCCATACAAATATTAACGATTTCACTTTTGCGAGTGCAAAAGTACTGCTTTTTTCTGATATATGCAAGTTTTTTGCGTAAAAAATTAGTCTCTAATCAACCAAGCCACGCCAAAACCGAGAAAAGAATCGTTCTTAGGACCGCTCAGCATGGTTTCGGAGTGGAAGCAGTTGAATCCCGCATAGAGGTCCAGTTGCACCCGCGGATGGACGAGGTAGGTTACACCGAAATTGAGATACACCATATATACATTGCTGTAACCGACAAGAATTTCAGCTGCGTCGCAGTCAAAGATATTGAAGTTCTCAATGTACAGCCCGAGTTTGTCGATAGGGGAGAAATTAAGACCTAATGAGGCGAATATATCCGGCATGGGGGCCCATTCCACCCATTGTGCGCCGACATCATAGCCGATAGAGAACCAATCTGTTACTTCGTTTTCGAAGAGCAGATCAATATTTCCGGATATAGGCATGCGTTTCGCTATCTCTTTTGTAACAGGCAGACCTATCTCCGCCATCACGCTCACTTTGGGGATCCATTTCAAACGTCTCTCTTCAGAACCCTCCCATAGCATTATTTTAGACCCGACATAGATAGGCGACGGAGCGTATAAATGCTCATCCGAAGTGGAGGGGTCGGTGTCCGGATGGTCGCTTACTGCCAAAACCCCTCCGTAATCCAAGCGCAATTCCGCCCTCCGGTCCACACCGAAGCGCAAAGAGGTAGTGGGGAGAGTAATTAAATGCGTTCCCAAGTAGTGCTCCACATCGAATCCCAACTCCCATTGGATTACTCCGCGGTCCAGCACGGTTGTACCCGTACCGAAGCCCGGCCGGTCAGGCTGGACAACAGCGGTTTCCGATTGTGCAACCGCTTCTCCCGGTGCTTTTTCCTGAGCTGCCGTCCGGACAGGCAACCAAAGAAGACCGGATGCAATGGCTAATACTATGAGGCGGGTTGTTTTCATTGCAAAAAAATACACCTTCCGATATCTTTAACGTGCAAAGGTACGAAAAATATTTCATACAGGCAAATAAAAGTACATTTTTTCATGAATATGCTATCTTGCAAGCAGAAAACTTCTCTGGCATAGTATTTGTTGCTTAGTGAAAAAATCATTTTTGTTATGAAACGAATATTATCTGTCATTCTGACCGCTCTGTTGAGCTTTGGCGCAGCGAGCGCATGTATGAAGAAGAGTAATCAGCCGTCAACAATCAGTCTTCAGCCTTTGACGGTTATTGTGATGGATACCACACAAGCCCTGTTGGACGGGGTGGAGGTACGGGTAGGAAAGACGGTTTTCAAGACCTCCTACGACGGACGCGTTATTCTAAAACCGGAGGCCCTCAAAGGTGTGAAGAAACTGGTAATAAGCCGCGAAGGATTCGAGAGTGCAAAATTTACACTGGACGGTTCACCGCTGGCTATTGTCAGTCTAACTCCGAAGCCATACAAACCCGGCCGTAATGAAAGAGACGAGATGGTAACATTGGGTATGACCAGAAGCGGTGCGAAAGGCGGAGTTATGTATATGAAAGCAACAGCTATGCCTGAGTCCGCTGACTATGCAGAAGAACTCATGGAAACGGTACCCTTGTCGGCAGTGGAAGAAGATGCAGCAGTCGTCGGCTATAGCGCGGCAAACAATGCTGTCTCCGCCGGCAAACTGACAGCAGGCGAAGTGAATGACTTTACCAAATGGTACTTCTGGCCGAGCGTTTTGGACGGAAGCCACAAGCAGTTTGTCAGTGAATGGAAGATTGCTCCCCGGCACCGTTATACCGTGCAGGTGCGCAATAAAGACGGTTTCCCTGTTGTTTCCCGTGCTGTGAGTCTGTTGGATAATGCGGGCAACACATTGTTCCAAGCCGTGACGGACAACACCGGCAAAGCGGAGCTATGGTATCAACTCGTAGGCAACAATCTATGCGGCAAGCACGCTGATTTTCAGATCCGTGTGGACGACCAAATACAGACAGCCAGACAATGGAGCGAGGGTTTGAATACCTTTATCATAGATGAGCCATGCGAAGCCAACGAGACGGTAGATGTGGTGTTTGTATTCGATGCGACAGGTTCTATGGGGGATGAATTGCGGTATTTGCAGGCAGAGATGAAGGATGTGATCTCCCGCGCCAAGGAAGCTACGGGTGGTTTGAATATCCGAACGGGTGCAGTCGTTTATCGTGATCACGGCGACGAATACCTGACCCGTATCTCCCGTCTGACATCGGATATCAAAGAGACGCAGGCTTTTATAGACAAGCAGCAAGCCAACGGCGGCGGCGACTATCCGGAAGCAGTACCGGAAGCATTGATGGCCGCGATGAACAGCGCCGGATGGGATGATGGTGCGCGTGCGCGCGTTGCGTTCCTTATTTTAGATGCACCATGCCATCAAGACAGCGCCACTATCGCCCTGTTGCATGAACAGATACTGAATGCCGCGGCTTTAGGCGTCCGCATCGTGCCGGTTGTATGCAGCGGTTTGGGCGAGAGCGGGGAATTACTACTGCGGTCCATGGCACTTGCCACCAACGGCACGTCCTTCTTCCTGACAGACGATTCCGGTATCGGTCACAGCCATCTCAAACCGACTACTGACAGTCTGAAAGTAGAGCACCTGAACGACATGCTCGTCCGTACTATTATCGAGTTTTCGTCCATGCCGAGCTGCGATCCTTCCGAGATGAACGAAGATGTTTCTGACAACGTAGAGCAGTTCCTGCCGAATCCGTTTAAAGCAGAAGATATAGAGAAAGACCCGTCTATCCCGCATGGTGAAGGAGTTCATTACCTGATGGACGTCAGCGGAAAACTGATCACCGTTTTTGAAGGAGATATTTCGGATCTGAATGCTAAATTTGCTACTCTCGGTCTGCCTATAGGAGTGTATTTTGTTAAGACATTCCATGACGGACAATGGTTTACAGACAAGGTGTTGATACGTTAAAATGTTAAACTGTTAAATCGTTAAACCGTTAAAAAGTGGGCTTCGGCTCACTTTTTTTTGTATAAACTCTTGCATATTCAAATAATTTGTAGTAATTTTGCGGCTGATTTTGATTTTTGATCCGATTGAAAGTAAAAATCAATGTCAAAATCGCGCTGAATATTTGTTTTAAAGCGATATGAAATAAAAAATAGCATATTTTATTGATTTGGATTTATGCAAAGTCTTCCTTTTATAAAAATGCACGGTTTGGGAAACGACTATATTTACATAGACTGTTTTCAGGATAGTACTGCCGCTCTTATAACCAAGACAGACATTCCGTCTTTATCAAGACGCATTTCAGATCGTCATTTCGGAGTGGGATCCGATGGATTAGTGCTTATGTCTCCGAGTAAGGAAGCAGATGCAGAGATGCGTATCTTTAATGCAGACGGGTCTGAAGCGGAGATGTGTGGTAACGCCATCCGGTGCGTAGGTAAGTATCTGTACGAAAGCGGGTTATGTCCATCTACCAGTATAGCAATAAAAACCTTGGCAGGTATTCGAATTTTAACATTGTTGGTCCAGAACGGCGTTGTGAAACAGGTCAAAGTAAACATGGGAATGCCAACTGTCAAAACAGATACATTGCCATTAAAAGGAATGGATATCTTAGGATTCATGTCAGTTAACATGGGAAATCCCCATGCTGTGTTTTTCCGTAATTGGGTAATTTCTGATGCAGAAATGGCAGAGATGGGTGAACACATAAGTATCCATCCGCATTTTCCGGATGGTACTAATGTGGAGTTTGTGTATGTACGCAATGTGCATGAACTGGATGTCCGTGTATGGGAACGAGGAACAGGAGAGACATTAGCTTGTGGCACCGGAGCATGTGCGGCGGCGGTTGCGGCTAACCGGCTGGGGGAAACAGAGAATGAAGTGGTAGTTCATCTCAAAGGAGGAGACCTCTTTATTCAATATGATCCGATCTATAAAATAGCGTATATGACAGGTCCTGCAACAGAAGTATATCGGGGACAATATATTCTATAAATTCATTCGCTTATGAAAATCAATACCCACTATACAGGCTTGTCTCCTCATTATTTGTTTCACGACATTGATTTAAGGGTTAAAGAGTATTTGACTCATCATCCGGATGAGCATTTGTTGCGTATGGGGGTAGGGGATGTAACTCGTCCTTTGCCGCGGGTGATAGTTGATACCATGCAGGCTGCAGCAGAAGAACTGGCCCATGCAGATACATTTCGCGGATATTGTCCGGAAAACGGATATGAATGGTTGCAGCAAACAATAATAGACCACTATTATAAACCTCGCGGAATAAACTTTCAGACCGATGAAATCTTTATAGGAGAAGGAGCCGGAAGCGATTTGGGAAACCTCAGCGAGTTATTCGACTCGGACAATACGGTTGCTATTCCGGATCCGACTTATCCGGCGTATGTGGATGCTAATATGATGGCGGGGCGTGAGATAGTCCTTATGCCATGTCTGAAAGAGAATAATTTTGTACCGGAACTACCGAAAGAAAAGGTAGATATTATCTATTTGTGTTTTCCTAACAACCCTACCGGCGCTGTATTGACGCATGATCAACTTCGTCTTTGGGTAAATTATGCCAGGAAGAATCATAGTATCATTATTTTTGATGCTGCGTATGAGGCATATATTTCTTTGCCGGACATACCTCATAGCATCTATGAAATCGAAGGCGCTAAAGAGGTGTCCATAGAGGTGCATAGTTTCAGTAAAAGTGCAGGCTTTACATCTGTTCGTTGCGGTTATACCGTAGTACCTTATGAAACGGGTCTGCAAGGCATGTGGATGCGGCGTCAATGTACCAAATACAATGGGACAGCCTATATCTCACAACGTGCGGCGCAAGCCACTTATACCCCGAAAGGACGTACTGCAGTTGAAGCGAACGTGGCGTATTATATGGAAACGGCGCAAATGATTCGTGAAGGGTTGCAGCAAGTAGGACTACAGGTTTTCGGCGGCGTTAACGCTCCTTATATATGGTGTGCTACTCCGCATGGCATGGGGTCATGGGAATTCTTTGACTTATTGCTTAACCGATGTAAAATCATCTGTACCCCGGGTGTCGGTTTTGGACATAATGGAGAAGGATATGTGCGCTTCTCGGCGTTCTCACGGAGGGAAGATGTTCAGATAGCTCTTAAACGTATTAGAACAGAAATATCATTATGAATAAGTGTCATTATATCTTTGTTACCGGAGGCG
>CALEPS010000036.1 GCA_937910305.1 uncultured Bacteroidales bacterium | reverse complement strand
CGAACGTAGCGAAGATAGGCTCGTTCATAATTTGCGCACGTAGTAAGCCAACGCGAATCTATTCGTCCAAAATGCCGTTTTCCGTGATGTATAGTTTGTCTTCGCTGGTAATCTTGGAAATATTAATTGTCGAAAAATTTTCACTCACGTCTTCCGGAACCGGGTAATCTTGCATCCTCGCTGTTTTCGTATACAAATAGTGCGTAATACAGTCGCCGACAAACTTTCTGAATCGTGAATTGTTAACGATCTCCTCAAAAACGTCCTCGTTGGCAAAAATGTTTCCGTCCGTCCCCTTTAATCTTCGCATTTCCCTCTCCTCCCTTGTATATTATCTCCACGATTATACTACGAAGAAGAGGGAAAGTCAAATCACCAAGTCAATATGCTTTATTCCCTATTGATTATACTGTCAATGTAAGTCGGAATGTCAATGTATAGTTCCGCACGTATTTCTGGTTCTCCGGTATCTGTACTATATATGTTTGTTATCCCAGTCTTACCACGTAATGATCGCAGCGCCGTAAGCTGCGCCTCCGTCAGCGACGTGGTCACGGGCGTAGCGAGGGCGTATACGACCGTCGCGCCCGCGGTCAGGCCACCCGTGGTGGAGAGATACGCGCCCGGAATGGTCTCGTCATCGTAGCTGAGAATCGTGCTGCACCGCCTCGTATACGTCCCCGCCGTCAGGTCGAAGGTGTCGCAGATCCACTGCTGGCCATCCGCGTCGGTGTAGTTGCCGCCGCTGGACACCGCGATGCCCGGCAGACCGTTGGGCGCGGGGATGGCGACGGAAATGCCGTTGTAGGGCGCGAAGGCCGCGTCCGTGATGGTCGCCGGGCGAATCATTGGCGTCATGACCGCCGGTTCGCTCAGCGTCAGCCCCGCCCTGAAGCCGATCCGCACCTGCACGTTCGTCGCGTTGGTAAATGTAAACGCATAGTCCGTACCCCGGTCAAGGTTCACCATCTGTAGACTCGTGTCAAGGTTAAAAAGTTGCAACGTGAGCTTATAATTCCCCGAGTCCACGCCGTTCTGACCGTTGAAGTAGTATGAACCGGGCGGCAGCACGTAATTCCCGAACACCGCCACGCTGAACGCGCTGCCCGTATACGTGCCGCTTACGGATATGCTTCCGTCGCTTATGACGTAGGTGACCCCCTGCTGCGTGTAGGTCCCGTCGGCCTTGGGGATGAGCAGGTTTTTCCCCGCGCTTACCATCGGCAGGGTGCCAGAGCTGCCCGCCGTCACGATGTTCACGGGCGCGGAGGGCGTTGGCGTGCCGTCCTGAGTAGATTTGCCATAAACTACTAATTCTGCGAGAGGCACATCCACAGTACCATTCACAGTGACAATCGTTCCAGTATCGCCACTATGCGGAAAAAAAGATTCAATATTTTTTATTTCGTTTGCATTTACCGTATCCCGGATATCATATGTCGTGTCATCAACAGTTATTTTATCTACATAAGGCATCCAAAACCCTCCTTTCACCAAGTCGTCGTGATTTTCTTACAGTCCCGTCCTGAACCGCACAAATGAATCGCCTGAGGATCACAAACATGCGCGGGCAACAGCATATTTCTCGCCGCGTACCCGCCGTAATTCAGCCAGGAAACACAGGACACGACCGTATAATTTGTCATACGTACCACACCAGTTCTCGTATCAATGACGATTTTAGCGGGTTTCGTCACAAATCCCTTGTGCACATGACCAGTTACCAAACAGTCCAGACCATCAATCGTATTGCCGAACCGCTCGTCTCGATTCACTGCAGCTCCGGTATAGATTCCGCCACCAGCGCCATGCGTCACAGCGAAAGCATACGTCGCTCGATTCTTATTATGATCACCAGCCTTTCTTTGGCCACAAGTAATACGCATATAGGCTATATTTTCTCGATAGAGATGCTCAATATCGAGCTTGGTGCAAATATCATAGGACAAATCCTGATCGTCGTCCTTAAATGTTCTACGTTCATGATTTCCTGTAACGACGCACAAAATTCTATCTTTTACCGGTTCCAGATACTTCATCATCATTCGCTTGGCGTCTCTGGGGCGGATTCTCTCATCAAAAGGATTGACGAACTTACAGGACCGAATTCCGTTATTCAATAAATCGCCATCCAGAATCAGATAAGCGTTTTCCGATTCAACCTTCTTTAAGAACGATTGCCATTCCGTTTCTGCATGTTCCATCGCTCCCAAATGAACGTCTGCAATGGGGTAGATCGTGATGCCTCCTGGAAACTCGTGAGAAATTAAGTCGAGATCATGTAACATAGCAAACCTACTTTCTGGAGAGTTCGTCGTCAATTACTGCCATTTTGATTTTTCGGAATGTACTTGTAGAACCGATTAACTGGACTAACGCTTATGTCGTCAAAAGTCAATCCATACTCCTTCATTCGTCGAAGGATGGCTGCGGCAAGTTGTTTTTCGTATCTTGGAGTAATGTAATTGAAAAACCGAATTGCCGATCGCACATGTGCAGCATCCGGCATGGGAAACTTTTTCAGCTCCGGAACTCCATACTTTTTGTCATCTTCCGCCTGCTGGATTCCCTGATGCTGCAAAGCGTTATCGTAGTAGGCAATCCCAGCAACATAGTATTTCGGCATTTCTGATCATCCTTTCAAACTAGAACGCAGGTGGCCAGCCCGAGTTCTTACAACCTGAAGAAGCATAAGGTTTCTTGGCCAATAAATCCTCCTGGGTTGCGCATTACGGATACGATCCGAAGAGGCGTAGGAGGAACTGGTACCCGATCTGGGACTTGAACCCAGGACTCCGTGATTAAAAGTCACGTGCTCTACCCACTGAGCTAATCGAGTATGAAAAAAAGAAAGAGCCCTTGTTAGAGCTCATCCTTGCGAATTGGTTCGAATGAGACATTCCCCAAACGAAGATTTTTATTTCCGAGCATTATTCGAATCGTGTAATCATCAAATCCAAAGTCGCTTAAGAGCTCATTAAGGCAACATTCATTTCGTTCTAGCCTTCTTTTAAGCTCCATGCGTTGCTTGAATAGATAATTCGCTCGTTCGATAGGAATTCGATTTTTCTCCGCGTTGTCCATATCCATCATTTTCGCCACCTCCTATTACAGAGGCTGTTCTGAATGCGAAAAAGAAAGAGCCGTGTTAGGGCTCAATTTCTTGGTAGTTCCATTCAAAATCTGGAATTATTGTGGTGCCAGCGTCGTACAATATTTCGTCGCCGTTGTCCCGGAAAGCAATACCCCATCGCATATCGTCCGGAATCTCGACTATCTTCCACTGCGACTCGTGCACACGATGCTCAAACGCGTCTCTCCCCAGCTCTTCGACAACTTCGATAAGCGCAGGACAATCGCGTTTGACTATGTCGTCTATATACGCGTCAAGTTTGGATATCCGAATTCCGGTCAATTGCTCGAGCATCTCAATCGCTTTGTCAGACAACGGAAGCCCATAAGTTGCTCCCTGATTATTCATCAATAAAACCTTTTTCATTCTTGTCACCTCCTATTACAGAGGCTGTTCTGAATGCGAGAGCCGCCGGTAGGATTCGAACCTACAACCTGCCGATTACAAGTCAGCTGCTCTACCAATTGAGCTACAACGGCATAAATATCCGTGTTAAGGGACTGTAAACCATGCGACCTGGTCAGTTCTTTCTAATACCCTCAAAACCACAACATGTAGTATCTCATCGAAATATCCATCACAACATCTTGCGTTATAAAGGTCTGCAAAACCTTCATTCCCCGGTCCGAATCCGGGTGGCACCTCCACAATTAGGGCAGCTTGCACAGTCTCGCTGCTCTTTTCTTGTGGAGATTATCCAATGATCTTTCGCATTTCTTCCAACGCATCTCCGTATAAATGGATGTATGTGTTGTATGTTATCGATACATCGGCGTGTCCGAGCAGTTTTGACAAAATCTTAACATCGCAGCCTCGTTCGTAGCAGTTCGTAGCGAACGTATGCCGGAATGCATGGAGTCCTCGGTACGAAATATCCAAATCTTTACACAAACGTCGAACGTGAAACTCAATTGACGAGTAACTGTACGGCAAATCTGGATCGTCGGAACGTGCGAATATCAATCCATGAGGAATTCCATGCTTTTCCCGATATCGATTCAGAATCTCCAATGCCCGATCGCTCAACGGAATCGTTCTTTTACTGGTTTTACTCTTAGGGGTCTCCTGAATATACGTCGTAGCTTCCGAAGATAACCGAATCAACGTCCGATGAATTCGTACAGCTTTCCGATTCCAGAGAATATCCGTCCAATCCAGCGCCAGAACCTCTCCGATCCGAAGCCCAGCTTCCAACATCAGAACTACCGCCGCGTACTGGTCGTGCTCCAACGTTTCGAGCTTTCGAAGCAAGCGTCGCTGTTCGTCATGACTGTAGACCTGAATATCCGTCTCAGCTTCCCGAATCGACGATTTGGATGGCAGATTCACGCCCATATAGACTGGAACCGAAATCTCTCCCTGAGCCATCGCCCATTTCCAGTACGCCGTGATGAGATTGAATTGCTTTTTGATCGTCGACATGGAATATCCGTCAGTCACCAGAGCGTTCAGATACCGCTGTACGTCCTTCGTCCCAATCTCATCGACAAATGCTTCCGAAATTGGATACCGAAGCATCATCTTAAATGAAATCAGAAGCCGATCGTACGTTAGTGTTTTTACCGAGTTTCGCTTATAATCCGTCAACCATTCCTCGATTGCCAAATATAGTCTTCTCTTTTCCATTCTATCCTCCTTCTAAAAGAAAAGACCAGGTCGCAGCGCAATTATACCACGACCTGGACCTTTCATCAAGACCTTTATTCTTCCACTTCTACCCAGCCAAATACGCCGGGTTCCCAAACATTATTATCAATCGTAGATTCCCAAATCTTATCGTTATGCCTTACCTTATCTCCGGTCATATACGGATTCGTGCTGTCCGGCTGCACCCAGTCGGGAATAGTTTCAGGATCAGGAATCAGCACACGCGCAAACAAGCTCGGACTCACATCCGGCGTCCATGTCGCCTGTGACGTATGCGCTTGCAGCACCGTATATAGCACGCCATCGTGATGCAGTCGCTTTCCCGCCGCATACGCCGTATCAGATTGCCACCGTTCAAACAGCATCGGAGCCTGTAGCGCCTGTTCGTCCGTCAGGCTCTCTGCTGCCCGCTCAATGATCTGCCGATATGCCCGTGCCTGTGCCTGTGTCATCTGTGCCATGCGCTATCCCTCCCCCATGATGATGTCGAGGGCCTGCTGCGCTTCTAAAGGATCGCTCTCAATCGGAATATCCGTTTCCTCGTAAGTATACGGACAGGGCGTGATGTCCACCGCGTCCTCATACAGCGTGCCCGTCTCGATCTGCCGCAGCATCATGCCATTATCAGAGTAATGCCGCACACGATCATTAATTGTTTCCGTTTGTACCATGTCGTCATCACTCCTCAATGTAAGTGTATGTTCCGCTATCCGGATAATTCGTAGCGCCAGTGTAGTCAGACTTCTTCCCGGTCGGAACAGAGATCACGCAATCCGTTGGAAGGCTGTTGAACGCATTGCTGTTTGCTACGGTCGGAGGCGTAGTTGGCAGAAAACGGAGTTTGGCGAGGCCGTAGCAGTAACCAAACGCACTGGCGCTAATACTCGTAACCTCGCTGGGGATTGTGATCGATGCGAGAGAATAACAGTTCTGAAACGCACTGGCGCTAATACTCGTAACCCCGCTGGGAATTGTGATCGATGCGAGAGA
>CALEPS010000035.1 GCA_937910305.1 uncultured Bacteroidales bacterium | reverse complement strand
TGAGCGGGTGAAGAGCTCTGCTCGATCGGACTGCCGGTGGCCGTCCGTAGAACAACCCGGGGTGAGGTTTTCCCCGATGTACCGCCCGCACATCGGGCAGACGCGGGGATAAAAGAGGCTAAAGAGTGACACCGTTCTTAAAGATCGCTATCTCGTGATAGCCGTTCTTCTCGTTGTTGGTCTTCGTGCCGTTTGCCACAGCGATGACAAACTCCGCGAAACGCTTTGCCACTTCCTCCATCGGCTCGCCCTCGGCAATCACACCGGCGTTAAAATCAATCCAGTTGGGTTTGTTCTTCGCCAAGTTCGAATTGGTGGAGATCTTCATCGTCGGGACATAGGTACCGAACGGCGTACCGCGTCCGGTGGTAAAGAGCACCATATGGCATCCGCAGGAAGCCAATGCCGTCGAAGCCACGAGGTCATTACCCGGAGCCGAAAGGAGGTTCAGACCCTTCACTTGCAGCCGTTCGCCGTAAGGCATCACGCCGCGTACCAGCGACTTGCCGCATTTCTGGGTGCAACCGAGTGCTTTGTCTTCGAGGGTCGATATACCGCCGGCTTTGTTGCCCGGAGAAGGATTCTCGCCTACCGGTTCGCCGTGGGACAGGAAATAGTCCTTGAAGTCATTGATCAGGCTGACGGTCTGGTCGAAAAGCTCGCGGTTGGCACAACGGTCCATGAGGATCGTCTCTGCTCCGAACATCTCCGGCACCTCGGTCAGTACGGTTGTACCGCCTTGTGCCACGAGCCAGTCGCTCAACATACCCAACAACGGGTTCGCTGTGATACCGCTGAAACCATCCGAGCCGCCGCATTTGAGTCCCACACGCAGCTCGGACAGAGGCACCGGCACACGTTTGTCATGCTGGGTCTTGGTGTACAACTCGCGCAGGATCGGCATGCAGTATTCCACCTCGTCGCCTTCGATCTTCTGGGTCACTACGAACTTCACGCGGTCTTCGTCTATCTCGCCGCAGAACTCTTTGAAGACATCCGGCTGGTTGTTCTCGCAACCGAGACTGACTACAAGGATAGCCCCTGCGTTCGGGTGATGGATCATGTCACGCAGGATCTTCTTGGTGTTCTCGTGGTCGTCGCCGAGCTGCGAACAGCCGTAGTTATGCGGGAAAGCGAAGATATTGTCCGCTCCGGTCTCCTGACGCAGCCGCTCCGCGCAGCGTTGGATGATTCCGTTCACGCAGCCCACGGTAGGGATGATCCACACTTCGTTGCGGATACCTACCTGGCCGTCCTTGCGGCGGTAGCCCATGAAGGTGCGTTTCTCATCGGGGATATTCAGCACTACCTCTTTCGGGTGGTACTCGTAGGAGAGGAGTCCGGCGAGGTTGGTCTTGATATTGTTCTCGTTCATCCAAGAGCCGGCTTTCTTCGCCTCTTTGGCATGCCCGATCGGGAAACCGTACTTGATCACGTTCTCGCCTTCAGCGAGGTCGGTAATGGCAATCTTATGTCCGGCAGGCACATCCTCCAGAACGGTGATCTGCTTGCCGTCCACTTCGATAACAGCCCCTGCCGACTGCGGCTGTATGGCTACAACCACATTGTCGGCAGGATTGATTTTCAGAATATTGGTCATAAAATTTGTTTATTTGAGAGTACAGACCGCTCTCTTCGTTCGCTGACAGAGTACAGATCGTTCGCTTTGCTCACTGACAGACCGATTTACCATCCGC
>CALEPS010000034.1 GCA_937910305.1 uncultured Bacteroidales bacterium | reverse complement strand
CTACGAACGTGTTGTCGCACCGCAGGTTCATTGCCACCGGCTCGCCGTCCGGCGTGTTGGGAACCATTTCCGACGGAATACGGCAATCGCGTATCTCAGGCAGCACGCGCTCAACCCATTCGCGGTTATTATAAAGCTCTTTCGGTTCACCCGAAGCCGGCTGGAAAAAGGCGTAGTCTCCTTGCGTGGCGAAGATCCGCTCCGCCGCAAAACCCGCCATCTCAAACTGCGCGTCCACATTGGTCGTCAGCACGAAATAATCCTTCTCCCGCACGACCTCCAGCAGCTCTTTGTACAGCGGCAGCGCACCTGTGCGATACCGTGCGAACCATATATGTTTTGCCCAGTAAGCCCACCTCTCTTCCTCCGTCTCAAACGGGTAGAACCCGGCGGTATAGAGGTCGGTGAACCGGTAGCGGGCGATCCACTCGCTGAACTCACGCCGGAAATCCTCTCCCGCGTAGTCCAATCCGGCAGCGGTAGTCAGTCCTGCTCCGGCTCCGATAAGCACGTAGTCCGCCTCGCGGACGAGCCGCCGCAACTGCTCCACGCGCTCAGAGAAGGGCGCGATAGATGGCGTAATCTTTGTCGAGAAAAACATTGAATACAATCGTTTTGAGGTTCTTTCGTGGAAACTGTTTCACCGTGCTGACGGCTATCTCTGCCGCCCGTTGGTTGGGAAAACGGAACACACCCGTGGAGATGCAGCAGAAGGCAATACTCTCCAAGCCGTTCTCCTCCGCCAGTTCCATGCACCGGCGGTAACACGACGCCAACTGCTCCTCCTGCTGCTTGGTAGGCCGGTCGTCCGTTACAATCGGTCCGACGGTGTGCAGCACGTACTTGGCAGGCAAGTTATAGCCGTGTGTGATGAACGCATCGCCTGTCGCCAACAACCGTCCTTGCATGTGGTCGTAGCACGCCTTGCGCAGTTGCAGACCTGCCGCCGAATGGATGCAGTTGTCAATGCAGTTGTGCAGCGGCGACCAGCAACCTAAGGCCTGCGCGTTGGCTGCATTCACGATAGCGTCCGCCTGCAAACGGGTGATGTCGCCCTGCCAGAGCAGAAAAGGACTGCTCTCGGCGTCGGACTTCAGACTTTCTATTGTCACCACCCCTTTGTCCGCTGCCTGCGCTTGCAGTTCCGCGTCCTGCATGGCGAGGAACTCCTCAGGCAGTTCTTTCGGCTCCCACACATTCATCAACGCCCGCAGCAGCCGTTGACGCTCGCCCGGCGAAGACGGTATCCGGCAACGGACTTGCTCGTCCGCCGCCAGATACGCAATGCTCTTTTCTATGTTCGCCTGTCTGTCCATTATTTCTCGCTGCAAGCTTTCGGCACCTACGATTAAGCGGAGCGGTATCGTTTTTGCGATCCATTTGCCGAACGCGAAATCGAGTGCAAAATTACTGCTTTTTTTTCATTCCCACAAGAAGGCACGGAAAAGTAAGGTACTTACCAAAAAGTAGGAATTGTGTAAATACAGGGCAAAAAGCCATACAAAAAAATGCACTTTTTTTTCTTAGCTTGCGCACGATTACTTCATTTTTTTTTGCAACCCCTTCCGGATTGTCATCATTTTTTGCTTTTTTTGCCCTTTTTGCTTTAAAAATGCCCTTTTCTCTTGCATATATCGCAAAAAAGCTGTACCTTTGCAGCCGAAAGTTGCAAAGCTAACAAAACAAAGGACAAAATTATGGCAAGACCTATCCGAGCAATCCCGACCCTTTATGGGCAATCGGCGCAGCGGTTCGAGAGTGCTGCGGCTTACACAGAAGCCAATCCCGGCACGCAAGACTATCGCCATCAGGCACAAGTTGTTACGGCTTATCTCCAAACAACCCACGCCCTATGACGATAGATCAGTTACTCGCTGAATGTGACATACACCAAGCAACCGCACAGAAACTGGCGGCATGCAAGCCGTTTTCGTGCGACGACGAAGACCTTGACGAGTTTTTCGCCAAGGATTCTTTGGTGTACCGTAAGAAGTTACTCGGTAAAACCTATCTTGTTTGTCCGAAAGACGATCCGACAACTATTATTACAGCCTTCTCGCTTTCTAACGATAGTATCCGTATCACGAATCGGCTGACCGATGAATATAAAGAGCAGTTCCTTGAAGATGCGGAATTGCGTGATAAGACGATGAAACGTTTCCCTGGTGTCCTTATCGGACGTCTCGGCACAAACATCGACTATGCCGGACAAGGCTATGCTTCGGCTGTTATGGACTTCATCAAGACGCTTTTCCGCCTTGATAGCAGAACAGGATGCCGTTTCCTGATCGTTGATGCCAAGAATAGTCCGGAAGCATTGCACTATTACGAAAAGAACGGTTTCAAATACCTTATAGAAGACGAGCACTTAGAAGCCAAGTATGTTGGTATTGGTGTCGGACATCTGCCTCTTAACACCCGTCTTATGTACTTCGACTTGCTCAACCTCAAGGTTGATGATGACGAATAATTAACCGTCCCCTCTCTGAGAAGTAAAATCAAGCAAAAGGCAGAGCGCAAAGCGTTACATACATTCCTTATTATGGGTAGTTTTTATTTGCAAAGAAAATCCGCATTTATTGTAACATGCTGAATTTCAGCGAGTTTTTATTTGCAAAGAAAATGCAAAAGATTTTCTACTGCGACAAGTGAAACACTATTTTTATAAAACGGAGATGTCCGATCCGGACCGCCTTGCCTATTGGCAAGACCGATATCTCCAATACCGCAAAGCCGCTAACAAACACGTCGTCCGCGCCAACGCCAAGTTCCTCGGCACAGCGTCCGAC
>CALEPS010000033.1 GCA_937910305.1 uncultured Bacteroidales bacterium | reverse complement strand
GGTCTGTTATTATATAACAAATTCCGTGCCAAACTCCCCTTTCTTGGTAGTTTCAGGGCAATATAATTGCCCGCCCTTTTCTTCCTTTTGCCTGCACTTCAGCACTTCTGCACTTCTCCCGTTTTCGACTTTCTGCTTTCGACTTTCGACTTTTTTTCAAAAAAATCCCTCCCAAATTTGCATATTCCGCGAAAAAGCAGTACCTTTGCACTCGCAAATGTTTTTTATTGCGTAAGAACCGGGTCTTGGTTGTTTGAAAACTGGACACTTTCAACAATTATTAACTCAAGCATGGTTTTATGTACGCTCACGTTTCAGCGTGAGTTTTCCGTGCATAAATTTGAGTTAATAAGGTAGTCCAGAACCTCAAACAATCAAATGGAAGCATCAGAAAGCGCACGCTTTCTTTGTGGTTATAGTGCCTCGCGCTTTCTCTGACGGCTGCCCTTCTTTGTGCTATTGAACTTGCGGCATAGGCGTGTGGCATCATATCTTTTGTATCTTTATAGAGTTAACCCCAAGACCACCACCTATGCCGCTTTTTTTTCAAAAAAAATCTCTCCCAAATTTGCATATTCCGAATATTTTTTATATCTTTGCACCGGAAATTGATCAAATCTACAGTATTATATACTATGTATATAATACCAAAGGAAACAAGAACTGAAATTAGTGCGTGATAAGTGCGTGATAAGTGGGAGATAAGTGCGCGATAAGTGCGAGATAACAAGGTTAATCGAGACTCCGCCCACTATCCCCCGATGAACAGATGGTAAATGACCGACTAATCCTGCCCCTTCGGGGCTGAGAAATCATAAATATTCTAATTCCCCACTCAAACGCGAATATGGCTAAAATCAAACACTCACCTGACATTGAGGAAATCAGAGGTGCCCGAGGTGGACTCGTGGAACGCCGCAAAACTTTCTATCTGTACGATGGGACGGTGGCAAAAGTGGGGCGTCTGGAGGCATATACTCCCAGACCCCGTAACTACAAAGCCAGCCCCATCTATGCCCGGGAAAGAGCGAACATGACCGCTTTCGGGCAGGCTTCGCATACCGCACAGGAGTTCATTGATGCGCTCAAAAACAAAACCCCTCTGCCGCCCGAGAAACAGGCTCTACTGGATTCTTATGTGGCTCGTTTCAAAGCCCAGCTCAAAGGCAAACCCGATCCTATCGCTCCGCGTGCCAAAGACGGTACGTACACTATCTATGTGCGCATTGATAACTTCATACGTGCTGTCATCCGCAAAGAACCGCCTGCCGTTTTATAGCCGTCTGCATAGGGCTGTCCGGCATTTTTCCCCGGAGCGTCCTCCGCCGAGGAAGGTATAAAAACAAGAATCCCAACTATTTTCCCAACTCAAATATTTGCACATCCCGCCAAAAAGCACTACTTTTGCACCGGATTTCAAAATCGATGCGATATGAAAACGAAATTTTTAACATTCTTCAATGCGCTTCTGACGTTCTGTCTGACCCTTTTGGGATTTAGCAGTTGTAATTTCATGGCAGAATACGGTGTACCTTACGCCGAATTGGAAGTGTCCGGCATAGTAACCAATCAGGAGGGTCAACGCTTGGAAGATATGCGCGTGACGGTAAAACAAGAAGGTCGTCAGGCCCTGCCCCGTACTTACACCAACCAAGAGGGCTGGTATGAAGAGCAAGGCAATATCGATGTGCCAAGGCCTACTGTGGATATTATCGTGGAAGACCCGTCCGGTGTGTATGCACCCGATTCCGTGCGGCTTGAGGTCACTTACGACAAGACCAAAGTCTCCAAAAACGACCATTGGAACGAAGGAAAAGCTACTGTCAGACAAGATTTTAAACTCAAAAAGAAATAGAGCCAGAAATTCAGCAATAAATTTGCACATCCCGCAAAAAAGCAGTATCTTTGCACCAAAATTTTACAACTATGCGTAAACTAATTGACACAACCCTCCGCTTCGGCATCAAACTCTGTATGCTCACAGGTGTCGCTTTCACCTTTGCGGCTTGTTACGGCCCTGCACCCGAGAGGCGTATGCAGAACGAGCCGGACTTCCAAAAAGACCAGCAGAAAATGGAGCAGCAGTTGCAATCTGCCGCACAAGAAGAAGCGCAAGCGGATTGACGGACAAAACGGATTGACCAAGGTACTTCAAATAGGGTGTCTTGCCCTGCTCGCGGCGATATCGACTGCGTGCTCGTCGCCTTCTGCCGAGGCGTTATACGAACAGGGCAAACAGTTCCGCGAAGCGGATAAACCGGTGGAGGCGATGCGCGCTTTCACCGCCGCAACGCGCGTCAAATCCGATGAGTTTGCCGTCAAAGGGCGCTCGTTCAGTAATATGGCTACCATGTGCCGGAAAGCCGAGCAGCACGAACTGGCTTTTTCTTTGTACGCGCGCTCAAGAGAGCAGTTCCGCCGTGCGCACGACACCCTTGCGGAAGCCTATGCACTCAATAATATGGCGTGGGAAAAAGCCGTTCTCTTCGATAAAACCGCGGCGATGAGTCTTATCGATTCGGCGCTGTCGCTCTCCCAGGATCCGCCTGTGATGGCGAAAGTGCTTGAGTCCCGGGCTGCGGCATATCTGTATCATTCAGACTTGGACTCGGCGCTCCTTTGTACGGCTTCTCCGCCCGAGGAATCGGTTTATCTTGATATGGTTCGTGCATTGGCTTTTGCGTTACTCGTCCAGAATGATTCGGCGGTCGTTTATGCCCGTAAAGTGTTGTCCCGGACTGATAACCCGCGCTATCTGGACGATATCTATTATATCTTGACGAACTGCGATTCAGCGGCGGTGGCGGATGATATACGTCTTCTGTCTTCCAAACGTGCGGACGTACAGCGCTCGCTTGAACGCAACAACCCCGAATGGATAGAAGCCATGCTCCTTGCGCAGGAAGCGCTTGTCACACCTCGGAAAACGCTTGCTGCACGCCTGGCACTCTTCTTCGGCGGCGTAGCGTTATGGTTCTTGGTGGCGTTGGCGATTGTCCTTTTCCTGCGTTACAGGAGTAGAACCGGTTCCCTGGAGCAGCAATGCCGATCGCTGCGCAATGCACCGGATGTGAAAGCGGAACTGTGTTGGAATGACTATCCGCTCTTCCGACAGACCTGCAACGCACGGCTGTCGGGAATTGTGGATAAACTGGAACGGAAAGACTTCACGGAACGAGAAATTAGGATTGCCGTGCTGGTCTTAATCGGTTTTTCGTATGCCGAAATGGCGCAGATACTCTTCCGCGCAGAGAACGGTATAGGAAAAGATAAATACTTGATTGCCAAACATTTGGGCGTGAGTGTCCGGGAACTGCAACCGACCTTGCGCAAAATAGCGAATAGCGATGTGTAAACGCCTGATATACATAATCTTCTTGTTCGTCTGTGCTCTTTCTACGTGGGCGGATAACACGATCTCTATACCGCTTACCATGTCGGTCTTCAAAAATATTCCTATGGACGGACCTACAGGCAGTACGCCTGATCCCACCGACCCGAACCAGTTCAGAGCATCGCTTACCGGCAATACACTCTTGATCCAAACGCAGAAAGATGCTGTTTCCTATGTCGTGATACGGGAGGAGCAAAGCGACCGTAATAATGAGGATTATTTCTACGGACTCAGTTATGGCGAGATCTCTTGTCCGATTACGCACGCCGGATTATATACGATCCGCATCGGATATTGGAAAACCGATTTCACCGGTTCTCTACGGGTAAAACGAATCATTATTGCCGATTTGAACGGGCATTTAATGAATACCTACTACCAGCAGAATGTGGATCTCAGTCAATTACCGCCGGGATATTATTTACTGCGGGTGGAGACAACAGCAGGTGCTACAACATATAAATTTTACAAACGGCCATGAGAAAGAATATATGCATATTGTTCTTGATTGCGTTCTGCGGCATTTTTGCCGGTTGTGCGAAGAGCGAGGCTGCAGATCCGTTGGAAGGAAATAATGGATGGTGGATCACGAATCCGGGTACGGAATCAGGATACTATAGTCCTGCCAGCCCCCGGCTGATTGTGAACGGCACGGTTACGAATACGGCCGACCAGCCGCTCAGCGGAATATATATCGCTCTTCCCAGCGTCTGCGAACAGAACGAACCGGATATTCTGACCTATAATTATTCGATCACGGACTCACTCGGACAATATACGATTATCCGATATCGGGGACGTGAAGTGCCTACGGAAATAACCGTCGTAGCTACCGATTCAACCGGGCTCTATCCCGAGCAATATATCTTTGCTCCCGTTACCTATGATTCAGCCTATATAGGAAAAGACAAAATACCGTATAACGGCTATGCCACAGTTAATTTTAAATTATGAAAAAGAAAATCTTAACCCGCGCTAATGCGCTGATTGTCATGTTGTTGGGAATGCTCGGTTTTGCCGGGTGCGAAGGTCCGCTTGTGAAATACGGTGCGCCCGACCCGGATATGGAAGTCTTGTATGGCCCTGCACCCTTTGAAGAAGTGGACACTACCTCTACTGAAGAGCCGCATGAAGAATCACCTGCTATTCCTCTTAACGAATGAAACTGCGTCTTAAAATAGCCCTTTGGCTGGAGTCCCTCCGCCGTAAGAATCTCAAAGAACTGCACCCCCTCCGCCAGCTCTTTTGGGAATCCACGCTCCGTTGTAACGTCCACTGCCTCCACTGTGGAAGCGACTGTGTCTCGTCTGTTGAAACGCCCGACATGCCCGCGGAAGATTTTCTGCATGTCATAGATACGGAGGTCACGCCGCACGTGGATCCGCATAAAGTGCTGATCATCATCTCCGGAGGCGAACCCCTCATGCGCAAAGACCTGGCGGATATAGGGCGTGCTCTCAAATCGCGCGGCTATCCTTGGGGAATGGTCACAAACGGTCTGGCGCTTACGGAGAAACGTTTCAACGAACTGGTAGCCGCCGGACTTCGTTCCATAACCGTCTCGCTTGACGGACTCGAAAAAGACCATGTCTGGCTCCGCCAGCATCCCTTGGCTTTCGAAGGAGCAACCCGTGCTATCAAATTAATAATTGACCACAATGCTTCTTTACTCCCTCCCCTTGTGGGGAGGGGCGGGGTGGGGTTTTTATCTTTCGATGTCGTCACCTGCGTCAACCAGCGCACGATTGACCACCTGCCTGAGATCCGCGAGTACCTCTGGTCCCTCGGCGTGCGGGACTGGCGTGTCTTTGGCATTGATCCTATGGGGCGTGCCGCTTCCAATCCCGAACTCCTTCTGACGGATGAACAGTTCCAATATCTGATGGACTACATCGCCTCCGAACGCGAAGCTGGGCGTCATGTCTCCTATTCCTGCGAAGGCTATCTGGGTACTTACGAAGGACGCGTCCGCGACCACCTGTACCAGTGCGCAGCGGGAATCTCTGTCGCTTCAATCCTCATTGACGGCTCTATCTCCGCCTGCACCTCTATCCGTGGCAAATATTACCAAGGTAATATCTATCGTGATTCCTTCTGGTCCGTCTGGGAGAACGGTTTCAAACCTTATCGCGACCGCTCATGGATGCGCAAAATGGAACCATGCAAGGACTGCAAAGCGTGGACTTTCTGCGAAGGAAACGGAATGCACCTCCGGCGTGAGGACGGATCGCTCATGCTATGCCATCTGCACAGGCTGGGACAATAGGATAAAAAAATACATAATTTAGGAAATTCTTAAAATTTGAATGTTCTAAACCCGAAATTTTGCCTCACTCTTATGAGTGGGGCTTAATAATTGTATACTTTTTCGTAATATGTGCTATTGTGGGATTGGCAAAATAGCAGTAATTTTGCACCCGATAAAATTCGGCTCTTTTGAGAGCCTGAAAACCGCTAAAAATTAATAAAAATAATAATATGAGTAAATTTTTGCAGCGTGCATGGGCGCTCGGAACGGCGATCTTGGTTTCAGCTACCCTTTTTGCACAACAATTGACCAACGCGAATTTTGAGGATTGGTCCGGAACAGCTTTCAATGGTGAGGCGCAGCCGAAAGGATGGAACGCTTCTAACGTTGAGCAGGTGGGCATGAAATTCAATTTCGCACACAAGGAAACTGGCCGCAACGGCGGCTATTGTATGATGGTGCAAGACCAGTCGGTGGGCGCTATGGGTATTACCGAGACCTCGCCGGGATATTTCGCGATAGGTAAGCCTTGGGCATACCTGCCGAGTATCACCCAGATCAACAACGCCACCGCGGGTACATCCGGCGGTCAGAGCAACTGGCACTACAGACCGGACTCCATGGAGGTATGGATCAAACGTACGGGAACCAACTGGAACAAGGAGGATTACTACCTCCTATATTATGCCTGGGTGAAAGAGGCGAAAGGAACATCCTATAAGGGCAAGAACGGTTCCTGTACCAACCACTCGGAGACCAACGAGGAGTCGGATATACGTATCGCCATGAACGGCAACGAGTGTAACACTACGGTTCCCGGCGAGCAGGTGTGCGAAGGTATGTGGCGTGAGCGCGCTAACTACAACAACTGGACGAGAATCGTGCTGCCGATATACTATTTCAACGACAACAAGCCGAACTACATGAATATCATCTTCTCGGCTTCCAACTACCCTAACTTCCGCGCCAATGACGGATTGTACGAGGGGAACTCGTTGTACGTGGACGACGTGAGTCTGATCTATTCGTCCAAAATCCAGAAGCTGTATGTGGACAACAAGGAGTGGAAAGGCTTTGACCCCAACAGCACGGAGATTCAGTATTATTCGCTTGGCGAGAACGCCACCGCGATTCCTACTATCGAGGCGATGCGCGGAGCAGGATCGCTGACAAACGCCAAAGGAACGACCAAGTCTTTCCCCGGACGCAAACTGAGCGGAACCGAGATCACTATCGTTCCCGGAGACCTCAACAACACGCCGACGGTCATCACCGTCAAAGCCGAGGACAACTCTAGCACAACGACCTATAGGATCCAGTTCCAGAAAGCTGCCAGCAGCAATGCTAAGTTGGCGGGAATCACGATTAACGGAGAACCGTTGACCGGCTTCAGCGCAACGAAATACAACTACAGCGTGGATCTGCCGTACGGAACGACTGCCGCTCCGGTAGTGACAGCCGAAGGTCAGGAGGATGCCCAGGTCATCAACATCACCCAGCCTACGTCGGTCAACGGTACCGCAACGATCAAGGTGACCGCAGCAAACAAAACAGCCACCCAGACCTATACCATCAACTTCAAGGTGGGACTATTGGCGGATAATGAGTTGCAGGATATCTTGGTGAACGGCAAATCCATCCCGGGATTCAATCCGTCGCAGACGATCTACAAAGTGTCGCTGCCGGTAGGTACGACCCAGATGCCTTCTGTGACCTATGTGTCCAAATATCCGGCGGGCGAACAGACCGTGGTCGCTACTGCGCCGTCGATCATTGACGGAGGCCAGTATACCCTCTCAGTGACAACACCGGGAAACCAGATCGCAAAGGTCTATAAACTGAACTTCAAACTGGAGGAGTCCTCTTATTCCTACCTCAAGACATTGCAGGTGGCAGGCGGTTATATCGCTAATTTCCAGCCGGATAACTTCACTTATTATATCAACCTCCCGCTCGGTACTACCGCCATTCCGGATATTACTTATACGGTAGGAGACGAGTTCCAGACCGTAGCTGTAACGCCGCTGGGCGCAGGAGTGCTGGACGGAACGGTACGTGTGACGGTTACTGCCGGAAACGGAGACCAGTCGGTATATAAACTCGTTTTCTCTACGGAGAAATCGGACAAATCTACGCTGAATAATATCTTCATCGGAGGTGTGGCGCTTGAGGGCTTCAGCCCGGATGTGACTTCCTATAACTACGTCCTGCCGGTAGGTACGACCGCTCTTCCTGAGATCACATGGGAAGCAGGCGATGAGTTCCAGACCATCTCGCCGACATACGCCGGACCGAACGGCAAGAGCCGTATCACGGTGACAGCCGGAGACGGAAGCACTACCATCTATATCATCTCCTTCTCCGTGGAGACCTTCAGCGTCAACACGCTGGCTGCTCTCGCCGTAGAAGGGTATAACATCGGTTTCCAGCCGGAGACCAATGAGTATTGGGTAAACCTGCTGCAAGGAACTACTTCCCTGCCCGCAGTAAGCTATACGCTGGTCAATGAGAATTTCCAGACCGCTTCTGTCCGTCCGGTAACAGGAGGTCTCTCCGGCGATTATAAGATCACGGTTCGCCCCAGCAGCGGGGCAAGCCGCACTTACATCATCCATTTCTCGGTGGCTACTTCCACCAACGTGGACCTCTCCATGATCTATGTGGGCGGAACGGCATTGGAGAACTTCGACGCGGAAGTGACGGAGTATGAGATCACGCTGCCGGAAGGCGTAAGCAAGATCCCTGCAGTCACCTTCGACAAAGCGGAGACGTCGCAGCGCGTGCTGAGCGTGTTGGACGGCCGCGTCCAGACAATAACGGTGACCGCGCAGTCCGGCGCTACACGTACCTACACCATTACCTTCATTGTGACGGTTTCGGAGAATGCATATCTCGAGATGATTTACTTAGGTGCCGACAGCGTGCCTCTGCCGGACTTCGTTCCTACGACCCTGAACTACGAGGTGTTGCTGGAGAGCACCACCTGCCCGTTGATCACCGTGAAAAAAGCGGCGGGGCAGCAAGTGACGATCACGGCTCCTTACGGTGCCGGTGTGGCGCAGATCAAAGTGCAGCCGGAGCAGGGAGCAGCGAATATCTATGAGATTACGTTTAAGACCGGAGCGGTAGCTACAGCGCGTCTGAGCGGCATTCTGGTAAACGGTACGACTCTCGCTACTTTCTCTCCTACGACGCTGGAGTATGAGCTCTCTTATGCCGGCGCGCTACCGACGGTAGAAGGTGAAGTAGCGGATCCGTCGCAGACCGTGCAGGTCCTCTGGAAAGGCGACACGGCTTCCCTGCATGTCTCCGACGCAGAGGGAAACAAAGCGGCTTATGTCATTCATTTCCATCGAGAACTGTCTGCCGACAACGCCCTCGAAGCGATTTATGCTAACGGAGTGCTCATCAACGGCTTTGCTCCGGAGATAAAGAATTACGAGGACTCGCTCGAAGCAGGAAGCGCTTATCCTGAGATCAGCTACAAGGCGGCTGCGAATGCACAAGTCGTTTATTTCGGACAAACGGAAAACGGCAAATGGGCGATCACAGTGCTTGCCGAAAACGGTACTTCTGCTATCTATACAGTCCGGTATGTGATCAAGAAATACAATGACGCTACGCTGAAGAACCTGCTGCTGGACGGCGTTCAGATAGCCGGCTTCGATCCTGCTACGCTGAACTATACGCAAGATATCGACGAGGGTGCCAACCTGCCGAAACTGACGGTAGAGGCACGCGAAGGACAGATGATCATGCAAGGTAACATGGATGATAGTCATCAACAAATCATCGTGCTCGCAGAGAGCGGTGCTACGAAGACCTATACCGTTACCTACAACCGTGTTCAGAGTAGTAATGCTCTTCTGGCGGACATCCTCATCAACGGTGTCAGCATAGAGGGCTTTGACCCGAACACTACCCACTATGAGGATTCGATTGCATGGCGCAGCCGTGTCGTGCCCCATGTGTTCCCGGTAGGCCAACTGCCGAACCAGACGATCACAACGTATTTCAGCCGCCCGAACGGTACAACGAAGATACATGTAGTAGCCCAGGACGGCGTGACGAGCAAGGATTACTTCGTCGCGTTCCCAGTTCGCAAATCCAACAATACGGCTTTAGGCGATCTTTACCTTGATTCAGAAGATGCGGAGATAGCGTTCCGTGCCAACAAGACGGATTATGAAGTGATCCTGCCGTACGGCGCCGAGGCTTGTCCGCAGATGGTGTTTGAGAAAGACGAACCGGAGCAACGGATAGACGTGATTTCGCGCCCGATCGGTCAGACCAGCCAGATCATCGTGACTGCAGAGAACGGCGACATACGCACCTATAACATCCTCTTCAAACGCGAAGTGCTCAAGACCAAGAACCTGCTCTCCATGATTCGAATTAAGGAACTGGATCAGGAACTGAGCCTGAAAGATAAAGCAAAACGCGACTTTGATGTAGAGATGCCGTTCGGCTCTCGTTCGCTCACCGTGGAGTATGAGAAATCCTACGACGCACAAACGGTATTCATCCAGCCGGGTGGAGTACATAACCCGACGATCATTACCGTCAAGGCGAACAACGACACCGTAGCGGATGAGATTTATACCATCAATCCGATCGTTCCTACTGCTGACCCTGCTGTACTGACCGATATACGCGTGAAGATCGGAGACGGCGCAGAAGTTACGATCCCGGGCTTTACCCCCGAGAAATTTACTTATATCGTTCCTGTAACAGGAAAACCGAAACTGCGCTATACGCTTAACAAGGGCGCAGAGATTAATATTATCGCGCAAAGCAGCAAGCATTGGGCTGCTGAAGTGACGTACGGTGAAGGTGTTAGTGCCCGTACGAATACTTACCATGTGTGGTTCTACTATCCTGATGAGCAAGTTCCGAATGCAGAGTTTAAAAATTGGGAGGCGGCGGCAACTTATACAAGTTCACAAAAACCATCAGGTTGGTATACCGTTACGGATGTGTTAGGTAAGCATACTGGTTTCTTCTCATTCACACCTGACAACCTTTGTATGAAGAACGGTACGGATGTGGTAGAACTGAATACGAAATACAGTACACCGGGTGGTGGTCTGATTCCTGGATTCATCACCTTAGGAACAATTTCCAACTCAGGATGGGGTATCGCGGGAGGTACATCGTTTGACGTATCAGGAGGTATCTCGTTCCACAATAGTCCGGATGTTATGCAGGTTCGTTATAAGTTCAGTAATGTACGAACCAGCAACCAAATTCAGTATGTATTAACCGGAAATGACGGACAAAGAACATTAGAATGGAAAAATTCATCCAACGTAAGTAGTTACCAAACCTTTTCGTACGATTTGACTGACGCAAATACGGTTGCAGGAGAGCCGACGTTATTGAATATCATTATTAACTCGTTCTTCCAAGTGGACGGAACCAAGGATGAGTCGCTTGGTCTATCAGGAGAGCCGAATATGTTAGTTGATTGGATTCGTTTCTCTTACAACCACAAACTCGCTTCGATGAAGGTTGATGAGTTTGACGCAGCGAAAGACGACAACGCTTTCTCTGCTACCCTGACGGATCCGGAGCGTATAGAACTTCCTGTACTCTCCTTTACCGGTGAAGTGGCGGACCAAGCGCAGGATGTCGTTTGGGCGACACCTACCAAAGATGCTGACTTCGAGACCCGCACCGCTACTATCCGTAACTGGGCGGAGAACGGAGTGGACTACACCGATTACACGCTGACCGTCAAACGTCCGCTCGACACGCGTAACGAGTTGGCGAACCTCCTGCTGGACACCGTAATGATCAACGGCTTTGCTACCAACAAGACCGATTATGTTGTGACCCTGCCGGCTTCGCGTCGTAACTTACCGGACATCCAGCCTGTACCTTCTTCCTCCTTACAACAGGTAACAACCTCCTTCAACCCTGCTGATTCTACCGTAACGATCACCGTTACGCCGGAGAAGGGCGAAGCAACGGTTTATACCGTTAAGTTTACCTCTCCGCGCAGCAACGACGTTACGCTGACAAATATCATCGCAGACGGCTTGACTTACGACCCGGATGTGAAGACCTACGAACTGGCGGCAGAGCAAATGCCTGTTATCTCGTTCGTTAAGAAATCTGACCTTCAGGAAGTGTCGCTGCAGAACGGCGTACTGACCGTTACCGCTGAGGACGGAACGAAAGGTACCTATACTATTACGCGCGTAGATCCTGTTATCGCGCCGAATGGTACAATCCATGAGTTCTCGCTTGGAGATAACGTGATAGCTGACTTCGGTGCGGCTAACTTCACAAAGGATGAGGCGAGACCGGCTGAGGCCGTGTCCTTCATCCGTGAGCAGGATGCAGACTCCGTGATCTTCGTCCAAACCGAGACACAGATGACATGGGCTGTGCCGGGTACAGGAAAGACATATACATGGTCCTATCCTTCTGCGCTTTCGAATAACACCAAGTTGGCGCAGATCCTGATGGATGAAGCGAACTACAACGACTTCGTGCCGGAGCTCAGCGATGATCCGTACGAGATTTATGCCGACACGACGCTGCTCTTGGAGGCCGTTGCAGCGGAAGACAAACAGTATATCGTTACGACGCATACTATCGTGAATGAAGACGAAGGCGTGACGGAAGGCGTTGAATATACCATCGCCGTTACGGCGGAAGACGGTGTTGCTACCCGAACCTACCGTGTCCGCGTCCTGCGGCCGAAGAGCAACAACGCTTCGCTGGCTGGAATCATGCTGGATAGCGTGCTCATCGACGGCTTTGACCCTGCTACAGAGTCTTATACCGTTACCCTGCCTCTGCCGGCTGACGGCGTGAAACGTGCCCAACCGCAGATGCCGAATATATCGTATGTCGCCGCTAACGCAGGACAGAAGATATCTGTTGAGCCTGCCAAACTGGGCGAACCTATCGTCTTCACTGTCGAGTCGGAGGACCGCAAGGCTACCAAGTACTACTATCTCACCGTCAATGCTGAGCCGAGTCACTGCGTGGATCTGACGGGTATAACCGTCAACGGCGAAGCAATCCAGGGGGATAAGGATGAGCACTTTGAGTCGGGACGTCACTTCTATTCGCTCTCCCTCAAGACGAGCCAGATAGACGTGGATTATACTTCTGACGACCGCTTCCAGAAAGTGACGATCGTCCGTACCGACCTGGAGGAAGGTAGCAAGTACCGCTATGTGCTGCATGTAGAGGCGGAGGATGGTATCACTACAGCCGACTACCAGGTGAATATCTATGTCGAGAACAAATCCAACGACCGTACGCTGGCGAACATTACATTGGATGGCAAGAACTTTGTAGACTTCGAACGTGCGCTGAATGAAGACCTCGCGTTCGACCCGGATAACAATAACTATACCATCAACCTGCCGTCCGGAACAACACTGCTGCCAGAGGTGAACGCGCAGCTGAAAATGGACGGTCAGACGGTAGAAATCGACCAACAAGGCGACTCCGTTCTGCTGAATGTAACCGCGGTGGATGGTACGAAAAACCAATACGTGCTACACTTCGTAGTACCTCTGTCCAAGAATGCTAACCTCAGCATGATCTTCCTTGACGGCGAGCCGTTGCCTTCGTTCGATCCTGCTTACTACTTCTATCAGGTGGACCTGCCGGTAGGTACGTACGAACTGCCGGAAGTAGTAGCGCAGAAAGCGGAGGTGGCACAAAAGATTCTGTCCACGGAGGTGGATACGGATAAAAACCAGGTTACTATTAAGGTACAGGCGGAAGATCCTGCTACCCGTGAGAACACCTACGTCGTTGTCTTCCGTTTCACCCAGTCCGATGCAGATACACTGGCTATGATTTATCAGGATGGTAAGGCGCTTGAGACCTTTGCTCCGCAAACCAAGTACTATGCCTTGACCCTGCCGGTAGGTACTATGGCATTCCCGGAACTGGGTTGGGAGGAAGCAGACGACTGGCAGACCGTGACGATGGACACCGTTGAGTCCACGGCTAACCAGCTCATCCGCCAGATCATTGTTACTTCCGAGAGCGGAAAGAAGAATACCTACACGGTTTCTTATACGATTGAGAAATCGGATGTGGACTGGCTGCAAATGATTTTCATTGACCAGAAGCAACTCGCTGATTTCGACGCGGCTACCTATGAGTATTATTACGAACTGACCGCTTCGTATGCAGCGGAACTCAATGGTCACTTGCCTGCGGTTGAGTATCTCAGTGGCGATGAGTACCAGAGCGTGCTCGTTTCGCAGGTACGTGACTCCTTGGAGAGCAAGTCGCTTGGCTACAAGACGGTTATTACAGTAACAGCTGCTACAGGCGCTACGAGGACCTACACGATCCACTATCCGGTTCAGAAGTCCGGCGAAGCAACGCTGAATATGATTAACCTTGCCGGAAAGCCGCTGGCTAACTACGATGCCGAGCGCTTCAACTACCGTGTGGAGATCGATGTAGAGGCTTCTGTGCCAGTTGTAACGGTGCTCAAGAAAGAGGAGATCCAGGTGGTGGAGATCACGATCAATGAGGATGTTGTTACTGTGCTGGTAACTGCGGAAGACGGTACGCAGGCTACTTATACCCTGACCTTCGAGCGTATCATGTCTTCTATTACTACTCTCCAGGATATTATCCTCAGGGATGAAGATGGCGTTCAACTGCCCGCTGCACAATTCCCGTTCCGCTATGACAAGTATAGCTATACGATTGATATACCGTATACGGCGGACAAACCGCTGGAGGAGCAACTGCCTTCTGTGGAGACCATAGTAAGAGACCCGCAGCAGATGACGGATAGCGTTCATTACCTCCTGCCGAACGGAGATATTCAGGTGGATATTACCGTCACGGCTCCTAACGGGGAAAACCAGGCTATCTATTCGCTCGTCTTCCATTTCCTGAAGCCGACGGATGCTACCTTGGTGAATGTCCTGATCAAAGACGAGGAACTGCCCGGCTTCCTGCCTCTCCAGACCGAGTATATGTATGCGCACCCGTACGGGTCGGATTCGACGGACTTCTTCTCTGCGGCGGATGTACAGGCGCTGCTCAGCGACCCGCTGGCTACCTATACAATCACGGACAACGAGGAAGGAACGATCTTCATCCGTGTAGTAGCGCAGGACGGCAATACCGAGATTACTTATACTATCTCCCAGTCGATAGCCAAAGATAACGACTGCTTCTTGAGCGCGATCCTTCTGGACGGGGATTCGATTAGCAATTTCGCATCGGATGTCACCTTCTATACCTATTACCTCCGCGAGGGTGCTATTGCGCCGGGCGTAGAAGCAATACCGCATTCGGAGAACGCAGAGGTGTCGGTTCGTGAGGTTTCTGCCGGAGATACATGTATGATTATTGTTACGGCGGACGATGGTTCCGAGATGTATTATTATATCCATTTCGCTGTCTCGTCTATCAATGAGACGCTCGAACCCACGGCGAACGACGTAGTAATCAAGCGTCTGCCCGGTACGAACCAGCTCTTTGTAGGTACGATCCGGAAGGACGTTCATTTCGCCCTCTTCGATCAGAACGGACGTCGTCTCTTCTACGAGAAAGTGCCTACGGCAGACCCGAACGATGTAGATCTGGTAGAAGACCTGGTAACGGGAGAACGCCTTAATGACGTACTGAATACCGGCTCCGGTCTGATAGTGGATATAAATCCGGGGCAGATATATTTCTATACCTTCCTCTACGGTGATAAGACCTTCATGCAGATGCTCAAGGGTGACACCGCCAAGAAACTGGTATCCGGCAAAATTATCTGCCAATAAGCCTGAAAATAAGTTACAATTTTGAAAAAGTCCCACATATATTTGCGTATGTGGGATTTTTTTTGTAACTTTGCACACTCAACCGTTAATCATAACTGCCGGATACTAAATCGTACAACGAAAACCAGCAAATCGTACATCGCATGATTGGAATCTTCAATGATAATTTCCCGCCTATCTTGGATGGGGTTGGGATGACAGCGCAGAACTATGCGTATTGGTTGCATGAGAAAGGGCATGAAGTGGCGGTTATCACACCTTTTGCGCCGAATTCAAAAGAGGTATTACGCGCTGCCAAATATCCAATTTACCGCTATCCTTCTATTCCTATACCTTTCCGTCATCCGTACCGTTACGGACTGCCGTATATCTCGCCTGTCTTCCTGCATCATTGGCGTAAGATGCATTTTGAGATTGTCCATGCCCATTGCCCCTTTACGACAGGCGACCTCGCTCTGTCCGCTTCACGGCGGCAGCAGATTCCGATGGTGGCTACTTTCCATTCCAAATACCGTCAGGACTTCGAGCATAACGTGAAATCCAAAGCCGTCGTGGATTGGATGGTGAACCACATCATACGTTTCTTCGAGAAAGCGGACGAGGTATGGATCCCGCAGGCGGCGGTGGAGCCGACGCTCAGGGAGTATGGCTTCAAGGGGCATGTCGAGGTGGTCGAGAACGGAAATGATTTCTATACCCCTGCGGTTCAAATAGAGGCGATGCGCGCCGAGATGCGTGAGGAGTTGGGACTACTGCCTGATGAAACGATGCTTCTCTTTGTTGGACAGCATATATGGGAGAAAAATATCGGTTTTATCCTTGATGCGCTCGCTCTAATTAAGGATAAGCCATTCCATCTCTTTATGGTCGGTACGGGTTATGCGGTGCGGGAAATACGGCATAAGATCAGCGCGCTTGGTCTCCAGGATCGCGTGACGCTGCTGGGTAATATCCATGACCGCGAGCGTCTTAAAAAGATCGATGCGGCAGCGGATCTCTTCCTCTTCCCTTCGCTCTATGATAACGCACCTCTGGTGGTGCGCGAGGCTGCGGCTTTGCATACGCCGGCACTAATGTTGCAAGAATCCACGGCGGCGGAGGTCATCAAACCTAACGAGAACGGCTTCCTTACACCCAATGACTTGCAGGCATATGCTGACCAGATTTCTTATCTCATGGAGCATCCGGAGATCCTCGTTAGGGTAGGAGACAAGGCCTCCAAGACTATCTCGCGGTCATGGGAGAACGTGATAGAAGAGGTACTGCTCCGTTATCGGGACATACAAGAGAGTTATAAACTGAAACACGGCGTAATAGTATGATAACAATGGTGCTTCTGATGCTCCTGCAGACGGCGATGTTGGCGTTCAGTCAGGTGGCATTAAAATTAGCAATGGAGGGACTTCACTGGGAGTGGAGCTGGTCATTCATCTGGCATAATGTGATCTGTAATGCATGGCTGATGATAGCGGTCGCCCTAATGATAGGCGCGAACCTCTTCTGGCTTTGGATGCTTCATAAATACCCGCTCTCGCAGGTCTATCCTTTGACGAGCCTTGGATTTATCTTTGGTATGTTATCAGGGTGGCTGATTTTCCATGAGCAGGTGGGATTCATGCAATGGCTGGGAGTGATGTTGATTATTGCTGGGTGTATTTGTATTGCTAAAGTATGAGAGAGAAATTCAAACAATGGTTGTCGCTCGGCAACAGAGCTAACTGGGTTGTCTTTGCCCTTTTCACGCTGCTCATCTTTGTGCAGACGCTTCTCTTTGACCATTTCGCTTTCCGCGAACTGGAGTTGCAGCCTTCGGCGCAGAATAGGATCGCTATGATCTTAGCCAAATTGGCGGCATCCATGCTCTTTGCTTCCTTCACCTTCCTCTTGCGCGATAAACGATGGCTCATAGCCCTCTCGCTCGTCATTGATACGTGGTTTGTGGCGAACTTGATATACATGCGCAATAACCATATCCTGCTGGATGCAGAGGCGTTTAATATGTCCGGAAACCTGCATGGTTATTTCTGGTCGGTCCTCATCTATATCGAGTGGGGGATAGACCTCCTTTTCTATGGTCTCACCGCCCTGTTCAGTTGTATTTATTTCTTTACTACTTCTTCTAAACGTTGTTGGCAGGCATGGCTGGGGATGTTGCTCTTGGCGGTAGGAACGCGTCTCGGAGCGGAGGCACTCTATGTCAATGATAAGAAGAAAACTACGCAGACCGAAGCCGCATACGATGCCGTGCCTTTTATCCGTGAGCACCGGGAACCCGTCTATGGCACGGATTTTCCTACTACCGTAGCGAACACATCGGTTCTCTATTCGCCGCTTTACATCACTTCGGATTATTATCTCATGATCAACGAGATTCAACCGGATAGGCCTCTTACTCCGCATGATTATGCCTTAATGGCGCATCTGGACAGCGGTGAGGACTCGGTCTTGCTCGATAGCCCGCTGATCATCGTATTGCTCGAAAGTCTGGAGAACTGGGTTCTGACGCCGCAGATTATGCCAAACCTCTACCGCCTGACTAAGAATGACCATACGTTCTATGCCAACCGTATCCATACTCAGATAGTAGGCGCGCCTTCGGCGGATGGGCAGATGATCGTTAACTCCGGTCTGCTGCCTATTAATGCCGGAGCAACTTGTCTCCATTACCCGCGCAACACCTTCCCTGCTATCATGAAACTCGCGCCGGATAGTGCTATATGTCTTCTACCGCATGATACCTGTGTCTGGAACCAGACTGCTATGTCGCCGGCATACGGATATGACTCGACGATCTGCTACACGGATATAGATACGATCCTTTTCCAGAAACTTGACTCCCTTGTGGATGAGGGTTATCGCTATATACAATGTATCACCCAATCCACCCATGCGCCCTTCGTGAATGAGAAATATTCGCGTCTCGAACTGCCTAAGTCCATGCCGTGGGTGATGTATAATTTTATCCGGGGATTCAATGCTTTGGACGACGGCCTGGGTTATTTCATCCGTAAGATAGAGACAGACCCGATCCTGCAGAACTATACCATCGTCTTCACGGGCGACCACCGGATCTTGCACCATGAGAAACGTCAGCAGATGTTGCGCTATGCGCGCCGCTGGTCGAAGAAACATGCCGGCACGGAGTGGGAGTGGATCTCGTCCCTCACACCGGATGACGACTGCCTGCCGCTCGTGATCTATTCGCCTAAGATCAGCGGTAACCCGCATTATACCGGGGATTGTTACCAGATGGATATTTATCCTACTTATCGGGCGCTCGTCGGAGCGGAGGACTATAGGTGGCGTGGATTCGGGATCAACCTCATGGACCCGGCACAAAAAAGGCCCATCCTTGAGGATGAAGCCTTTCCGTTGTCCGACCGCCTGATCAGGAATAATTATTTCCAGCGGTAACCGATTCCTAAAGAAACCGATTGCGGATAGATCAGTGCGTTTGCGATTTCTTTGCCTTTGTTTTCGCTGTAGAAGCCTGCTATATCCGACAGGCTGACTTTGTATTGCGCATTGATTTGAATGCCTATCGGGAACTCGTATCCTACTGTTGCGCATATGCCGAAATGGTTATTATGCAGGCTGTAAAGTCGGCTATAATCATATGTCGGAGGTTCTTCCGCTTTCATCCGCATTGGCATACCTGCCGCTACCGGGTCATCTAAGTTCTTGAATTTATTCGTGATATTCGATGCAAAAGTGAAATGCGTGAATATACCGCCGCCGAACTGGATATAACCTTTCTCCATATTACCGAATCGGCCTAAGAAATAAATCGGTATATCTACGCCGAAGGACCATAAATGGTTCGCACTATCCGTTACTGCGAAATAGTTCTGATGCGCCGTGAAGATCACTTGCGGCTGGATAGCGAAATGTTGTGTTACAGCAAAATCCAAAAATCCGCCTAATTCTCCGCCGACACGCATATACGAACTCATCGTGTGGTGAGCGCGTGTGATGATGAAGTTACTCGTATTCACTCCGGCTAATAGACCTCCGGACACTAATTTCGGCAGTTTCTCTTGGTCCAGCGAATCCAACATACGCTCGGTGTTAAATTCCACTAACTTAGCCTTCGCCTCTTCTAGCGAGAGCTGTATTTTCGTGTCCTTGTTCTGAGCCGCCAGGCTTAGAGAGAGGGTCGCTATACTCCAAATTAATACTATTCTTTTCATGGCTTATAATGCAAATCTAAAGGTGATCTTCACGCCGTTTCTTCCCCAGGCGCCTATGCGGCGGCGACCATGGATCATTACAGGATGCCCGTCTGCATCTACCGCCGGCTGGAAACCTTCGGTAGGATGGTCGGCATCTTTTGGTTCCATCTTTTGGATCATATACGGCAATTCGTAGTCGTTATAGGTTAATCGGCGTACGTAGTCGATGCGAATGAATTTGAGAATATTCTCGAAACCCGCAGTTAACTCCATGTACGGCAGTTTGCCGATAGGGGAGCTCGTGCGATAGCCGTCTTGGATATACCCGTTGTGGTCGAATGCATTATCGACGATACCGTTCTCCCAGGGTGTGTGCGGGAAATCGTACAAACCGCTATTACCCTCTAGATAAGGGTTGTTTTTCTTCGTCAAACCGCCGTATATGCCGCTGAAACTAACTACGCCGCGCAGTTTCAGTTTGTTGATACCCGGTATGCGGTTCAGGATCCAACCCTTGAAATAATACGTCGCATAAAGCGCTACGTATTCGTCCATCATGAACTCCATCGGCTTCATCTGGTTGAATGCGCGCTGAGCCAGGAAAATACTGGTGCTGCTCTGCGGAATATACAATTTGGTAAACGGTGCTTTTTGCCATAGCATACCGGTCTGTACACGCAGATCCAGGTGACCGAAAGCGGAGAACCAGAATCGTTTGTCGAAGAGGAACTCTGTCCGGTTGTAGATAAATCCGTCGCCGCCGTTATGCCGATCGTCCAGATAGCCTACGTAGTGCGTCAACTTGAAGGTAGGAGCGTCCTTTTCGATAGCAAAAGGACTGCGAATACCCATACGGTCGATATAGATCCGGCTGCCCGGCGAATACTCCAACTCAACCATTCCCTCGTAATTACGGTATGATCCTATGTTCGTGTATGTCTTGCTCCAACTCGAATCTGCAGCCATCGTCCAGTTTACCTTATCGTAACTTAGTACACCGGCAGCTTCGTTGTTTGTGAAATCGAAGGAGGCGCGGATTGATAGTTTGTTGCGCCATTCTTTCATGTATTCCGCTTTGGCATGGAATACATACTGTGCAAACGGCAGCGTTGGTTTGCTCGTAGGAATAGATGCCAAGATATGGTCACGACGGATGATGTCGGTGTTCTGTCCCGGCTCCTCTACGTCGTATTGCGCACCTATCTGGATATGGTGTCTTAACCCGTCGTACGGCTGGCTCTTGTGTTTGTCGAAAGTCCATACCAAGGTAGCGTTGTATTTCGGTCGCAGGTCTGTCGTACCGAAAGCTACATATCCGCGGAAGAAAAACTGGTCGTGCAGCCTCGCCGTGCTCGCACCGCCTACACGCACGCGGACGCCTTCCAACTTATTCCAACTTACGAAATTGTATATCGGACCGAAATCGAACTTACTCTCGTCCAGATCGCGGGCGGGGGTGGTGGCAACATATTCTGAAGTGATGGCGTTTACGGTGGCTACCAGACTGGCTATACTCGGGTTGTCTGTCGCTTCGCGTACCAAATCATATACCGAATTCTCGTACCATGAGAGCGGTTCTGGACGAAGTGTATCCCATGCGGCTGCACCGAACCGTTGAGCCGTGGAGTCATTTGTCTCTATCTCGTCTGCCGTCAGACTCGAGAAAGTTTCACGGGGAATAGGTGTCTCCAGATCCCAGTCCGTGTAGATCTTCGTCTGGCGGGCTAACATACCCCGTTTGTTATTCAGAACATAGAATTTGGCATACGTGGTCGTCCTGTCCGGTGCCCAGATACCGTTCTCTAACTGTTTGTAACTATGCTCCACCGAATAGTTGCTTACGAAATTGAGGTTGATGTCCGGCGGTACGTTGATCGCGTATTTCTTGAGACGGAAGGTGGAGTCGTTGACGATATAGAGGTGACCCGTGAAACCGTAACTCTCTGAGTTAACCGGTACAAAAGCCAGGTCAATACACGGATAGCCGTCCACCATGATGGTATCCATGATGTAATATTGGTAGAATGTCACGGCAAGGGTGGAACTCAGCGGAGAAACAAATCGGTTAAACAGCAGGTTCATGCTGTTGTCGTTGATATCCACGTCCTTGAAAATCGCATTGACGTTCTCTTGGAATGAACCCTGCGACACTAAATCCTCCACTCCGAACACACGTTTCTTCTCTAATATCTTCTTCTCGCGGTGGGGCTTGCGCTGGTAGTATTCCGAATTGAGGTGCTCACGGATGGAGATAGTCACGTTGGGATAGACGCCCGTCGTGTCGATATATTTCTGGATAAAATTGAATTTCTTCCAGAATGGTTTCTCCCAGTTCACTTTGATGTTATCCAGCGCGAAGGACATACGGCTGTAGCTCTTCGCGGTGTATTGCGGCATAGAGGTAACGTAGAACGAGTCCTTGTGGGCGATCACGTTCTTGATCAACTCTACGGCCGGATTGCCTTTACGTTTGTAGTCACGCTTACGGTTCTTTGGTGTCACGACGATATCTTGCAGACCGTAAACGTCAGGAGTCATCTTGACCTTCACGTTCTTGCGGTTCTGACCCTTGCGGAGGGTCAGCATTTCGGTCTTGTAGCCCAACATCTGGAAGTTCAGCGTGTTGTAGCCGGCACTGTTGCTGATGGAGAAGTTACCGTCTATATCGCTCGTCGTACCTATCTCCGACGGGATCATGCCTTTGCTGGTGGTTGATTTCAAGAAATATATCTGTACGAACGGCAGTGTCTCGCCCGTGTCGCCGTCCACTACCGTACCCGATATACTTGTCACCTCCTGCGCACTCGCCATCCCGGCGAAGCATAAGATCAAAATTACTATGTACCTTAACTTTTTCAATTCGTAATTCTTAATTTTGAATTTTTAATTTTGAATTTTTAATTCGTCAGCTTTGCTGACGCAGGCTCTCCTCATGAATTAACTCCCATAACGCCAACTTAAATTCCGTCCGCAATCCTCCCCCTTTAGGGGGCTGGGGGGCTTTTAGTCTTTCAACTATCATCTCGTACCGTTCCGGCTGGAGTGGTGCTACGCCGTTGGCTTTCTTCCATTCTCCTATCCGCCGGCTGACGTCCATTCGTGCGGCTATCGTGTCCCATAGTTTCTCGTCCAGCTCGTCTATCTCCGCCCGCAACCAATTCAATTCGGTCTTTTTGCTTTCGACTTTCGACTTTTGACTTTCGACTATCTTCGCTAATGAAGAAGGCTCTATCTGCTGCTTGGCGTCCGACAGCGCTTGCTCCGGATGGCAATGCACCTCTACCATCGCTCCGTCCAGACCCAGCTCGTATATCTTGTTCATCAGTTCCGGCACTTTGGCGGAATCGCCGCTCATGTGGCTCGGGTCCAGCAGCATCGGTATGTCCGGCCGCGCCAGCCGCACCTGATGCGCCATCGCCCAGCAAGGACGGTGCCCGCAACCTCTATGTACCGCCAGGACGGGTATCCCTGTCTTCTCAAACCGCTCTATGTTGCCTATCCATAGCGCCGCGTCTTCATTCACCGGGTTCTTAATCAATATGCCCTTTATCTGTCCTCCCTCTCTTGAGGAGAGGGCCTGGGTGAGGTTTTCCACCGCCATCGGGTTTGCACTTGTCCTGGCGCCAATCCACAGGTAGTCAATACCGGCGGCTATGGCTTTCTGTACATGCTCCGGAGTTGCTACCTCTGTCGCAACATCCATGCCAAACGCCTTCTTCACCTCTGCCAGCCATTCCAATGCCTCTTCGCCTACGCCGCGGAACGTGTGCGGACTCGTGCGCGGCTTCCATGCGCCCGCGCGGAAAATAAAAGGCGTCTCACCGCAAACGGCCTTTATCTGCCCCGCGGTGAGTACTACCTGCTCGCGGCTCTCCGCTGAACAGGGACCTAATATGTAAATCGGATTACGGATTACGAATTACGGATTACGAATCCTTTAATAGCTCATCTGCAACCGGAACAGCATAGGATCCGGTGTCCAGCCTTCCTCGTAATAGAAATCGGAGATGGTGCAGAATACCTCTACGAACCCTACACCTACGGCATAGTCGATATGTTGCTGGTAGAAATAGGGGGTGGTGGTGCTGTCGGTATCCTGGATCTCAATCTGCTTGTAGATCGTCTCCGGAAGCGCTACCTGGTAGGCGTTGTTCTTGCCGCTGTTGTACTCGTGGCTCACGCTCACCTCGGCGTAGTTATATACGTTCTCCGTGAGTTCGGGAATGTCGAAATGGCAGAAGAACATGTTCGCGCTCTGGTCAAAATCCCATTGCGCAGAAGTCACCGTCAGGTCAATGGTCTTCTTATGGAACGGCTGGCCTTTCTCACATCCGGAGAGCAATACGCCCATTACTGCCATCATACAGATAAATAAGTATTTTCTCATAATCGTTTTTTAGTTAAAATCCCAATTTGGCTGCAAAGGTACAACAAAAATTGCACATACGCAAGTTTTTGAGCGGAATTTTTGA
>CALEPS010000032.1 GCA_937910305.1 uncultured Bacteroidales bacterium | reverse complement strand
CTGCACCTTCGCCTGGGTATCAAATTCCGGACGGAACCAATAGATATAGTTATCGCGTGTCTGGAGGGCATGCTGTTTAGCCCATTCGGTATCATATCCCAGCACGTCTCCCAAGAAATTGGAGCGGATATACGGTTTGGTCATTCTATCCCAGTCGAGGCAAACACCCTGTGCGCATAGATCGTCGTAGGTATATGGCAGCGCCGGTACGAAATGGCCGCAAAGTCCCCACTCGTCCTGTTTGCGCATCTGCCAGATACGGAAGAAGCCGAGGATATGATCTACGCGGTAAGCATCGAAATAATCCTGCATCTTCTGGAACCGTGCGCGCCACCAGCCGAAGTTATCCTTCGCCATCTCATCCCAGTTATAGGTAGGGAAGCCCCAGTTCTGGCCGCGTGCATCGAAATCATCAGGCGGAGCTCCGGCAGAAGCGTCCAGATTGAACAGATCGGGATAATAAGCCGCATCTACGGAGTCCGGCGATATACCAATTGGTATATCTCCCTTCATGGCAACACCTAACGAATGGGCATATGCCACCGCGTCCGCCAACTGTTTGTCGGCATGGAACTGGAGGAACTTATAGAAATCTTTCGGCTGTTTGTCGCGTTTGCTCAGGAACTCGGCATACTGCTCGAGCCATGCATGGTTTTTCTTCTCGAAAGCTTTGTATTCCGCGCTGCCGAAGAGTGCGTCCTTGTCCTGTTTGTAGAGGGCTTTGAAGAATACCATCTTCGCGTCATACACGTTCTGGTAATCCGAGAAGGATTTTGCGTTAAACTCCGCTTTCTGCGCCTCGTATTTCTTCTTCATTGCCGGCGTCAGACGTCCCATAGCCTCGATATTGATATATATCGGATGGAGCGCAAAGACCGAAACGGCGTTGTAAGGATAACTGTCGCGGTTGTTATGACGGAGTGTAGTATCGTTGATCGGCAGTGTCTGAATCATCTGCTGACCCGTAGCAGCCGCCCATTCCGCCAGCAGTTTGAGATCTTGGAATTCACCGATACCGAATCCCGCTTCGCTACGGAGCGAGAAGACCGGAACAGCCACGCCGGATCCTTTCCATCTGGGCTGCGTGCGGCGGAAACCGCGGTCGTTCTGATAGATCACCTGACCTTTCTCGATTCCCCATATCTGGCGGTTCTCACCCCACTCGGTATCTACCACAGCACCGGTCTTGAGGTCATAAACGACGTATTTGTATTCTACGATATCCTGACCTTTGACCTCGATGTCCGCTTTCCAGAGGGGGAACTCGGCGTCACTCATGATGAGTTTGTCGTCCGCGCTCCAGTTGCCCAATGCCTCGCAGTTACCGATGATTGCCACGCCTTGCGAAGGGAGTATCTGCGGCAGGTCGATTGAGAAACGGATGTTACCTTTCGGTGCTTTCGACTTTCTACTTTCTGCTTTCGACTTTCTACTAAAAAGCGCTTTCAGAAAGGCGGTAGTGTAGAAACTGTCCTCATAGGTGCTCGCCTGCCATGCGTCGCGTACCACGATACGTTTGTCAGCCGCCTTGAGCGTCAGGGTACGGGGTTCGCCGGCTTCGTAGATATAGCCGCCGTCCTGCAGACGGATGGCGTATTTATACTGGATACTTCCGGCGAAATCGCTGATCGGCACGTTCGCCTGCCAGAAATCCATTCCCTGGCAATTCAGCACCAGCGGTTCCTTCTCCGTCCATCCCAAGATTGACTCCTGCGTCTCGATCACGCACAGACTCTGGCCGTACTCGGCACGGTAATGAATTTGAAAATTGATGTTCATGATATTATTGTTTTGTTACGGTATTTCATTAATTTCGCCACAAAGTTACTACTTTTTTTGCAACCGTGCAAATTATTTTGTTTTTTTGCGCAAAAAAGGCCAAATTAGACACGGTAGCAAGGCATTTATCAGCCATAGCAGCACCCCTGCCAGCGCTGCATTCATCGTGCCGAAGAGCAGAATCGCCCATGCGCCGCGTACTCCTGCCTCCGCGACAGGCACGTTCGGCGTGATTGTCACAAGGAGGTAATAGACAAACAGCAAACTGATGGGTGAAGGCTGAAGGCTGAAGGTTCCCAAAGCATAGAGCACCAGCGCCAGTTGGACACACCAGCAGAGCAGCCGTACGAGACTCTGTCCCAGACTGCGCAGAAGCAGATATTGGTCCACTTCGGCAAAACGGCGGAGCAGTCTGGGCATTAACGCGAAAGCCATCGCCAGAAGCGCCACTGCTACCGCCAAAGCATAGAGATAACTGCCTCCGAGAAGCGAGAGAACCTCAGGCGAAAAAGCCAGTCCAATGATACCTGCCAGGACGATTGCTGCAGTCATGGTAGCGCTTCCTACAGCCCCCATCGAGAGTACACGCGTCATCAACTTCCCACTCTCTACATTCGAACTTCTTTCATCGTTCAACTTAAAACTCTCTACCAATAACATCCCTCTTGCCGGGTATTCGCCCAGCCGCCAGGGCGTCACCAATCCCGCTAACTTGCTGTAATACACCTGCCGCTGCGCTTCGCCAAAAGACAGCTCCTTTGTACTTTGTACATTGTCCCTTTGTGCATTCCATAGGGTGCGCCACCTCCACGCTTCCAGCGCCATGTTCAGCGGCATGAGAGCCACGCACAGGCCCATTGCCGCCCATTGCTGCCATGACATATTGCGCAGCGCTTCACCGAGCGCGGCATAGTTGTCGTAGGTGACAATCTTATACAGCAGAAACGCACACGCGGCGAGGGCTACCGACCATTCGACAATATGATAGAGCGTCTTCCGATCCATAAATCCGTGGCAAAATTACTGCTTTTTTTGCACATATGCAAGATTTTTACTAATTTTGCACCGTGAAAAGAGAATTCTGTAAGATTTGGATTCTGATACTGCTCCTTTCTCCCTCCCTTGTAGGGGTGAAGAGCTATGCTCGATCGGGCGCCCAGTGGTCGCCCGTAGAACAATATGGGGAGGGGGTTGCTGCCTCGCTGGACGACATCATTCTGGACATATACAATGCGGCAACGGAGATCGGCGAGGTGGACTACGAACAGCTGCAGACCAATCTGTATGCGCTTCACGAAGAGCCGATCAACCTGAACAACACCTCGGACGAAGAGTTGCAGCAGCTCTATTTTCTTTCGCCGCAACAGATAGACGAGATTCTGATGTATGCGGACAAACATCCGTTTGAGTCTCTGTATGAGTTGCGAATGATTCAGAGTCTGGCGGATTATGAGATACGGGACCTGCTTCCGTTCGTGCGTATAGGCGCGAGCGCGAGCGAACAAAAATATTACGCGCGTGAGGTGTTCACCTATGCTACGCATGAGATCACGACCCGTCTGGACGCACGTGACATAGAGTCTTATGAAGGCAGCGATCCTATGTTTGTGCAGGCGCGCTATCGTTTTGATTTTCAACGTCGTGTAACCTTTGGAGCGCAGTTGCGCAGACCCGCTGGAGGAATGGCAGGGGATTTGCAGTATGGAGCTTATTTGCAACTGCGCGACATAGGACATTTGCATACAATAGTAGGCGGTAATTTCCAGGCTTCTTTTGGCCAGGGTTTAGTGCTGGCGCCGGTTTTTCATGCCGGCAAATCCGTGTATGTCCAGTCAGCCGGTCAGAGTCGCGAAGGACTGCGGTATTACAGTTCGGCAGACGGCGAAGGGCTGCACGGCGCAGGAGCCACTTTGCGGTGGGAATGGAACAAGAAAACAAGGCTGGACGCCAGTGTCTTATACTCGATGAAACGGGCGAATGACAGCACCTGGCACCATCTGATAGGAGCCAATCTGACGGTTCGGCATAACCGGTTGCAGGTAGCTCTGACGGTAATTGAGAACATATGGAGCGACAGCATCCGTCCGTATCGGAACACCACCTACAATCAGCATTATTTCAGGGGCAGGAACCAAGCCGTCATCGGCGCTTCTGCGCGGTACAACCACGGTTGGTTCGATCTTTTCGGCGAAGTAGCCACAAGTCAAAATCATCAATCATCAATTATCAATCATCAATTGCGCGTAGCGCATTGGGGCTTCGGGACGATTGTCGGAAGCCGTTTTTATCCGGCTTCGGGCGTGTCGCTGGTGGCTCTCTACAGGTATTATTCGCCGTGGTTTGACAACGCGCAGGGGTATGCTTTCTCGGAGACCTCGCGCATAGGCGACGAGAACGGCGGCTATGTAGGTTTTGACATTACCCGGTGGCGGAACTGGCGGCTGACCGGTTACGGCGATGTGTTCTATTTCTCCGGACCCAAATACGGTCTCCCACAAAGCAAAACGCTTGGCTACGACGCCATGGCGGAAGTCCGGTATATCCGCCAAGATTGGCGGATCGGTCTTCGGCTTCGCGCCCGTCAGAAAGGCGATGCACTCTACTCTGCCCGCGCACAGTTCGACTGGTCTTCCTGCGGATGGAGTTTGCGTACTACCGCGGACGCGAACCTGGCACCAAATTCCCTAAACACTAATTCACTAAACACTAATTCTCTGAACTCTCAACTGACTTATGGAATCAGTATAGCGCAGGATTTCTCTCTCGATTTCTCTCAACTCGCTGCTCTCAATACGAAACTTCCCTTAACTTTAAAGTTAAGGGTACAGGGATTCGACGCCCGCGAATGGGCAAACAGGATATATATGTACGAGCACGATGTGCTGTATGCTTTTTCTATCCCTGCCGTATATGGTTTAGGCGGCAGGGCGTATGCCTGTTTGCGGTGGCAGATCATCCCGCAGATAGCGCTGTATCTGCGCGTCAGCGAGACTGTCTATGCCCGTGCTTGGGCGGCAGCGCACGACCGGTCCATGACCCGCACGGATGTGCATTTTCTGCTCCGTGCGAAACTGTAACGGAATGTGGAATAATTGACGGATATAGTGGAAATGTAAACAAATTGACAAATAGGGATGCTATTTTTTAATTCTGCGTAAAATTATGTCTAAAAATATACAAATTTATTTGCATATTTCGTAAAAATGTTGTACCTTTGCACCGTGTTTGATAACAAACAAAAGTACCAACGGTTAAGACACTACTTTTGTATGAACAACGCTACAGCATACCGCTCGACATTCCGCAATGCTTTTACCGGCAGTGCCGTAAGGTTGGGTGTGTTTGATAGGAGATAGGACCGTATTCCATGGTTTTATCTCTTTCCTTTTTGTGTTCTTCATTCCTCCCGGGGCCAGGACACGAAAGGTAGTGCCATCAATCAGCACACAAAAAAACGATTGAAAAGATCTTTGACAGATTGAAATGACTGAATAAAAAACTGACACAGGTGTCTGCGCCAGTTTGAGAAATGGTTATTGCTGCAAAAGCCAATCGGAGGCAAGAACACAATGGACTGTTTTACCGTCTTGGACAATATCGCGCTTCTCGCCGTAAGCCATCACAAGTGTAAGCTTATTACAGTGCAGTAATTGGTCGGCCTTAAAGAGGTTGCCTACTTCGCGGTTGTACAACTTGGTGCTTGGATCTCGGAAATCATAGGTAACTTGGATAAGTTCCTGCACATGGTGGTTGCGAACGCGAACAAAATCCACTTCATATTCGCGCACTTTGCGGAGATAGTAGATTTGGTCGTCAATAGAAGCGCGCCGTTTGAGTTCAATAGCCACGATGTTTTCCAATCGTGGTCCCAAGCTTTCAGTTAGCAACGCTCCTTCGCGCTTGGCGACCATGGCATTATCCATTGCATAATACTTGTTTACGCTGCGGCGCTCAATACTTTTTAAGGAGAAACGTGGTACGCCATATACGAGATAAGCATTCTGGATATATTGCAAGTAATTCTTTGCAGTGTGAGCCGAACTGAGATGATGCTTCTCTTGGATGGAAGAGGATGATTGCTCATTGGTGAACTCATCCAACACTTGGTCTGCAATATTTTTCAGAGTCTCCGCATAGCGGATTTTGTAACGTTTTGCAATATCCTTCTCAACGATAGTTTGCACTAACGAACGCACATAGTCGGTTCGTTCAGCCTCATTGAGGTTGAGCAATTCCGGAAAACCGCCTTGAAAGAGATACTCGTCGAGCGCACGTTCGCGCAGAGCTATTGCTTTGGTGGAATATGACGCGATATCCACATTGTGACTCTGGCAGTATTCAAGGAAAGAAAAAGGATAGAGTTCAATCTTATGATGACGCCCGGTCAGGTGAGTTGCCAAATCGCCGCTGAGCAGGTTGGCATTGCTTCCGGTAATGATGACGTGCATTCCTTGTCGGAGCATTCGGTTAACGAACAACTCCCAGCCTTCGATATTCTGCACCTCGTCAAGAAGCAAGTGTTTAAAATCGCCATTGAGTCGATATAAAGTTTGCAACAGCGGGTCGAAATCATCGCGGGTGAGTTTGCCGAAGCGATCATCGTCAAAGTTGATGTAACCAAATGGAAGTTTACTCTCCATCATCAACTTGGCGCATAGCGTGGACTTACCGCTACGACGCACGCCAATCACTACTTGCGCGAGTGGGCTGTTGAGATTTACCTCTTGTTCCTCTTTGCGAGTGATGATAGATTCCCACGGGGTTTTGCGTAGCTCCTCTAACTGGTCGCTTAAGATGCTTAAATAATCGGTTGCCATAGCAATATACTGCAAAAAAGTGTATAAAATAATGCTTCGTGGTTCAAAAACCGATGCAAAAGTACTATAAAAAAACGGAATATGCAAGAAAATGTAAGATTTTTTGACACGAAACTGCATAAAAATGTATATTTTTTAGCCTCCAAAGTGCATAAAATCGCAAAACCAGTCATTTCAATAGGTCAAAAGGACTAAGTAAAAAGGACCAAGTAAATCCTTGGAGTTGGAAAAAGAACTAAGTAAAATAGTCAAACAAATATAAAAGCGCGCACGAAGAAAGTGCAAAAAAGTTTAGATTTTTACTATAGATAAGCAAAAAGGAAATAACAACATATGTGTATTTTAAAAAGACAAAAGAGAGTGACCGCAATTTTAGGAGCAGGCGTAAACTTAAGCTTCTTTGATTGGTGTGATAACACTCCATCTACGGCTAACATAACAAAACGGCTTGTCACAACCCCGGAAATAGTGTACTACGATGGATCTAAAGGATCAATAAGTCCTTTGATTCGTCAAGTATATGAAAGGTTGTGTGCGGATTACCCACAAGGGGCACTAGATCCTAATGCCGAAGCGTCCTATGGAATAATACATTTTGAAAGAATTTTCCATGTACTAGAAATGTTGGAGTCTTACAGCTATGTGTGGATATACAAATATCGTGATTTTACAAAAGTACCATTGTTTGCCTATTTTACAAATCCAAATTTTGCATATACTCCAGAGGAACTCCATCGAGCCTTAAATCAAATGACATATATCATCATGGATCTTGTTAATCATTATGATGAATATTATCTTGCGGAAAAAGACAACACATGTGCATGGTATAAAGAATTTTGGCAGGCAGCACCTTTTAAATGGGATGTTTTCAATTTCAACTATGACACAACTATAGAGAATAGCATTACTTTCGAAGATGGCTTTGAGGAAGTTGTGAATTACAAACCGCTTCAAAAATTCAATCCGACCAAACTACTTCAAAGTACAGAGAATACCATCAATCATATTCATGGTTGTTTATTATATAGCTATTCAAATATGAAATTGGAAGATGAGAACAAGGAACTATATCTCCGCAATTCTCACGATTGGTACAAATGGCCTACTTTTCGTGAGAGCATGGGACATTTTGTGGGACACGGAATGAGTCCAGTGACTGCACAAAATGGAGATTCAATCTATCATAGCCCGATTATCACAGGTTTAAATAAAACAGATAAACTCACCATTCAACCATTTGCCACATATCGCTATCATTTAAGTCATAAAATATCACAAAATAACGCACTAATAATAGCAGGATTTTCATTCGGTGAC
>CALEPS010000031.1 GCA_937910305.1 uncultured Bacteroidales bacterium | reverse complement strand
CGCGTTGGCTTACTACGTGCGCAAATTATGAACGAGCCTATCTTCGCTACGTTCGTTCAGACTATTCGCGTTTCAAACACCTCCTTAATTGAGAGCAGCTTGCTCAATATGATTAAGGAGGTATTTCTATGTTGATTTACGAGAGGTTTCTGAACGAAGTCAAGACTATGAAGGATGCCCGGAATGAGAATGGCGATCGCCTCTATACTGAGGCTGACGTCGCCGAACATTTCGGTCTTTCGACAGTCGCATTTCGCAAGAAGGTTTCCGAGGCGCATAGAATCATGCGCGACGTTCGTATGGACAAGGCTGAACAACTGAGAGACGCTGGGAAGACGAGTCATGAGATCGCCGAAGAGCTGGGGTTGAATGAGAGCTCTGTGCGTTTGCTTCTGGATGAAGGAAAACACGAGGGCGCAATGAGATCCTGGCTCGACGGACCGATTTCGATTCGCTTGAAGTCTTGAGAGCCCAGCGCTCTCTTTTTTTTCAAAATGGCAGTAAATCGCGGCATCAACACGCCATATAATGAAGCCTGTCGGGCCGAATCGACTTGACAGAAATGAGGAATGATATTATGGCGATTACTTTTGGTTTGGGTAATGTTGTTGCTACGAAGAGTGTTTGGGAATTGATTGACTCAAATCCTGAGTTCTCGAAGTTTGTAACGCTGTGTTTGAGCAGGTATATTGCGAACGACTGGGGCGAATTGCCAGAGGAAGACTGGAAGCTGAACGACGAATCCGTGAAGAACGGTGAACGTCTGTTGGCGTCTTACCAGATTCCGGAGTATATCGAAGAGGTATTCGAGGACAGACTCTGGATCATCACCGAGTGGGATCGCTCTGTGACGACACTGCTGTTACCCGGAGACTATTGAGGCAAAAACCGATTCTGATGACTGATTAAACCAGATGCAGGCCCGATAGGCTTCGCTATATAAACATGTTTGTATTTTTTTCGCATTGACTTACTTCGTGCGCAAATTATGAACAAGCCTGTCTTCGCTACGCTCGTCCAGACTATTCGCATTCAGAACACTTGCCTTAATAGAGATTATGGGGAGGTGTTTGAATGAAAATCAACAACAGAAAAGGTCTGTTCAGGAATCGGGTGTTCAAGGTAACTTTTCCGAACTACGAGGCGATGCACGAATTTGAGCTCGACGCTTTCGATATCGAGGGACTCTACGGAATTCTGGGTGGAGTGCCGAAGACGATCGGAGGTTTCGAGGATGGACATTGGGAGTGCGTCTATCCCGTGCTTTGGAATAAGGTTCGGAATTTCAAGCTGATGATTGGCAGATACAATATGTATGCTGAGATCTTTTCAAGCAAGTACTCTATAACCGGCTGGGAGGCCCTCTAAACAAGAGGGTCTTTTTTTCTTCATATACCATCGAACACGTGTTCGCGGGATCAACATATCGGTATATGAAGGAGGTGCGTTAATGTGAAAACGTACTACATGGGACTGTGTGAAGATCGGCATCCGTTGCCGGTGGACAAGAACATTTTTCCGAACCGAGTAGAAAGGACGTGGACTACAAGGGATCTTGAAGCTATGGCGGACAAAAGCATTCCTGAAGACTGCGAGCGACTGGAGCTGTATGCTACCGGATTGATGGTGGCGATGCTGGCGGTTGTCGCCGTGTGTGCTAAAAGGGGTATCAAGTTGGCCGTCTATAGCTACGACGGGTGGTGGAAAACATATAACAGACAAAATGTTCTTGACTGACCAAACGGATGGACGTAAAGAGGATCAGCACGGTCCTCTTTTTTTTCGCGTTCAGAACAAAGGCCTTTATGAATAATGAAAAGGAGGTTGTTGCGTTATGAGCGTAATGACGAAGATTAAGGAACTCGGAAAGACCAAGAAACGTGATCTGGTAAAGCTGAAGGAGGAGATAACTGAGAAGCAGCTGGAGTTGGGCGTTGAAAAGGATCAACTGTTGGAAGGGGTAATCGCTCAGCGAAAACTAATTCTGGACAGCGATGAAAAAGAAGAGAGTCCGAAATGGAAGAAGGAACGCGAAAAACTCGAAATGCTCGAGAAGATGTATGGGATCAAATGCAGTGCTTTCAAAGATAATTTGGAAACGTTGAAAGCGATCGAACAGATTTTCGAGATCCGAGATAAGCGGAAAACTTCCGTATGTACTCGAATCTATGGGTTGTTTGGAGTGCTGATTGGAGCTGGCGGCATAGGCCTGGCCTACGGATCCGATACGTTCTCTACGCTGGTGAACAAGAAAACTCTTGAAGCCGCCAAGACTACGGTAACGAGGTTCTTGCCGAAACTTTAATCGACGTTGGCGTGCTAAACACACGCCTTCTTTTTTCTCATAACATATGTTCGCGGGATAAACATGCGATTTAATAGAAAGGAGATGGTATCATGAAGACCGTAGACACGTTGGCAGCCATCGGAGTCGTTACGATAGTGTTCGTAACGGTGAAGACGGTTCTGGCGATTCGGGAGGTTGTTTATGGACCGACGAAAGAAAAATTAAAGAAGACAAGAAAAGAGGGGGCGACTTAGCCTCTTCTTTTTTCTCATAACATATGTTCGCGGGATAAACATGTGGTTTAATAGAAAGGAGATGGATATGCCATGTTAAAGAGTATTAGAAACATAAAGATCGCGCTGGAGTGTGTGTATTTGATTACATGCATTGCTGGGACCGCTAAGCTGTTCTATGATCTGGACAAGATGAGCAAGAAGTCGAAGAAAAAGAGAGACCGTAAGGACGAAATCGTTATCGAGTTTATTGATTAACGAGGAGACCATTACGGTCTCTTTCTTTTTTTTCGCGGTTAAAACAAGTCGGATTGTGAAAGGAGATGAAAACGAATGATATTTAGATTGCTTGGACTTTTGCTTGCAAAACCATATGTAAAAGCAAAAGATTGGTTAGAATCGATTACCTACAAGATCGATGAGGCAATGAAAAATAGGAACCTTTCATAATTCTTTTTCCTTTACGGAAAGGAGGTCTCCCGCCACGTGGATGTATTGCGAGTTACGGTAATTGGACAGGATTTATTCAAGATCATCAAAGACGTTTTTCTCATCGTCGGCCTTAACGCGGTTAATCAGGTTAATACGGGAATGTTAGGCAACCTAAAGACATTAACCTATGAGTTCGAACTTCCAAAGAGTCAGATCATCGAAACGAGGGTAAAACTCATGAATGAGATCGCGAAAGACAACATGCGCATGATGGCGCTATACATTCATGGTGACTGGATGCGGATATTTGTCATGAAACCACTTCGCATCTGAAACATGGCGCATTATGAAACATTTGAGAGGAGAGATCTGCATGTCTATGACTCATAAGGAACAGATGGACCTGGGTAAGGCGATCAAGGAGGCAGACTGGAGCAAGGCCGTTCAAATGCTAAAGGAGAGAGGGTATTCCCTTGAGACCGTCCAAAAGATATTCGAGAGAAACGGGTACTCGAAAGAGCTTGTTGAAGAGTACTGGTGACGAGTCGCAAGAGGGGCATCCCGCCTCTCTTTTTCGCATCTGAAACAGCTGGCTTAATGGAGCGATGGGCTCGGATATTTTGAGAGGAGGAGATTCTATGCGGAAGAATTTCGGATTCAAGAAAAAGAAGCAACGGGCTGCGTCGATGTACCGGGCGGGATATTCCGTCCACGAGATTATGAAACTGCTGGAGCTTCCAGAACGTTTTGTTCGGAAAGCTGTGCACTGTGCATAACTCGTGGGAGGGGCATCCCGCCTCTCTTTTCACATCTTGAACATACCGCGGTATGAGGTGATATTTATGGTAGAAATTCGTTCCAAGTATCAAAAGAAGAACTACATAGACTATGGAGAACCAACACTACTACATACACAATGTCCAGATCGATACTGTAAAGGGATATTTGCAGTGGACTATCGCTGGCTGAAGTATGAGTACGATTGGGAGTACGACATGGACTATGCTGTGATTACTTGCCCGTACTGCGGAAGAACGTATCGTGAACCTCAATAGTATTCGCGGTGAAAACAAGGCTGTGAATGAGAAGGATGGACTGAGAGATTTGGTTCCGTATGGAGCCCCTCGAACGATTCCTTCTCTTTTCTTTTTTCTCAACGACTTTGAAGGAGGACTGATTATGGAAAGGCATTCGAACATCGCAAAGAAAGCTACAAAAGATCAGATGGTTCTTTCATACGACTGTCTGATTCCCGAGGAGGCTTACAAGATTCTTGACGCTCTGTTTGCTGACGACATGTGTGAAATTCTGCAGTGGATGGAGATCGAATTGTCCTATGCTCCATACGGCACTATTCGCGATGGTGAAAAAGTATGGGTTCGAGATCTTGTGTTGTGGATCCGAACGCCAGAAATTCCCAAGAATCATATGGGCGCGGATACGGAAGATTTACTCGAAGCGGATCGTGGAGAGCTGGAACATATTGCCCGGACTATCAAAGAACGAACGGGCGTTGAATAAATCAAAATGGTAGGAGGAAATGGCATGATTTGCACAACAAATGAACAATTGGAGATGAACTTTACTTGCGACAGTTGCTGGAATCCGGAGACACACAAGTATAGTAAGGAATGACGCAAGGAACACGGAATGATATTCGGCGTTTCCTATTTACACGGACGACCGGATATCGGCATGACGCTTGAGATCTACGACAAATCCGGAAATGTCCGATCAAGAGTGAAATTCGACGAAGAAATGCTGAAAGATCTTAAGCAGGACATTGATATTTGTCTGGGACTGATTAAAGAGGAGGAAGAGTAATTATGTTGTTGATCGCTTTACTTGCCGTCTTAGGACTTATTTTTCTTGGTGTTGGAATCGGTATGTGGAAGCACAACGAGTGGTCTTGCTATGAGGGTTTTATTATTCTGGCGGTTATATTGCTGGTTGTCGCAATTACACTTGGATGCATATCGTGGCATGAGTACGCATTTCGGGATGCGACGTTTGAGGCACAGTTACTGAAGTACAACTCTCTCGTCACCCAGCTCGATGGCGACTATTACAATAAAATCACTTACGACGGTCGAAAGGCGCTGATGGACGACATCGTAAATTACAACATATCGGTCGTACACAATCGAGCTAGACATCACAGCCGATGGATCGGAGCGCTCTATCCGGAAGATTGGGACGCACTGCCGTTGATCGAGTTTTAATGATATTTGGGAGGATTGGCTGAAATGAAGCAATGGAAAGTTGTCTTCGAAATATTTCGGGATAACAGCACCAAGGGACGGGAAATCAAGGTTATTGGCGTGGAAGCAGGAACGAAAAAACTGGCCGCGATTCGAGCCATGAGCGTCATTAACAAAATGGAAGGCTATGAGAATCTGTTTAAACAGGTAAAAAGCGTAGAGGAGGTGATTTAAATGGCCACGAAGGAAGTGCGTTTTGATGAATATTGCAAACTCTGTCAGCACTACGAAAAGAGCGAGGCGGAGGATCCTTGCTGGGATTGCCTGAACCAGGGCTGGAATGAGGATAGCCACAAGCCGATCATGTTTAAGGAAAAGGAGAGCAAGTAATGGGAAATCCGATACCGGGAAGCGCGAAATGTAAAGGTTTGTATGATCTGTTTGTTTCGATGTTTCCGCAATACGAGGGTATGGTGCGACTGTACGGCCCCTATGATCGACAAAGCATTAAGCTCGATTTTTACGATCACAGGAGTTACATTTTTAATTATGTAGACGATCGAAACTGGGGCTTTCAGACTTTTAAGAACCATCTGGAAGCATCTGGCGGGAGGAAATAAGAATGATTCGATTGGTTGTTGAAGATGGAAGCTAGAGACGTAAGCTTTATTCTTTGCGATGTGGTATGCGTAAATCGGGGAAAATGCGCTATGCTATACTCGCATCTGAAACAGACCTCTGAATGAGATAATGATTTGGAGGTGGTTACTTTTGCTGCTGATCGGAGCCGTGTTTGTGGGAATTGGACTAATGCTGATTGCGACATGGATCAAGAATGACTAAGATTAACTGCGCCGAAGAGTAGTATCTGGAATGGAGGTTCCTATAACAGGGACCTCTTTTCTTTTTACCTAACAAATCAAAATGGGAGGGAAAACGTATGGGGCTCGATATGAGTTTGATGAAGTATCCAAGGATTGATGGGGTAACAATCAAAGAGATGGATCTTGCGACCAGATATGTGCGTTGGCGTGGCAAAATCGATTTTGGACGTTTTTTGTTGAAACCGGACGTTGCGCTAAAACTTTTGCCATATATTCACATTGGATACGACGCCTGGGACGATGGCGAGATGTATCCCTATATCACCATTCCCGATGAATATGCGTATTGGAGAAAAGCAAACGCGATTCATAAATGGTTTGTTGATAATATCTGTGGCGGCGTTGACGATTGCGAACTTTCCAGGGCTATAACTCGAGAAGAAATCGTAGATCTACATGAAAGATGTAAGACGATTCTCGGTACTACGAATAAAGAGGCTTGGGCAAAATTGCTTCCAACATTGCCTGGGTTTTTCTTCGGATCGACCGAATATGATGACCGATATTTAGAAGATATACGTCATACGCTTATTATCTGCGAATCTATATTGAAGGATTTCGACTTTGATAAGTACAGCCTACATTATGAGGCAAGTTGGTAATAGGAGGGAAAACGTATGGGTTTCAAGGAGAAGTGGATTGCGTTTAAAACCAAGACTGTGAATTTCGTCAAGGAGCATAAGACGGAGATCATCTGCATTGGAGCGTTCGCTGGATGCTTTGCAATCGCGGTAGCGGCCAATCGGAGCAACGAGAAGGACAACGGTTCTATTCCGATTTGGGATCACGACGCGCTGGGACTTAAGGAAGGCGACTGGCTCGATCTGAATACCGGCGACGTTTCAAATTCCCTTGAAGAAAGCGATGAGGAATACGACTGGAACGAAGGGAACCGCATTACCAACTGGGAGCTCGCCAAGGAGTTTGCTAGCAAGGTAAATCTTGAGGACGGAGAATATTACATTTTTGAAAATGGGAATTCTCATGGCGACGGATACACTGTGGATAACGGACTTAACGATACGATGATTTTTCACGGATCGGCTTCTGATGGCGACGACCTCTATCCCGAAGATGCCGATGATCACGAGTGGGAATGCAAGTACGACGTTATGGAAGAGATCAATTCTCAGAACGCTCGTATCCTGAATTTCGCCAACACGATCGATTTTGCTGAGAATACCTCCTATACCATCGAGAAGAACGAGGATGGTAAAACGCAGGTGGTCTATAAGCAGTGGCTGTCCGTCTAATCTCGCATCTCAAACAGCCGGGTTAATGACTACATAGATTGGAGGATGAAATCAAAATGACAGTGTATCTTGTAATTCAGGGATACGGAGAACTTACGGTTAACGGAGATTGGTGCGAAGGCGAATTTGTGACCGCGGTATATCCGAGTTTTGACTTGGCTAAAGAGCATATGATACGTATGAAAACGGCATATCTCAACGGCGACAAGACTTTGGTATGTCACGATTGCGATTTAGAAGAATTTGACAACCAGTACACCGCAAAACAGTACGAGTTTTCTCGGAATTCTGAAGACGATATCACTTTTTGCAGAATTGATAAGCGAGAAGTCTCCGATCATGTTCTCTTCGAAGGAGGGTCCTAATCAGGGCTCTTCTCTTTTCGCATTTCAAACAGCCGGGTTAATAGAACGTTGAAGGAGGGGATTTGATGGATAAGAAAGTTATCGATATTACGAAGGAAGTTCGACGGGCCGAACGGAGGGCGAGGTGGCGTGCGCGTTTCCAGGCGGCCAAGGACTGGGTGAGTGACAATCGTCAGGTCCTTGTTGTGGCGGTTCCGGCTGTGGCTGGTGCTGTGGGCGCGGGAATTAAGGTTCTCGGCAGGCGGCACAATCTGCATGTGGAGGAGCGCAATAAGGATCGGCGGTGTTACGACGCCAGGCTTGGCCATTACTGGGAGCTTCGGCGCAAGCTCAATAACCGGGAATGGACCGAGATCGACCAGAGGATGTCGAACGGTGAGAGAATGTCCGATATTCTCAACGATTTGGGCGTTCTGAAATGAGGCGGGCTATGCTCGTCTCTTTTTTTCACCTAACAAATCAAAATGGGAGGATTAAAAGCATGTTTAAGAAGATGAAAAATCGTTATAGCAAGGGTTGGGCAGATTATCCCGGTGTTGGAAGGATTTACGACACGGACGTTGCTAAGTATGTGAGAGCGCATACGCATTGGTGGGATCGACTGGACTATCACTTTATGTGCGACTGCGCTCAGGTCGCTTTTGGTATTTTGGCTGGATATATTGAGAAGCCCAAAAAGAAGAACTGGAAGTTTTGAGGAGGAGTAGCGTATGAAGAGGGTATTTGTAAGCGTTCCGATGACCGGCAGACACGTCGAGGATATTCAGGCCGACATTGAGAAGGCTCAGAAGGAATATTGTAAGAAACATCCGAACGAAACCGTGTGTTTTGTCCATGCTTACAGCAACGAAGACGTTGCCGGGTTTGTACATCCAGAACTCTATTATCTTGGCAGGGCAATTCAGAAGATGGGAACATGTGATGAAGTGATCTATGCCGGTAATACTGGTCCTTCTCGAGGATGTCAAGTAGAGATGCTGGTGGATCTGTTGTACTTCTCGCGGGATAAACAAGCCTCTTAATGGAAGATTAACATTGGAGGTGAAAGGAAATGAAGGAGAACAAGTATTATTCTCCGGAGATGAGCGATCGAGAGATCCTCGACATGCTCGCCGAGATTTTCGGCGTGAGTGTCGGCGACTCTTACCGTCACTCCGAGGAGGCGTAACTGCCTCCTTCATTTTTTTCACCTCTTTTTGTTCGCGCCATGAACACGGCTCTTAGTGAAGGATTAGGAGGAGTGTATAAACCGGGGGAGGCCTCTACGCGTAATGGCGGATGTGTTAGCCCTCAGTAATAGTTCAATGGTAGAACGCCGTTTGGTCTAATACGATTGGATTAAGCGGAGACGTCTGTTCGAAGCGGACAAGTCCTTTGTTTTTTCGCATCTCAAACAGCCTTCTTTATGAGATCTTATAGAGAGGAGATGGATATTTGTGAAGTGGTGGACAAAGACCAAGGAGTTCTGTAAGAGGCATAAGACGGCTATTGTTGCGACGATAACCGGCATTGGAGGAGCCGTTGGCGGTGTTTGGCTGTATAGGAAACTATCCGAGCACAGCGAAGACGACGCTGTCGACTGGCAGCCTTTTCCGGATGTTGAGCCGGTAGTCGAAGATGTCTCCGAAGAGGACGACGATTTGAGTTGGGCAGACCCCATGTATCAAACCATCGCTGGCTATGAGAAGAAAGCAGAGGAAGGCGAAAACATCTGGTTTGAGAGACCGCACTGGAGAGATGGTTGGAACAAGGTTGAAGCACTCGCCAATGAAATTGATCCATATCCGGGAGAATACTATGTAATCGAGGGCACAAATCCCGATTGCAACGATGATCACGTGACGTGGTTCATTCATCATTGGGACGAAGATCGACCTGCGTATCCAACTGAATTGGTGACGGTCCAGAAGGAAGAGTAACATCTTCCTCTCTTTTTTCTAAACAAATCAAAATGGGAGTTATGGGAGGTGCTGAATGATCTATAATCGCATAGGTTACGTCGATATGAATGGATTTCCAGTAGAAAGACCGAAGAGTAAGTACCCATATAGTTATGATCCCTTTCGAGTCTACAAAAGGAATTGGAATCCAGATGATATTTCAGTAGATTCCGATAGATTATTCGAATGGGATAGCGAAAGGTTTAATCGCCTAAGTAATGAGATATTTGGAAACGCTGGGCAAAATTTTTCTAATAGGTATCCTGAACAAATACAGGAGTTTCTTTGTCAGTATTTCGAGAAGCGATTAATTTTGACCGGAATAATGGAATGCTGTAACGTTGGCAACGGTTATCCGTATTGGACGTTCTATTATAAGGAAATGAGGTAGATTGAATGAACGGTTATGAAAAGATAGAAAATGCATTGAATCTCGATAAGATAGCATGCATCGAAAAACTTCTTGTGATTATACGATGCGGCGATTTTATAGTTCATTGCACTCTTGGGCCGAATGAAGACTTTGACGGATGGGTGTGGAATTATGACTGGTGGGAAGGCGAAGAAAACGTTGAATTGATCGGGGCTATTGCGATCAACGATATAAAGATAGAAGGAAACCAGTTGAAATACCGAGAATGATTCATCTTCGCTGTGACTAGAAAATCTTCAATCTGATGTCTGATAGTCTGATATGAAAGGAAAATGCGCATGAGCAGAAAACCGTCTGAATGCCCGAAAAACATTGTTTTTAAAACCCGTATCGATAGGGATACAGACACGATATTAAGTCTATTATCGAAACGGTACGAAGTTTCCAAAAGCGAAATCATTAGACGCGCTTTGGCTGATTACTATTATAGACTTAATGGGTTTCGTTCAATGTAGTCTCGCATTTCAAACAAGCTCGTTAATGGAAAATACATTGAGGAGGTAGAATGTATGGCTGGTAAGCATCTGACTATTGAGGAGAAGGAAATGATCCGGGAGTGCTTTGAGAGCGGAATGACCATCCGGGAAACCGCCGAACTCACGGGACGTTCGACCGCCACCATCAAGATGTACCGCAAGACTCTGAAGACCCAGAGCTGCGCGACCGAGAAGCCCGATGTTCCGAAGGCTCCCATCGAGGAGACCGTCAAGAAGGAACCTGAAAAGTATATTCAGGACCTGCAGGACGATCCCCGTTGGAAGCCCGGCTGTAACATCGAGGTCTCCCGGATCGTGAAGATCACTGGTAAGAAGACTGGGTTTCGGTATGTCTTCGACGAGAGCGAGGACCATATCGTGATTCGGAACGACCTTGGACAGGAGTTCCGCGTTGGCAAGTGCGACTTTACCAAGTTCATTGACGAACTCAGCGATATCGAGGCTGAGATCAAGCCCTGCAAGAGAACTGCTTAATGGGATCTAAGGGAGCTGTCTTAACAGACGGCTCTTCTTTTTCAAAATGGGAGGCGATTGTGAATGACGGTTAAAGAACTAATCAAACTGCTGAACCAGTATCCCGGAGATATGGAAGTTGTCGATGACTTTTACTTGGATATTGTGGATGCAAAAATTGTGGAAATAGAAAAGACAGACCAAAAAGTAGTCATGATTTGCTGACCTCGCGGCATACGCACGCCTCTTAATAGAGGAGGCGATATCGATGATTATTGGCACGGCAACTGCAATTGTATTTGCGGGGGGTCTTGTTCATAATCGGCGTATGTACCGCCACGTTATGAACGAAGATAGAGAGACTTAATAAGATAAACAGGTCTCTCTGTCTTTTTCATATATACAAATTATAGAAAAGGTTGTGAAACGAAATGGGAACTCGAGAAAAAATGATTCAGTGGCGACAGGACATGGGGGTGACGCTTCGGAAGCTTTCGGATCGATCCGGAATTAGTGAGAGTCTCCTATCGATGGTGGAGGCCGGACATGTTACTCACCCGAAGATTGTAAAGAAAATTCAGAGACTATACGGATTGACCGACGAAGAAGCCGAGGAGTTGTTGCCGGAAATTCACAGACCAAGCTCACCGAAGTACGATCCGGACAAGTATAAGCTTCCCGATCGACCGTTTACCGCGGGCGCAATTCCGCTGAAACGATCGCTTGTGGAGACGTATATTCGTGAACATCAGGATCAGATGGCAAGAGAACATCAGAAGAGGAGCGTATATTGATGAAAACCATATTTAATTGGTTGGGCCTGGACTGGAAGAGAGTTAAGAATCACTGCAGAACCACCGTCAACAAAGAGTTCACCGATATCGAACCGAGCGAGGATTTCAAGCGAAAACTCATTATCTCGGAGCATTCGCCGATTCGCCTGCTGGAGATCGACTGGAGTTGGAAGGATATTCCGAGCTGGGTATCGGTGCATTGGACTCGGCACAAGCATGAAAAGTTTGTTTCCACGCAGCGGGACGATCGCAAGGATCATACTGTTTCCCGAAGCGATATGCCGCAGGGAACGCCCGTCGATATGGACAACTACGCCAATGCACAGCAGTTGATTGATATTTTTCGGAAACGCCTCTGCTTTCAGGCAAGTCCGGAAACACGAGCGTTGGCCGAAGACTTCAAAATGGCACTGCATAAAGAATGCCCGGAACTTTCCGATGCGTTGGTTCCAAATTGCGTCTATCGCTGTGGGTGCCCAGAGTTTAAGACGTGCGGATATTTTCAGATGTTTCTCAAGTATATGAAAGCGCAGTACGGAGAAGAGGACTATATGCAGGCTTTGTGTGATATTTCAAAACGATACGCCGCATACAATAAAATGCTTGAGGAGGAATGGGAAGCTGATGAACATCATTAACCAACCTACCGCAAACGAATACATTGAGCGGATCCGACGGGAAGTGCCGGAGACGGATATTTACAATTTACTGGCAGAAGAGGCCTCAGAATTGTCACAGGCAGCATTGAAGATGTGCCGGATCGGGAGCGAAACCAATCCGACGGATAAGACCGATGCGCAAATCCGAAGCAACCTCATTGAAGAGTTCACTGACGTCATGAACATCGCGGTGCGCATACTCGACTTGGAACCCGACTGGTTTATCGGAGACTACAAACTCTATCGCTGGTGCAGGAGATTGGACGAGGCAAAGGAGGAGAAATCGGCATGACGATTTATGTTCTGAATTGGATTCGCAGGTACGTAGAGAACGAGGTTGTGGTTCGCGATACGAAGTTTATGGGGACGTACAGCAGCGAGGAAAATGCCAAGAAAGCCATCGAAATGTATCAGGAGGATAACGAAGCCTACATCCCTTATTGCGACGATGACGTGCAGGAATGGGGCGAATTTGAGATCGAAATGAGTAACGTGGACACGATTTACGATAACCGAGCAATGCAAGTGGCATGACAATTCGCGGAGCTTATTACGTGCGCAACTTACTAATACGTCAGATTTCGCTTCGCTCGATCTACCGAATTCGCGGTCAAAACAAGGGCTATAATGAAAGCTAAGGAAAAAGAAGACGACCGAGAGGTTTGTTAGAATCCTGATGGCGAAAAAGTAATGAACTTAAGAGCGCCTAAAACGGATTTCGGACAAACCTCTCACTGTTTTTTTTCGACCTAACAAATGAGGACAAATAGAAGGAGGATATTCGTATGAAGTTTAATAGCGATGCGGCGGGTTCTCTGGGTATCATCGGTGGTGTGGCGGCGATCATCTATGCGGCGTATCAGACGCACAAGATGAAGAACGCGGCGAACAAACTGGAGATGTCTCTCGAAGATGTCGCCAAGCGGACGCCCGTGGATATTCAGAAGGCTTTTCTCGACAAGGCCGTGGAGCGCGCGGTGGATCGGGAAGTCCATAAGGCCGTTCAGAATTCCGCGAAGTTCGTGACCTCGCAGATTCAGTCGGACATGGACGGTCTGATTCGCAAGGACGTGAACGCTGCTTATGCAGATATTCGTCACGATGTGGAGGATCGGGTGACTTCCGCGGTCAACGAGATCGACGTGGACGCACTGAAGACGGATATTCGTGAGAAGGTCGGCAACAAGATGGTCAATCAGCTCTGGAATATGAGCGGCATTGGCAAGATGCTTGGTCAGAACGAGTCGTCTGGCGGTCTTGATCTTAGCGGACTTAAGGACGTACTGAACGCCCTTCCGTCTTGGGAGCGGGCCGATTTTCTCAGAAAGTACATGCAAAAGTAAGGGGGATGTATATGAATATCCGAAAAGATATTTGTCCTTCTTGCGGAAAACAACTTCAATGCTTATATGACGATGGATATACACGATGGTATTGCCCGAGATGTAAGTATAAAAGATACGACGGCGCACAAGAAAACCCATGGAAAAATATTTTAAAAAGAAAGAAGCGATGATATTTATGCATCTGAGCGCATGGCAACTGCTGATCTGGATCGTGGGGCTGGAGCTGCTTTCGGCTCCCATTCTCGTTTTCGTCATTAATGCTGCGACCAATGGATATTTTAAGGCCAAAGAGCAGCATTACGGTCGAGTGGCGGGCGCAATTGGCAAGGCGATGGAATCGAACGGAAAAGCTCTGGAGAAGGCGATTAACAATTTCGTGAAACAGGCCAAGCCTGAGGAGAAGACAGAATGATCGATAAATCCAAAATCAAGCTTCTGATCGCCATTCCGACCGTCGATTACAATCACCATCTGTTCACGGAGAGTCTGATCAAACTGATCCAAAGGCTCTCCCGGGACGGTTATAACTTCGACGTGCGGTTCGAAAACGGAACGATCATTTACATGGAGCGGGACAATCTCGTTCGGTACGCGGCACACGAGGGATTTACGCATATGATGTGGCTGGATTCCGATATGGTTTTCGGCGATGATATTGTTGAGAAGTTCATTCGAGACGATAAGTCGTTTATCTCCTGCGTGTATGTGAATCGACACAAAAATCACTACCCGGTTCTCTTCGATGATCTAAAAATGTCCCATCGGATCGACAAAATTCCGGACGAACTATTCCGAATCGAGGGTTGCGGATTCGGCGGCGTCTGGATGGAAAGCAAACTCGCCATTGATATTATGAATCAGCAGGGCACGTGCTTTACTCCGACGGCGAAGTATGGCGAGGATCTGGCCTTCTGTGAACGTTTGCTGCGATATGGAAAAGAGCTTTGGGCCGATCCGGATATTCTGATGGGGCACGTTGGCTACGAGACATACTGGGCAGCGGATTATGTAAATTGGTGAATTCGCGGCGAAAACAGGACAATGTATGAAATTATTAAAAGGAGCGTGGGTATCTATGAATACAAGACCTTTCCTCAAAGCGATTGCCGGTTGGTGCAGGCGGCATTCGACGAAGATTCTCGCTGGTGTTGCGATTGCGGCAGAAGCAGCGGGTTTCTATTTTATGCACCGTGAAGCTCCCGTGGTTCGGGATCGACTGGACGAACTTCCTGAGGACGCGAAGTTTATCGACAAGTTTAAGGCGGCGGCTCCGGTGTATATTCCGGCAGCGTGCATGTTCCTGTTGTCCAGCGGCGCGATTGTCGGCGGATGTGCGCTAGGCGAGCATCGCGTGGCTATGCTGACGGGGCTGTACACGGCTTCGGAGACTATGCTGCACAAGTGCGAAGAGAAGATCGTGGAGAAGTACGGCAAGGAAGAAGCCAAAGCGATGAAGGAGGAAGCCGTTAAGGAAGTGCTCCACAATCAGGCCAGCACCGGCAACGAGATCATCTACACCGGCAACGGTCTGGATATTTTCTTCGAAGGATACTCCGGACGGTACTTTGCCAGCAGTCGAGAGGCTGTGGATCGGGGAATCGCGGAGTTTGAGAAGCGGCTGCACAGTGATATTTGGTGTAGTCTGAATCAGCTCTACGATTGTTGGGACATTCCGAGGACCGATCTCGGCGGATATTTCGGCTGGAACGCTGACGACATCATCGATAAGCCATTTGACGTCGGGTTCTCTGGATCGATTGCGCCCAATAAGCATTCCTGTCAGGAGATCCACTTCTACAACGAGATCAAGACCTATGACGGGAGCACGCCGACGTACATTGGGTAAGGATTACAAAAATTCGCACGGCTCGCTTCGCTACGCAATTTACTAAGGAGCCTGTTTTCGCTTCGCTCATCCAGACTATTCGCGTTTAAAACAAGCCTCCTAATGAGTAAATATAGGAGGTATGAACCATGAAGAAGCTCATTGGTTGGACTGGGAGTCTCGAGAAGAAGATGACGACGTTCGAAAACATCTGCGAGGCCGAGGACGCGAATGCCCTGCAGGATCTCCTGGGAGTCGACGTGAACGAAGCGACCGTGGCTGATATGCTCATCAGCGCGATGAGCTACGTCACCGGCATCCCGGAGCCCCTGTGGCACAAGAAGATCTCGGAGCTCACGATGGAGGACGCCAAGCTTATGATCGAGGCTGATTCCCAGATCGTGGAGTTTTGCCGGGTCTGACCCCTATATGACCGACGAGGGAGTCGCAACACGCGGCTCTCTTTTTTTTCGACCTAACATTGAAGGAGGCGTAAATATGGCGAAGGTGGTTTATCCATACGATGCTGGCATTCAGAGATTTTATCATGGTTACATTTCGGTAGACGAGGAGACGCCAGAAGATAAGGTTCGGGAAGCGATCGTGCAGGATATTCTCGAGCATCAGGATGGAGCGTATTTTGATCTGGATCCAGAAATGGAAATTGAGAGGGATGATATTATCGAAATTTCCATTGACTGGGGCGGAGTTATGGATGATTTGGGTGACTGTGAGGAGGACAAAACGGAATGATTAAACGCAGAACATTGAGCTTAATTCTGAGTCTCATCGGTGTGGGCGGCGTAGGAGCGACCTCGTGGCTGGCGGTGCGATGCTCGAAGAAAGCAGAGACGGCTGAGGGCAAGAAAGCCAAAATTCTCGCGTATGCTCCGGCAATCGGCGCTGGAGTCGCAACTGCTGGCTGTATTCTGGGATCTCATCACGTGTCCACCAAGGAGATCGCAGCTTTGACGGCGACGTGCGGATATTTGACGGCCAATCGAGAGAAGATTCAGAAAGTTGTCAAGGAAAAGTTCGGCGACGAGAAACTTCAGGAGGTCAATCAGGCGGTTGCTCAGGAAGAGATGAAAGAGGCCAAGGATTCCAAGAAAAAGAAGCCTCTCGTTGGACAGACCATCGAGGAAACCGGCTATGGAGACGTGCTGTTCACGGAATTGTATCTGGGACGCAAGTTCCGAAGTTCTGTCGAACATGTGGAAAAGGCGATTAAGAACCTCAATCAGGAGTTCCACTGTGGCAACTACGTCTCGATGAACGATTTCTATGGATATTTGGGAATCGAGACGACGCTTGCCGGAGAAAACTTCGGATGGCCTGCCAATGACGATTTCTACGACTACAATCTCGAGACGCCCATTGAAATGGAACTGATCAAGGGCGAGGATGACGATGGCGAAGTCATGTACGCCATTGATATTCACTACGGCTTCTTCCCGATGGAGGGATGGCTGGAAGTATGAACCGACCAATATTTCGAGGAGAGAGGCTCTGCGGAGGTGATTAACAATGGCTGATGCGAAAAAGTGTGATCGCTGCGGCAAATATTACGATGCATATGGAACGATCAATATGCCCGATCTCGTGATATTTGCTCGGGATGGCACCATTGTCGATAAAGATTATGTAGAAATTCGAAGATGGGAGTTGTGCCCGGCATGTATGCAGACCATTCACTATCATATGACGAATGCTTCCCCGCAGGAATAACTCCTATACACTGTGTGGGCGTATTCACCGGTAAAAAGTATACCGTATCGGAATGGATCGACGGGATTGAGGAATGCACGCTACGATTTCCGGACGGAATTGACTGGCGTGACGAGCGGGATATTCGGGAGCGACGACACAAACAATGCGAATTGTGCCGCGGATGCCCAGAAAAGATCAAACTCGGCGTGTCTATCAATACAAAAAAGATGTTCCGCAAGGTTTGGGACAAGCAGAAGCGCATGGCGAAGTATAAGGTTGGTGATTAACATGTGGTCCAAAGGCGCAGTAGTAGTTGTGAAGCGTGGCGATAAGGCGATGGCGGACGCGATTGAAAAGGGGCTGGATATTCGCTATACCAATAATGACCGATACGATCTCGTGAAAAACCGGGATCGTCTTTATTGGCAGGCGAAGATCGACGAAGCACAACTGTATTATGGCACCAATCCGGCTCCGCCTCCAAAATGGGCAAGGAAAATCGTGGCCGGATTTGCGTTTATCGTCTACGGATTTAGTGTGTTCGTAGACAAGTATTTGAAGATTCATTGAAAACGAAATGGAGGGGATCGCTCTGAGTTAAACGAGGAGTGAGACTTCCGGAATAAAATGGAGGATTTTTATGAGTAAGATTCGCAGTGTCAAGGTGGAGTTCGTGACAGATCGGGCGGCAGAAACGATTCTGTTCCCGACGGGCGCCTATTACGACAAGGAAATCGATATGTTTATTGTGGACGATGTGGACACGGGTGTCCGCAAGATGTTTCCCCGCGAAATTATTCAGTCGTTTCAGACGGAGAGCGAGCCGGACGATGATGAGGCGATTGAAACGGCGGAAGAAGATGTGAGCGATGAAGTGTGATATTTGCGGAATTGAGTACGCGAAAGGGCAACATCCGGGCATCCGGACAAAAATCCTGGTGTACGAAGACCATCAGAACCGATTAACAAAACGATGGAAGGTCGTTCGGAAGCACAGAAAAGTCTTCGTATGCCGCAAATGCGTGGATATTCTCAAGGGGCTCACGATTAACTATCGGCGAGGGTAGTGCAGACTAACAAATTCGCATTTGAAACAAGGTCGTTAATGAGATTATACTTTAGGAGGTATCACTATGGCTAATAAGAATGTTGCTGAGATGAATCAGGAAAACGAGCAGGTGACTGGCGAGGTCGTGGAACTCAAGAAGGATGGCGAGAAGGTCAAGAAGCCGAACGTGTTCAAGCGCGCGTTCTCGGCGATCGGATCCGGATTCCGCAAGGTACGGGAGAGCCCCGTTGCTGCGGCGATCGGAACGGTCGTGGGAGCTGGCGCCGCTTTGGGCGTGAAGGCTTTCATCGATCATAGACGCCACTCTTCGGAGGAGGACTCTGCGATCGCGATCGACGACCTGGTCGAAATCGAGGATTCCGGCGAGGAAGTTGTCGAGGAAACCGACGAGGAGTGAATTTCCCGAGAGGGGCTGCAGAAACGCAGCTCTTCTCTTTTTATTCGCTTTTTAGGAGGAGAAGAGATGAAGTTTATTGAGAAGATCGCTAAAAAGTTCACCAAGACCGCGTCGTCTGCGGCGAAGTGCGAACTGAAGAAAACGGCGATTGACCTGTTGCCAACGATTGCGGGCGTTGTCTCCATGATCGTAGGCATCGTGATATTCCGGGAAGTTGTGGAGGTGCCCGAGGAAATTCGGCCGTCCGTCAGTAATACGAATGTTACGACCAACAACTATTTCTTTCGGGACATGTCGGAGGAAGCAATTCACAGGATTCTTGAGGAGGGAGATCGGTAATGGACAAGGTTAAGACTGTCGTTCGGTTTGTCGTAGGCGGACTGGTGGAACTGTTTGTCGGAGCCGTGACCAACAGCGTTGTGGGACGCGTAGAGGGTAGTAAGGCCGCAAAACTTGGCGCAAAAGCTGGAGGTTTTCTCGTGGGCATGATGATCGGCGATCAGGTGGCTGAGTATATTTGTGACGAGATCGACGAAACCATGGACGAACTCGAGGAACTGAAAAAGACCATCGACGAGGAGGCGGAGTAATTGGACGATGAAAAACTGAAAGAGGAGTTTCCCGGCAACAGCTATACGAACGTGAAAGAGAAGAAAGCTGCAGAGCCGAGAGGAGAGAAGCGATCGGAAAAGGGTCGTGTTCAGGAAAAGAAAAAGACCATCGGCGAACGGATCGCGCAGAGTTTTCTCGCAACGGATAAAGAGGAGATCCGGGAACACGTGCTGTTTGACTGGCTGGTTCCCGGAATCAAGACCGTCATCGAGGATCTCGTGCATATGATTCTGTACGGTGGAGACTTGGGACGTGGCGGCAGGAGCAGGCGAGAGAGTGGGGATGGAAAGATTCGCAAGATTCCCTACGATAGTATGTATGACGATCCGAGGCGCAGGACAGACCAGTTTGTCAGCCAGCGTGGATCCAGACGTCCTGAACTGATATTTAACCGCAAGATAGACGCGCAACAGGTTAAAGCGGGT
>CALEPS010000030.1 GCA_937910305.1 uncultured Bacteroidales bacterium | reverse complement strand
TCAAAATCAAGTCAAATAGATTTAATAATCCGTCCAACTTTTTGGGGTCACCTCACAGGGACGCTTTCGTATTCAATATATTCTATATTATTGCTCGTAGCATCGGCAAGGATACTTTTGGGTTGCGTGCCGGCTGCCATGATATGCGCCATACGAGCCGGAAAGGGGGAACAGGAACGTTATTTTGAGTCCGTACGCAATCAATCTGGCTTGCGATGCATAGATATTCTGAGCGGTATAGATATTATTCATTACAGGTTGTGCATACTGCGAGAAATCAAGCAGTACAGCCGGTGTGTTTCCTGCGGTCATAAAGGATAATATATCCCCTTCGGCAAAAATACCTATCCGTAAAAGAGGCGTTCCGAAGGTTGTTTGGCGCGATTTGAGCGATACCGTATATCCCATCTCAGCAGACCCGAGCAGATTCCACTGTTTGAGCGTGGCACGATGCTTGGATTCAACAGGGATATTTATGAAATATCCGTGATTCGGCATATCTTCCAGCCATTGATAATACCGGTCATCGTAGTCTCCCGCTGTATATAGATTGGCTTTCTGCATAGTTGTGGTAGCCGCAATGAACGCGGCTTTCACTCCGGCAAGAAAGTAAAATCCATTCCATGTACCTCCAAGCAATACGGGTATAGCTATACGGTGCATATTCAGCCGGTCTGTTCGGTTTCTTATCTCTCCTCTATAGACAAACGGCACGCCCCTCGTATCAATCATCGGTTGCGCAAAAGATTCGTTTTGCAGAGCGGTATTGGCTATCTGCAATCCATATTGCAGTTCCGTTCTGAATAAGAAATGGCGGTATTGGAGTTCGTAAACAAATCCCAGATTACCACCTCCGCCTATTTTGGGAGAAGTAAGCGATATATTATCTGCAACGTGCGTAAGGTTCCCCCCCAGCGAAACCCCGATAAAATTTTGCGCAGAAAGAGATACTGCCAAGCCTTGTAGCAGGAAAAGCAGTAATGCACAGATATTATATTTGAGGTTTCGGATCATTGGATAATGAGTTTATATATTCTTTCTGCACCTGAACAGAGCATCACCTTGGCTGTATAGACGCCGGCGGTAGCCGGTGCATAGAAGCTGTCTTCTCCCGGGTTTAATTCATATCGGGATACGATTCGCCCTAATGCGTCATATAGAATGATTTGCGCTTTTTCGGAACTTCTATAGTAGATCATCTGATTCGGGCCTGCCACAGTCGGATAGAGTGAGAGGTCTGTTTGCGGCTGTGCTATGAGCGGACATGTCATCATCGTAATCGGGCCATTTGCTGTTTCTTCCGTGAGCATAGCACTATATTCCGCGCCCATAATCAGCGGTTTATACAGATACGATTTAGTTTCTCCCGGTAACATAACGCCGTTCTCGTACCATTGGAAGGCTATGAAATGGTGGCCTCCGTTGTAATGATCCGCAAGAACTGCAATCACATCATTCCATGCCTGTTCGAGGACCGAGGAAGGATAGTTGACCTGCAATACCGCAGCCTGACCCTCTGCCGGTTTCCCACGGAAGAAGAGCATGATGCGGTATTCCATTATTCCGGGGTTTCCGGAGAAAGGAAAGGTAAGTATGCCATCTTTAGGGATAGGCATGACTGCCTCGTATAGGATGCGCGAAACGTCAACGAGGGTTATTCGTACAGAATCAGCCACACCGGAATAGGAAATATGCATATGCACGACTCCGTCCTCAGGACAAACCTCTATATCTTTCAATGCATCCAAGGTGACCTCGTTGTATTCAAGATAAAGGGTGAAAGAGGAGTCGCATCCATGGATAGTAGGCTTGCTCCATTGATATGTGCCGGCTAAGTTGAATTGTTTATCCTCATAATAATATGGATATCCAACCAAGGCGGTATCATATATAATGGTGTCGTAGGCCGGATAATGGCGGAGATGGAGGGTAACTACCGAGTCGCAGCCATGCACCGACGGGAGGGTAAGGGTATAATCCCCTTGCTCCGTATAGGTATTTTCATTCCAGATGAATGTTTCTTGCGGGCATATGTATTCTGTCTGCTCATCACCTGAGTAGGTGGGCCAAACAGAGAGATGGAGTGTTACGAGCGTATCGGCATCCTGACCATACCGCATAGTGGAATATTCAGTGGCAGACGTGAACTCTTTCTCATAGAAACGATAGGTCTCGCCATCGCATATATCTGCTTGCACCTCTCGCTGTTCGACAGGTTTATCATTAAAATGCAAGATGAAGGTGACGACAGAATCGCAGCCGTGAATCGTTTGGAGCGTGCGCGTGACTGTGACATCCTCGGTATATGTCACACCCTGCCATGTACAGGTCTCTCCTTTGTATCTGGTTTGCTCATCGAGGACATTGTCATACCGCGGATAGAGACGGAGATGGAGGGTGACGAGGGAGTCGCATCCATGGATGGTCTCAAAGCGGCGGGTGTAATCTCCTCCCTCCGTATAATCGATATTTTCCCATGTAAATGTCTCTCCGGCGCACATGGAATGAGAGAAAGAGACATCATCATACCGCGGATAGAGACGGAGATGGAGCGTGACGATCGAGTCACACCCGTTGCTGTTAGTGAACGAACGGGTGTAATCCCCCTCGTCTGTATAGTCCATTCCCTCCCATGTATGTTTCTCTCCGTCGCAGATATAAACCGTTTCTTCGCTACCGGATTGCGGAAGGATCGTAAGCGTAAAATGGACTACCGAGTCACAGCCATACGCTGTGGTGAGCGTTTGGCTATAGGTTCCTGATTCGTAATATTCCTGTCCATTCCAAGTATAGGTCTCTCCATAGCATGTGGTGACAGGTTCATCCGTAGTCTCTTTTTGAGGATGGACGATCAGACGGAAGGTGACGACGGAGTCGCAGCCGTGGATAGTTTGCAGCGTACGCGTGATTTCTACCGGAGAGGAATATGTAACACCTTGCCATGTATAACTTCCGCCTTCGCATATTTCCTGTTGGTCGATAATATCATCATACCGCGGATGGAGACGGAGATGGAGGGTAACGAGGGAGTCGCATCCATGGACAGTTTCGAACCGACGGGTATAGTCACCTTCCTCCGTATAGTCGATATTTTCCCATGTAAATGTTTCTCCGGTGCACATAAAATGCGAGAAAGAGAGGTCTTCATACCGCGGATAGAGGGTAAATGTAAGTGTGATCAACGTGTCCACATCTACTCCATATAGTGTATGCGTGAAAATGGTATGTCCTTCTTGCGGTAATAGTATTTGCCCGTGCCATTGGAATGATTCCCCTTTACATAGAGTAGCGGTTTCTATACTATCATAGACCGGTTTGTCGCTCACGGTAAGATGCAGATAGACCGTGCTGTCGCATCCATGGACGGAGGGCGTGTGATATTCATATATACCGGAGGCGTCGTATGTCTGTTCATGCCAGGTATAGGTAGATCCTGTAAAGACGAACATGTCCTCGTGGCTCTCCGCCTTGGGCAGAACAGTGAGATGGAGCGTAACGAGTGTATCGCATTTGTCCTCAAAATGCAACAGATGGGTATATTCTCCTGATGCATCGTATTGCTCGCCATACCAAGTCAGGGTTTCGGCGAAACAGATAGTAGCGGATGTATCCCGCTCCGCGGTGCAATCTTTGTTAACTTTCAATCTCAAGACACAGATACTATCGCATCCGTTCTGCGCAATATAGCCTGCGGCATAGGTGCCCTGCTTGCTATATTTGACATTCTGCCATGAATAGGACTCTCCTATATTGATGGTATGGGTGATGGTATCGGCATATGACTGCTTGAGCGATAGCCGGAGTATGACCGTAGAATCACACCCCTCTGTAGTTTTGAGCGGGATGGTATATTCCCCTTGTTCGCTGAATCGCGTGTCTCCCACCCTATAATACTCTCCTTCGCAGATAGAGATATTCAGTTCTGTTTGTTTCTTTTCCAACTTGGATAGATGGAGAGTGACGATAGAATCACATCCTCCTGCCGAAACAAAGGATTTGGAATAGTCATTGCCCGGCTCGCAGATCATATTATTCCAGCTTATCTGCTCGCCATCACATACACTCCTATTTTCCTCTACCCGTATCTCACATGGTTCGTGAATGCCAAGATGGAGAATAATAACAGAATCACAGCCTGTGGTATTTTGGAGGGTGTCGTAATAGGTTCCCGAAGCCGTGAGGAGCGTGCCATTGAAATTATATTCCTCCACGTTATTGACGCTCAATTCCGTAACCGAGCGATTATCGGTCAAAGTCAAGCGATAGATTCCCTCTATACCCAGCAATGTATAGGCGGTATCGGTATAGATACCCGGAGTATCATAGACAGCACCTCTCCAGACGACAGTATCTATATGGCAAAGACTTCGTTCCGTTGCAGTGATAGGGAATGGAAGAACAGTGAGATGCAAGGTATATTCCTGCGTACATTCGGTCCCTCCGCCCAATAGTTTATAATAAGTACCTTCCTCTGTGAGACTCTCGCCGAGCCATTCGTATGTTTGCCCGAACTGGATGGTATCATGAATCTCATATACTCTATTGCCATCTTTAGGGATAATAGCCAGATTTGTTTTATAGGTGATACAATTCACCTTATCGGTATAGGCCAATGTATAATTGATGTATTGCAGATCCTCGAATCCTTCAATGGACGGAAGTGGGAAATCATATCCATGGAAAGGATAATAAGCTTTCCAGCAGAGTGTATCATAGGCTATCTGTGTGGGGTCCACTTCCACCAGATGCAATTCCACTACCGAATCGCACCCTGCAGCGGAGAGCAATGTATCTTTGTAGATACCCTCATTCCGATACCAATGATCATGCCACCTATAGGAGGATCCTCTGTTGAATTCCGCATCAACGATTGTCAGTTGTTTTCTATTAACGGTGAGAAAGAGGGTGACGAGGGAGTCGCATCCGGCTTTAGAGACCAGATGGATATTGTGTTTTCCTTCGGTGGTATAGGAATGTCCGTCGATCGTATATCTTTCGCCCTCACATATAGCCGCATAGACGGTATCATGCACCGTCTCATAGAGTGTGAGCGTAGTGCGCGCGGTGTCATTGCCATCTTCATTGGCAATAGCCATAGTGATGGTATATTGCCCCGGAGCAGGAAAAGTATGCGTGACTTCGTCGTCTGTACTGGTAGTGCCATCTCCTAAATCCCAATGGATGGAGGTATAGTCTGTATTGGCTTGTGCGCTGAAGTGGATAGGAGCTTTATAGCATCGCTCTTCCGTATAAACGATGTCGGCGTGCGGTTCGCCATCCACGAGAATAGACCCATCCAGAATCAAGGTGGCAGAGCCGAAGGTATAGGCATAACTCTCGCAGTGGCCCAATCCATACACATGTCCCGTAAAACCGTCTGCATTGGTACGCAATGTATGGGTGCCATGCGATATATTGACTTGCGCGAAACGCAACGAGGGATTTCCATTGAGAGTTTGGAACACTCCTGAGATATTCCTGCCATCAAGCATCATTCCTGCAGCGCCTGCGGCAGTAGTGACGATATTGACATAATGGGTGCGCGATACCTGTGTCTGGAAAGTAGCGAAGGTCAGTTCGCTTATGCGCTGCTCTACCGGACTGACATGCACGCTGGAGGGGTCTCCTGTCATATTATTGTCGCGCGCGCCTTCGATATAGAGGAAACAGGTAGCGGGATGAGATGTCTCCACAAAAGCACTCCTATTCTTCAGTCGGAAAGTGTAACTCTCTAAAGCTCTTAGAGTTTTAGCAATAGATCCGTCTATCTTAACCACCGTGCCGTCTTCTCTGGCCGTGAGTACGACACAGTCGCTATTCATACTGCCGGTCTTGGTGAGTGCGAATTGTTTTCCCCACATCTGGGTCGGCATCTGTTGCTCCACGATGTGGTCGCACCATGGGTTTCCTGTAGGCACATTGATACATTGGTGCCCTGCATAAACAGCGATAGGGTGAGAGGATTCAATCTTGCTTCCGGAAAAATCACTTCCGCTATCATTGGACATTACCTGATAGGTCTCTCCGGCATTAAGCGTAATAGTATAAGGTACGTTCTTGACATGCCCGTCTCGGGTGCGCGAATGGGGCGTGATGGTAACCGAGGTATTATTGACAGTAGCTACGATTGCAAATTCCTTGGCATGAAGTTCATTCTCATAGATCTGGACTATATAATCCTTGCCCAATGCCGTAACAGGGAGGACGATAGTAGCATCATACGTATATTCACGGAAATTGGAAGCATAGAGAGATATAGGCGCCGTACTTGTAATTTTCAGACCCCGTTTCGACACCACGCCATGATTATACGTGTAGCATTGGTTATGAGGGATTTCCATCTGCGCTACTTGGTTAGCGGAAACCACGAATGAAGACTGCCATCCTGTTTGCGGATTTTGGACAGTGACCGTAGCATTCTCCCGCGAGGAAGCAATCAGCGTGAGATGCAAGATAGAGCTCCCCTCATATGTATCTTCATTATTGAGGAAGGTAGTCCAGAATTCGGTTCCTTCCGTAGTAGGCGCTCCGAGACATACTGCCGTTACCGACAATAGCAAGCATAGGAATATGTATCGGAGACGCAGCATGATCAGTCTTCGGGGTTAATACATTCTATTTCCGGTAATTGGCTCTCGATAGCGGTAGGATATGCCATATAATCGGGGTTGGCTGCTCGCTGTAATGTATTGAGCGTAGGCGTATCATATGGTAATAGCATCACAGGATTATAGGGATTGAGTACTTGGAATGGATGGATGAATACGGCCGAATAGACCCCTTCGTTATCTAACAGGCGATAGTAAAGCACATGTTCTCCTTCTCCCAAAGCCATTACATCCAGTGATAGCACGGCCTCTTGGGAAGATAATGTCTGCTGCTGTCGGTTTGCCACATTGTTATCTATCCAGTATTCCATCGCAACCACCTCAGCAGTGGCATGCGCGGGAATACGATAGACAAAGAAATGCCATGTACGCGCTGCGCTGTAGAAGCCCTCATTGTCTTTGAGGCGATAAGTAAGTGTATGGAGACCTTCCCGCATGGAGCGGGTGTCTATAGAGAAAGCTACCGCATCGTCGCTCACCGGCGATGTCTTCCGGCTGACGACCGCCGTATCCACCCAGTATTCAATGGTAGAAACAGCAGGAATAGCGTTCTCAGGAGTGCGCACTACGAAGAACTGCCATGCGGAGGGGGAACTCCATGCTCCCGCATTGTCTTGGAATCGGTAAAAGAGCGCATGCATGCCTTCCCGCAAATCGGTAGTAGGGATAGACCAATTTACCTCCGCGCTTCCTGTATTGGCTGGCATTGCTGAGGTGGTGGATAGCAACCGATCAGCGTCTATCCAATACTGGTAGTTCGTTAGTGTTTGACCACTAACTGCGAAGCACATCCAGATAGATACTATGAGGCCAAGCGCACGCTTCATAGAGAGGTTGAGAATCAGCGTTCTGCTTTCACTTTGATGGAGGCGTTCAAATATCCTTCACCATCATTTTGGGCATCAATTGTAGCGTTCAGTACACGAGGGATAGCCGGGTAGTCATTGAAGCCGGTTCCTCCCATTATTCCCATCGGTGTGTTATCGGCTCCTTTGAGATTAAGACTATCGCGGTAAGGAAAATAGGAGTTAGTTATAGAAGCGGGATTCATATTAAATACAGCCGTCCCACTTGTAGGAAGAATGGTGTTGCCCGTATTAAGGCATCCGGAGGAGAAAGAAGGCATGTAGCGGTATGTTTTATTACTACTCCCTATCAGGTAAAAACAATTATTGTAAAATTCAGAAGGGGCGGAAAGAGTTAAATTATAATTGGAACTACTCGACCATGTATATGAGTTTATACACAATACATTGTTTTTATACACAGCATAAGGACGACCTGTAGAGGAATTGTAACAATAAAAATTCCAAATCCAACAATTGGTAATATTGGCCAATTGGGTACTCGGATTCGAATCATTATAAAAGTAGTTTATAGTGGAATTTTTTATCGCATAGTTTACACCGTTAGTAAAGGCATGATCATACTGAAATATGATGCATTGATCCACCAATGTGTTGGTGTTTTGGTCCGAACTTGAGTTACTCGTTAAATAGCTCGTCCCGCATCTCTTGATGGTGCAGTTCGTTATTGTCCCTAAATTGATATATTGAAATAAGATTCCTTCTATCTTTACATTATCTGCCTTTACAATAATCTGATTGATATAAGTTGTATTGGCACTATCCGGACTCATGCCATAGGTACCATTGATCGTCAATGATTTTTCCAAATTAGCAGACAGCTGAGTAAACGTACCCGGGGACAAGGTAATGATCCCGCCATCCTCCGCTGCTGCATATGCTTTTTGAAAGGCATCATTACCATAATAGACCGTAAGAACATCGCCTTGCTGCAATGTAGCAGTAGGGCCATCAGCAAAAAGCGCAGCACAAGTCATTGACAAAAAAAGAGAGAGGTAAATTCGAAGATTTTTCATATTCTTGGGGTTTTATGATTGACAAAGTAATGCTTTTCTTGGTATTTCGGCGACAAAGGTACAATAAAAATATGGAATCTGCAAATCATTTCTGCTTTTTTTGCTATTTTTCTTTCTTTTTGAGCTCTTTGGTGCCCATTCGATAGTTTTTTAGGCTGCCTTATGCCAAATACCGGTCCTGAGTGATTGAAAGGAGTTACTATCAGCAGATAACAAAAACGACAACAAAAAACGCCACCTGAAAAGGATGACGTTTGTGCAAAAAAAGGGGGGAGAGGGGAATTAATAAGTTCTTAATTTACTGCGGTTTAGCAAATGGGTTGGTTAATTTTTGGACATATTGTTCGCGTTCAGAGTTAGCATATCGGATATAACCATTATATTGCTTGTCATAGTGGAGATTCTTGGGAGTAATATCTTTATATAGTATTATCCTTGATCCCGTGTCATAGCGGTTATAAAAGCAATTCGATATATCAATGCCATAGATTAAATCATATACCTCAACAGCATATTCCGGTCGATACTCATCGCCTACTTCATCAGTCATGTTTTGGCAAGGTTTATTTTCGCGGCGAACATATTTAGCAAATGTTGGTTTAGCATAATTACTGATGCGTGAGACATAGAATTTATTTTCTATCGCTTTCTCTTGCGGATCCATACCTAAATGGTATGTCAGATAGTTGCTGAAACGAATAGGAGAGTCCTCCTCACTAAATGATATGGATGCTGAGTCTGCGGGATATCTATATAAATCACAATCCAAGAAAAGTTCAGATGCAATAGTAAACATCGATATTACTTTGGATGCCTTAGGAGGAATTGCCAAAATAGAGTGCTCACGGATCGATTCAGAAAGCATTGATGTACTAGATGTCGCAATAGAATATGAGGTATAAAAACCTGATACATTATGACCGATGGCTGAGACATCCGATGTGCTATTTTCTATAGTTCGCCGGGGGGACGCTTTTTGTTAGAGAAAAAGACCGCTTCGCTGAAAGATCACTCGCGTTGCTCGCTTATTAGCCTGATTTTTGGGGTGTAATTATATATATGTAGCGAAACTGATAGATTCAGTAAAAACGATGCGTCGCTGGTATCCGTACGAACGTTCGGGCTCGTATTGGAGAACGAGCGAATAAAGACGGTAGTAGAAATCTAACGTCCATGCGCGGTCGAACATAGTCATGCAGTCAGACCAAAGCCCTGCATTGATTTGTGCCGTAATGGCTTCATAATAGGTTTTCATAACCGAAAGGATTTTGTGCTTGGCTTTGTTTTTTCACGATTTTTTAGGATTCCAAACGCAAATCTTTCACGTTTTTGAATTATTTTTAATGGCAATTTCGCACGTTTTTAATCGTTTCCGGCTGCAAAGATATAACAAAAAAATTACATATGCAAGAAAAAAGGCAAAAAAAGCGTCTGGGGGGACGCTTTTTGTTAGAGAATTGTTTTCTTCTTACTCCGAATTTTGCGGACTAAAATAATCTAAAGTTGCGGGGCAATATGTATATAGGAACATAAAAATATGGGGAAACTATATTTTTTTGTTTATAAAATTTGCGGGAAACAAATATTTTTAGTAATCTTGCAGCGATTTTTCAGATATAAATTATGGAACGGGTGTTTAAACGGAAGATTTATCAGCAATTGCTGGAATGGAAAGAGAGTGAAAACGACACCCCTTCCGCTCTTTTTTAATGATGTTAATATCTTATCCTCAACAGATTGCATTTACTTTTTGTTTGAAATTTGTCGCAAATTTACTGTAAAATTTCGACATACGCAAATGTTCTGACAAAAAAATTCAATTTAACATTCATTTTTTACATTTTTAGCATAAATGATCACGAGTTGCCCCTTACTTGCCTCTTACTTACGTCTTGTTTGACTCTTGTTCAAGCCTTATTCCACCTGCTGACCCTGAAGAGAATGTAGATGGCATTATTTACGTTCTAAAGTAAATGAAAGATGAATGTCTTTTATACTGCCTGTTAACGATATTCCTGCCTCATAAACATTTGAAGACAAAAGAATCCGTCCATTCCATAAACTCAGATTGTCATGATTGACAACAAATTCCTCTACATAGTACTGTATGGTACTCTTGTCACGCAGGTTTTCGTCTTTTATTTTGCCGCTTAGCTCTGTCCTGTCAGCAACTTCTTCCCCTGCGATTCCGCCGGAGAAAGAAAATGGCTCTTCCGCAGGGTCTGCATAATAACCGTGCCAATCCGTGTAACCATACGCTGCTATTCTATCTGAAAACAGTTTGTAATAAGCAGCTATATTGGATTCTCCATTCAGATATCGACTATATCCAATAGTATTTATAACATCACCTGTGCATATTATTTCTACGAGAATTTGATCTTCATAGTGATAATTCGAACTGAGATTTACGTTTGTGAAAGATTGAACGAAAGACGAAGACATCTCATACCTCCCCGCTTCGTGCAAACCTTGTTTGGTCATTGTCTCTGCAAACTGTTCGGGAGTCAAATCCAGCGACTGATAAATAGCGTTTATCAACTCTTTTTCTTTTTCCTGAGAGACTTTATTGTTACATGAAACCATGCACATTGTAAAGCCGATAAGTAGGCTTATAAAGAAGAATTTTGTTTTCATTGCAGTATAATTTTTTGTGTGGTATGATTGTCATTTTCAGACTTATAAGTGACCATATATGTTCCGGCTGGCAGTCCTTGGAGGTTTGGTTTGTTATCATCACAGGCACGTAATAATTGTCCTGTAATTGAATAAATGTTAACTGAAATAATATCACCAACAAATTCCTCATCACCTTGCTGTAAGCGTTTCTGGATATTGTATGGTTGATTATATTGGAGATTTAGACCAAACAAGTACAAACTCGGGTCTCCGTACAATACATATTTTTTTGCCTCTCTGCGCCTCCATACCACTTTGTCTGGATTATAGTACTTCGCCTTTGCGTTTCCCACAAGCTCTCCTATCGTCATTATCGGTTTATCTTTAAGTTGATTAAATAACTTTCGAGAAAAATATCTATCAGAAGTTAGGGTGGTATTTGTCGTTGCCCCAAAATAAGTAACACCTCCTTTATCGGTTGTTAACCATGACCTGGAAAAATTATCATCATGGTAAATGTTGCCAAGCAAACAAGCAAAACCAAAGCCGAAAGATTGAAAATTTAAATGATAAGTATCTATCGTCCCTATGTTGGTATGGGAAAGATTATAGGGGCTTCCTATACTTGTTGATTTTCCGTGACCATCGTATACGAATAACCATACGGGATCTGTTGTATCTTCTAAGTAATTTCTCATGATGTTAAATGACGAGGAGTACAAGGTGCGTCCATCTATTAAATCTCCTGTATAATAGTTCCCCGATTGTATTAGATTACTAAAGATATATTTACAATCAGCATGCATATAATTCTCATAGCTCCCTTTCCCAGAAAATAGGCCTATTTTCCTAGGGTTATGCCTATTGAGATATAAATCAGAATTAATAGTCTTGGCTACTACATTATGTAATTGATCAGGATTTTGTACAGGCCAACGACCTATAAATACCGTAGGATTAAAGTCTTTCCATTGGTCAGAGATGTTAGATTTACTTAAACATGAATAATATATATCGGATGGTGGATCGCTCATGGTTTCTTGTACACCATCATAAAAAGGCAAGTCCGGGACATTACCTACAAGTAAGACATACTTTGTCCGCTGATTTCTATATCGTTGTTGTATTGTATCTCTAATCAGTGCGGGAAGGTTACCGCCTATATCGTGTAAAGATAATAATGTAACAT
>CALEPS010000029.1 GCA_937910305.1 uncultured Bacteroidales bacterium | reverse complement strand
CTATTATGCAGGGTCACATGAGGAATTTCTCTTCTTGCCTGCTTCGGCATTGCAGGACACGCTGCGGCTCTCCCTTTTTGCCGATGGATGGCAACTGAATAATCAGACGCACTATGTCAACCGAAATAACTACTATCCGGTCGGCGTACGAGATCTGACTCTGGAGGTTCGTGCCTATACGCACGACAGCTATCTATATGAAGTGTTCCGCAGGAATACGACGGGTGTGATGCTTCCTCCTCCGAGCGGCGTGCCGACGCAGGATGGCAACATCGTGCAGGAAATACTGGACGAGATCGCTTCTGCGTTAGGAGGTCAGGAGATGATTCCTCCGTTCACGAATGTAGAAGGGGGTTTGGGTTGCTTCCGGGCTTACAGTTCCACCCTTATTGCAGCTCCGCGGAAGTGAACTCTTCCTTGCACGCTTAAGCGCAACACCAAATGGGAAAACTACAAACGTTAGAGGGAAGATTTAAGACATTTTTTTATTAATTAGGAGGTGCAAAAACTCGTTTCTAATGGGGAAAAAAACGAGTTTTTGCACCTTTTTGCATGTTATGATAAATTTTTTGCATTTTATGATAACAATTATTTGCAAAAAAAGTTGTACCTTTGCAACGGATTTTGAAAAACCTATCGGCTTAAATTTAAATCTTGTACTCTATGAATCTTTATCGCAGTCTCAAATGGTGTCTTGGCTTGTTGTCTATTTTGTGGATGGCTATGCCGCTGGGTGCCTCTGATTTCTCCGACCGGATGGACAATTATGCTCTTCGTTATTCCCGGACGAAGCAGCCGGAAGTGCGTTTGGCGAGAGCGAACGATTTTTTCGAGTACCTCTATACCAAGAGATATATTGATTCCCAGGTGCGTTTCCCTGCCAATGCGCACATGGATTCCGTGGACGTCAATGTCTGGTATTATCTCGCCGAGTATTACTATGGCGAGGGGGACTACCGGCGCGCAGTGCAGTATTGCGGGAACGCGGCGGCTTCATGTACGGAGCATGTGGACCCAGACTCGCAAGGGGATGTATATAGCCTCCTCGGTGCCGCTTATTTCCGCCTCAGCGAGTTTGACAAGGCTGCCGAGGCGCTCAACGAGTGCTATCTCATTGACTCCAAGAGCGGCAATTACGACCACCTCAGCTCGACCCTCAATAATATAGCCGGAGTCTATATTGCTGCGGGTAAACCTGCCGAGGCGGAGAAATACGTACGCGAGGCGGTGGCGGCTAATTCGCTTACTTCCAATCTGGCGCGCAGGGCGGTTATCTTCGGTACCGCCTCGGAGATGTACAAAGCCATGGGGGACCCCAAGCAGTCGCTCTCTTATGCCCGCAAAGCGCTTGCTATTGAGCGTCAGAGAAAGGACAGCGCCAGGATTGGCGTACGCCTCTCCCAGGTTGCCAATGCCGAACTGGCGATGGGAAAGGTAGCAGAAGCCAAACGCTCGCTCGCGGAGGCGATGCCGCTGCTTGAGAAAGCCGGTAACACGCATTCGCTCGGTATCTGCCAGAACCAGATGGGGGATATCCTCTTGGCGCAGGGAGATGCCAAGGAAGCGGCGGAATACTACCGCGAAGCGGCTGCGCTCTTCTTCATACAGGGCGATTTATATAATGAATCGCACGCGCGTGAGGGACTCGGCAAGGCGCTCAAGACCTCTGCTCCGGACGAAGCGGTGCTCCATCTCGAACGCGTGAAGCAGCTCCAGGACTCTATCCATAGCCGCGAGACCGACGAAGCTATCAGCCGCTATAATGCTATCTATCATAACGATATCCTCCAGCAGGAGGCGCAGAGGGCGAGAGCCGAGAAACGGCGCGTACTCTGGATAGCCGTAGCGGCTGTCCTCGCCCTCGTTCTGATCATGGTGGCGGCGGCTTGTTATACCTACAGGCGCCATAAGCGAAACGAACAGGAGTACAACCGCAATATATCATCCATGGAGGACAAATATTCCGAGGCGGACAGACGCTACCGAAATATCATGTCTGACCAGGTCTTCGCCAAAACGGAGATGACCGAGGACGACCGGCTCTTCCTCTCCAACCTTGCTCAGACCATCAGTGTGCTTTCCGAACAAGGAGAACTGGACCTCAAGACACTCGCCAAAACCATGCATGTCTCTGTCTCGGGTTACTTCGGAAATTTGCGACATCTCCTGTTGGTAGAAACGGCCAAGGTCCCATACGTTTAGTTCGACGGGACGCTCGAGAAGCTCTTCCTGCTTCAGGGTCTTGACCCTTTCACTCATCTCCGCATTCGTCACAAGGAAGAACTTGAATTTGAGGATTTCCGTGTCGTACTTACTCTTACCTATACGACGTTTGAATTCCTTCGCAATGTCTATGATGAAGTCTGAATCATCACAATACTTCCTGATTTCTCCGGAATATGCCTCAAGGATGAAGTTCCTCATTGCCTTGGAGAGGTCCTCGATCCTTTGGTTGCTTAATGAGACTTTGTTCTCATCATTATAGAAGTCGCTGATGAGCAATACGATAGAACTATCGGCCTCGTCATAGGCATAAGCGTCAAAAGCAAGTTTACGCCCTCGCGTCCCGTACATATTGCACTCATATGGATATGGGTCGTTGAGCTCTCCACACTCTTCGAGTTTTTCAAGGATGGTGTCAAGAAACTGGCTTTGAGCATCAGAGCTGTTATGCTCTGCCTGGAACCTGATTCGTTCCAGAAACTCAACTCTGTATTCGTTAATATCCATATCATTACTCCTTAAATTGAACTATTGTAGCAAGAAGAAGATCGTACTGGACCTTTGAAATGCCATCGGGAATTGCCTCTTTCTTCAACTTTGGAAACTCTTCTGTGACTGTATATGCATCTATCAGCTTTATCTCATAGACATACTCGTCGTAAACACTCTCAAAGGTAAAACCTGCATTTGCCAGTTTTTCAAGGAAAATGTCTCTGGACTCATCGCTGTCAAGGGTTTTCAGGATACTCCGGCAAAGAGAATTCAGACGTAATCCATCAAATGCCTGACTCATCCTTTCCAGTTGATAAACAATCAGATGCCCTTCGACATTGCTGTCCAGTTGTTCAAGTGACGATATCCTAACAGATTCTTTACCATAGTGAATGGTCTTGACCTCATACCAGGTATGATCCAAAGAGAAATCCTTTTTTGTCTTCTCTTGACCGCTCCATGATGCCAGCGCCCGCAAGCCTCCGCAGAGAGGAATTATATTGTCTCTCAAATATAGAAGTTCTCCCATCAAGCCCATAATCTCCTTTTCATCAAGAAGTCGATTCTTTTGGTAGAACATTTTCCTCCAGGCGTAATACCGGTTGGTAATCATCTGATATCCGATCTTGTCATCCAATGCATTCCGAGTAGCTTCAACAAGGTCATTAATGAACACGCCAAAGGTGTCCAGCATAGAATGGTCCAGCAGGGAGATCACGAAACACGTGTAACCACTCTTGGGGTAATGCTTTATTCCAAGCACACTTGAGGGCTTTATGGCTGCTGGCTTATAAACGCCTCTGTACTCAAGGGCATAATTCCCCGCCTCGTCAGCACCAATGTACAATTTGAGTGGATGCTTGTCATCTACAAGGATATAGCATCCGGGAGCAAAATCCTGTTTCAAAAGTTCAGTTATAGAATTCATAAGTCATCGTCCTCCTCGCCAGCATCGTCAAGTAGCTGTTTGTAATAAACCTTATTAACCTTGTATGTCTTAGACGTATACAATTGATTGTCATTTTTCGGAAATCCTATTCCAAAGGCGACCATCGGTTCTTCTCCCAGCTCATTCTTATATGCCACAAGTCGATCTTTGATAGTCTCGAGAGCTTTAGGGTCATTCTTGTCAACCTTAGCGGGATCAACCTCTACTGGCATGACGAAGTAAAGCATTAGGCACGGCCGGCGGTCATCGACATATCGGAACCATGTAGACCCGGGGAACTGCTTCTCGGGTCTCTTGCCTTCATGGTCATCCTCATACCCTTTTTCCGCAGCCTTCAATTGATTCAGGCTTAGCCCTAACTTTCCGTCAGACGGACTGCCCAGAACAGCCTTGTTGGTGAAAGCGATATGGTTCCCCTTCAGATGCAATGTACGCATCATCGGGAAAATAGAGGTCTTAGTTGTTAAGGGATATGCCTCTTTGCCGTCGCCCGCATAAATGTTCACATCCCACTCTTTCAATTTGCCTCCGCATTCGTCAGAAATAAACTCTTGTATATGTTCAATGTCGAACTTGATGTTCTTTAAGGATACCTTGATTGAGGAAAGCAGATTAGCGATATACGAATATGGAACTTTCTCGTAATGAATTGTACCGTACAACCCTTTCTGGGTTCTATCGGCCCAGTCATTCTAAAGATTCTGAAGGAATTTCTTAGTTTGTAAAAGGTTGTCTGTATTATTCTGCACTATGAGATTCGCATACGGCGTTTCAAATAGCCCGCCCCAGAAAACAACAGTTTCTGAGTGCGTATATGCACTTCGCATTTTACTGGCAGATGTGATCTGCAACTCGTCACTTATATCCCTCACCTTGATACCAAATTCCTTTGGAGTCATCTTGTCGAGGAACATCTTCTTCAGATCTTCTTTCAGTTCCTCTGTGGCTACAGAGATGTCCATATACCATTCGGCACTTTCATGGCTCGTCCAAATCTGGAAGATGTCATCGTATCCACGGCGATAGCCAAACCAGCGTCCCATCTGCAGGAGTGTATCGTACATCTGAGATTTGCGGTAGAAGTAACTGACGCCAAGCCCTTCCAGCGTTAATCCTCGGGAGAGGCTGTTTCCTCCAGCCGCAATTACCCGAAGGCCATCGTCTTTGT
>CALEPS010000028.1 GCA_937910305.1 uncultured Bacteroidales bacterium | reverse complement strand
TGAGCGCGCCAAAGTGGCAGTAGAGACCTTTGACGAGCGCATCGACCCGGTAGGCGCATGCGTAGGTGTGAAAGGTGCGCGAATCCATGGTATCGTACGCGAGCTGCGCAACGAGAACATCGACGTGATCAACTACACCCCGAACGTCAACCTCTATATCCAGCGTGCTCTGGCTCCCGCCAAGATCAGTTCGATGGAGATCGACGAGGAGAACAAGACGGCTAAGGTATATCTGAAACCGGACGAGGTGAGTCTGGCTATCGGTAAGGGCGGCTACAACGTGAAACTGGCAGGCATGCTGACCGGGTACGAAGTAGAGGTTTACCGCGAGATCGACGAAGACTTGGACGACATCTATCTGGATGAGTTCAACGACGAGATCGACCAATGGGTGATCGACGCCTTCAAGGCAGCCGGCTTCGACACCGCCAAAGAGGTTCTGGAGACCGCCAAAGAGGATCTGATCAAACGCACCGATCTGGAAGAAGAGACGATCGACGACGTTTGCCGCATTCTCGCAGCTGAGTTCGCTAACGATTAAGTTAATGTACAATTCACAATGTACAATTCACAAAGGGCTTACGGAATTTGGTACTGATCCGTAAGACCCGTACGGACAAATCAGATTGTACCAAACGTTTAGAACGCTTTGTAAATTGTAAATTATAAATTGTAAATTTTATGGCTATAAAACTTATAAAAGCATGTAAAGAATTGAATATAGGAATGGCTACTCTGACCGCATGGTGCGAGAAGAACGGCCATCCCGTTGCGTCTGATCCGAACGTGCGCATAGACGACGACCTGTATCTTCTGTTAGCGAAGGAATTCAACAAAGACATGGCCGTCAAGATCGAAGCGGACCGTCAGGCGGCGGAACGCGCAGCAGCAGCGGAGGCGGAGAAAGCGGAGAAAGCAGCTGCCGAAGCCGCCCGTAAGGCAGCCGCTGAGGAGGCGGCACGCCAGGAAGCGGCGCGTAAGGCAGCAGAGGCTGAGGCCCAGGCAGCAGCTCAGGCAGCCGCAGAAGCCGCCCGTAAGGCAGCCGCTGAAGAGGCGGCACGCCAGGAAGCCGCACGCAAAGCAGCCGCTGAGGCAGAAGCGCAAGCAGCCCGGCAGGCACAAGCCCAAGAGGCGGCGAAGAAACCATCCAAGCCCGAGATCTTCACCCTGGGCAAACCCGAGGTGACCGACGGACCGAAAGTGGTAGGCAAGATCGATCTGGATGCGATCGACACCTCCACCCGTCCGGCGAAGAAGACGAAGGAGCAGAAACGCAAGGAGCGCGAGGAGCGTCAGGCTGCCCAGGCAGCCCAACAGGCGCAAGCCCAGGCAGCGGCAGCCGAACGGCGCAAACGCGAACGCATCAAAGGCGCCAAGGTCGATCCTACCGACAAACGCAACCAGAGCGGCAAAGCCAAAGGCAAACAAGGCAAACCGCGCGAGGCTACACAAGAGGAGGTGGAAAAGGCACTGAAAGAGACGCTGACACGTCTGTCACAGCCCAAGAGCAAGAGCACGACCGCCAAGCATAAACGTGAACGCCGCGAGCAAGAGCGCGAACGTCACGAACTTGAGATAATGGAGGCTCAGGAGCAGTCCAAGATCCTCAAACTGACCGAGTTCGTTACCGCCAATGACCTGGCAGTAATGATGAATGTGCCGGTGAATAAAATTATCGGTACCTGTATGAGTCTCGGTCTGTTCGTGTCTATCAACCAGCGTCTGGACGCCGAGACGATCAATCTGGTGGCAGAGGAGTTCGGTTTCAAGACCGAGTATGTGGCAGCCCATGTGGTAGAGGAGATCAATGCCGACGAGGTAGTCAACGACGAGGACATCGAGTCCCGCTGCCCGATCGTCACCGTCATGGGGCACGTCGATCACGGTAAGACTTCGCTGCTGGACCACATCCGCAACGCGAACGTGATAGCCGGTGAGGCAGGAGGAATAACCCAGCATATCGGTGCCTACAACGTCAAGCTGAAGAACGGCCAGCATATCACGTTCCTGGATACTCCGGGTCACGCGGCGTTCACCGCCATGCGTGCGCGCGGAGCGAAAGTGACGGATATAGCCATCATCATCATTGCCGCAGACGACGCCGTCATGCCGCAGACGGTCGAAGCCATCAACCACGCGCAGGCTGCCGGTGTGCCCATGGTGTTCGCAATCAACAAGGTTGACAAACCGGGTGCCAACCCCGATAAGATCCGTGAGCAGTTGAGCAACATGAACATCCTCGTTGAGGACTGGGGCGGCAAATACCAGTGCCAGGAGATCTCTGCGAAGAAAGGAACAGGCGTATATGAGTTGCTGGAGAAAGTGCTGCTGGAGGCAGAGATGCTGGATCTGAAAGCCAACCCCAAACGCCGCGCCAAAGGTTCCGTGATCGAGTCCTCTCTGGACAAGGGCCGCGGCTATGTAGCCACGCTGCTGGTACAGGACGGAACACTGCATATGGGTGACATCGTCCTCGCCGGTACGTTCCACGGACGCATCAAAGCCATGTTCAACGAACGCGGACAGAAGATCACCGAGGTACGTCCGGGCGAACCCTGTTCGATCCTCGGTCTTAACGGAGCTCCGCAGGCGGGCGATGAGTTCAACGTCCTGCCGACCGAGCAAGAGGCGCGCGAGATAGCCAACAAACGCGGGCAATTGCAACGCGAGCAGTCTATCAGGACGAAGAAACATATTGGTCTGGAGGAGATCGGCCGCCGTCTGGCAATAGGCGACTTCAAGGAACTGAATATCATCGTCAAAGCCGATGTGGACGGTTCTGTAGAGGCAATCAAGGACTCGCTGCTCAAACTGTCCACGGAGAACATCCAAGTCAACGTGATCCACGGTGCCGTAGGTGCTATCAGCGACAGCGATGTGATGCTGGCAGCCGCTTCGGATGCCCTGATCGTCGGCTTCAATGTCCGTCCTACCGGTACCGCCCGCAAGATGGCGGAGCAGGAGGAAGTGGACATCCGCATCTATTCCATCATCTACGATGCTATCAACGAGATCAAAGACGCTATGGCGGGTATGTTGGCTCCGGAGGTGAAGGAAGAGGTGACGGCAACGCTGGAGGTGCTGCAGACCTTCCATATATCGAAGGTAGGTACTATCGCCGGCTGTATCGTGCGTGAAGGCAAGATCAAACGCGGCAACAAGGTACGGGTTATCCGTGACGGTATCGTGATCAAAACGGCTGAGTTGGCATCTCTCAAGCATGTGAAAGACGACATCAAGGAGGCCGGTGTCAATACCGAATGCGGCGTGAGCCTCAAGGCTTACGACGACCTGCAGCCGGGCGACATGCTGGAGTCCTTCGAAGAGGTTGAAGTGGCAAAAACACTCTGATAAAATACCAGATTCCGACAATAAGAAAATTTGAAAATGAATAAATATGAAAATGAATAAGATCCTTCGTACGTTGTACTTAGTACCCTTGTCCCTTCTCCTGACGGGCTGCTGGACAAGTATTTTTACGGTCGCTCCGACAGTAGAGCCGGTAGCTCCGGTGAAGACGGTCTATACGACCACCGTAACGACTCCGACGCCCAAGCATACGACAGTAAGTACGGTTACCGTAACGAACTACAACAGCGATCCATGTTTCTATCTGGATCTGAACGCCGTTGCTGCGGCTTTCGCTGAGAGCCGTTCGGTAAAGGAGTTTGAGGAACTTCTGAATTCCAGCCGGTATATGATCAACAACCTGGATCTGAACGGCGACGGATGGATCGACTACCTGCGTGTGATCGAGACCCACAGCGGGTATTATCATACCCTGCTTATTCAGGCGTGTCTGGGTCCGGGTGTGTTCCAGGACGTGGCTACGTTGATTGCGGAGCGCCGGACCGATGTGCTGTATGTAGAGGTAGTGGGTGACCGTTATCTGTATGGTTATAACTACATTGTCCGTCCGGTGTTCGTGAAACGTCCGCCGATGTGGGATGTCTATGGTCGTGCAACGTATGCCGTATGGAGTTCGCCTTATTATTACGACTATTATCCGTCCTATTACACGCGTCCGAAACCGATCTATCTGAACCACTATCAGGCATACGTGACGACGTATATGACGAACCACCATTACTGCCACCGGTGCGAATACCCGACAACGGTCTTCTACACCAATTATACGAGCATGACGCAGGGTGCGTCGCGTAACGACTACGCCACCCGCAACCCGAACGGTTCGTTTGAGCAGCGCGTGACGCGTTCAGCGAGCAGCACGAACGGTGTGTCGGTCCGCAATGCCGGTCAGTTGCGTACGGAGGTAGCCAAGACGGCAGCCAAAGAGGAGACGAAGAGCACGACTACATCGACTACTACGTCCACCAGGACATCCGCTTCTACCAGCACGGCTACCACCGGCAAGAGCGCCACTTCTACAGGCGGCACTTCGGCACGTTCGACAAGCACCGGTTCGGCTACTTCTACGAGCAGGACGCCTGCCTCGACAAGCAGTACTCCGAAGACGGACAGGACAACAACGGCTCCGACCAGTTCACGCTCGACGAGCACTACTGCTGCTTCGTCATCGACATCGACCAGGGCCACGACCTCAACCGGCGGCACTTCGGCACGCTCTACCTCTACCGGCTCTACGACGGCTACTAAAAAGACCTCCTCTACCGGTACGAGTACTACCCAGCGCCAGCCGTCCACGACGATCGAGACACGCGTGAACAAGAGCGGTACGACACGTACGACCGTGAGGACGACCGACGCTACGGGTAAGACGACCACCGTGCGCCGCGAGAGCAGTTCCAACACGCGCTCCTCAGGAAGCACGCACCTGCGCAGATACCTGCGGCTGCATCATGTGTCAATACGTGCAGAGTATGTGGAAATGGAACTGTGGACACGTATCATGACACTGCAACAGGAGACCGGTGAGGACGACCTGCTTGTCTTCGTGATATCACGTCCGGGATATGTCTCATACAAGGGTGCGATGAATGGGCTGCCACTGCAGATACGACGCTATTTCTCACACACCAGCATAATGCTTATTTATCCTGACCAAGGCAATGATAGAACTTAAGGGAATACGTAAGAGCTTCGGCACATTGGAGGTGCTGAAGGGCATAGACCTCTGTATAGGGGACTCAGAACTTGTAAGTATCGTCGGCAGCAGCGGTGCAGGCAAGACGACATTGCTGCAGATAATGGGGACCTTGGATGCACCGACGACCGGTGAGGTCATCATAGACGGGGAGAGAGTTTCCATGCTGTGCAGAACGCTGTGTCGGCACATCCATGCCACAAGACTGCCCGGCGCGTCGGTGCCGCAGCCGTCCGCAACGGCGTCTTTGATTAACTTGGCGTCTTCTGCTTTGTAAAAATAGAACGGCGGCGTACACCAATGGGATTTCGGCTGTTCCGGCTTTTCCTCAAGGTTAAGCAGGACTTCGTTTTAGCCGAGCACA
>CALEPS010000027.1 GCA_937910305.1 uncultured Bacteroidales bacterium | reverse complement strand
GAGTTGAAGCAGATCATCCTTGACGAGGAGATCGTTTGTCCTATTTCCGGCACCCGCAACTGGACCGATGTGCGTCAGTTCAATCTGATGTTCCAGACCGAGATGGGCTCTACCGCCGACGGTGCGATGAAGATTTACCTCCGTCCGGAGACCGCACAGGGTATCTTTGTCAACTTCCTCAACGTACAGAAGACCGGGCGTATGAAAATCCCCTTCGGTATTGCGCAAATCGGTAAAGCTTTCCGCAACGAGATTGTAGCCCGTCAGTTCGTCTTCCGTATGCGTGAGTTCGAGCAGATGGAGATGCAGTTCTTCGTTCGTCCGGGCGAGGAGCTCAAATGGTTCGAGCACTGGAAGCAGTTCCGCCTCCGCTGGCACAAAGCGCTGGGCTTAGGCGACGAGAAATACCGTTTCCACGACCACGACAAACTGGCGCACTACGCCAATGCTGCTACGGATATCGAGTTCCTCATGCCGTTCGGCTTCAAGGAGGTGGAGGGTATCCACAGCCGCACGAACTTCGACCTCTCGCAGCACGCCAAGTACAGCGGAAAGAAGATCGAGTATTTCGATCCGGAGCTCAACCAGTCCTATACGCCGTATGTCATTGAGACCTCTATCGGTGTGGACCGTATGTTCCTCTCTGTGATGTGTTCGTCCTACGAGGAGCAGCAACTGGAAGGCGGCGACACCCGCGTGGTACTCCACTTGCCGCCGGTACTCGCACCTGTCAAGGCTTGTATCATGCCGCTTGTCAAGAAAGACGGTCTGCCCGAGAAGGCACGCGAGATCATGAACGAACTCAAGTTCGACTTCAAGGTCGCTTACGATGAGAAAGACTCTATCGGCAAGCGTTACCGCCGTCAGGACGCAGTCGGCACACCGTTCTGTATCACCATCGATCACGACACGCTCAATGACGGTTGCGTCACTGTCCGTTACCGCGACACCATGACTCAGGACCGCGTGAAGATCGAGGACCTGCATGAGATTATCCGTAAAGCCACCGACCCCAAAGAGCTCTACCGCAAGATCGTCGGTGACTCGATGGAGGACACGATGGAATAAAACGGACATAGTCCCTACCAACGCAGCATAGCTGCCATACACAAACGACCGCCCCTACTGAGGCGGTCGTTTTAAATATATGCCAAATACAACATTTCCACGCGACCATCACGGGACCATCTCCCGAGAAAAGGCAAAACACAACATTTGCACGGTACAGTGACGTTCACGATGCGTAATAATCGTGCCCATTGGGGCTAAGAACGACATGCGAACGAGAATGGAAGGTATCCTCCATATTTTTCAGGCACTTACAGAATAGTTATCGGAGGCAAGTGCTATGCAAGTAAGGGAAAAGTAAGGGGCTATATCTACTCTTTTGCCCCAAAAGAGATGTACGATTAGGGATCATTCGGGCACATTTTACTTCATATAGATGAATAAAATATAAGAATTTTTGATTATAATAAAAAAAACATATAATATTTTTTTGGTTATATCAGAAAAAAGTTGTATCTTTGCACCCGAAAAAAATAATTAGTGCTTTTATGATCAATCGAGTTTTACAGAGTACCGTAGAAACAAGGATGTTCCGTGGCAAGGCAATTATTATTGTCGGTCCGCGTCAGGTCGGGAAAACGACATTACTGCGTGCGCTCCAGACCTCGGGAGAACACAAGATTGTGAATTGGAATTGTGATGAACCGGATGTACGGCAGAAACTCACCAATCCCACCTCTACACAACTACGCTCGGAAATAGGGAGCGCGGATTTAATCCTCATTGACGAGGCTCAGCGTGTGCAGAATATAGGTCTGACACTCAAATTGCTGATTGATAATTTCCCGGAGAAGCAGATTGTTGTTACCGGTTCGTCGGCATTGGATTTGTCCAACTCCATCAACGAGCCTTTGACGGGCAGAAAATACGAGTATGTGCTCTATCCGCTGTCCGCAGAGGAACTGATTGCTCATTTCGGGGCGCAAGATGAGAAGCGGTTACTGGAACGCCGCCTGCTGTATGGGTGCTATCCGGATGTGATCAATAATCCCGGAGAGGAACGGGAGATTTTGACAAACATAGCCGGTAGCTATTTGTACAAAGATATATTCGCCTTTCAGGACGTGCGCAAGCCGGAGATTATAGAACAGTTGCTTCAAGCCCTGGCTCTGCAAATTGGCAGCGAAGTTTCATTCAATGAATTAGGCGGAATGTTAGGATTGAACTCATTAACCGTCCAGCGTTATATGGATTTATTGGAGAAATCGTACGTGATCTTCCATCTTCGTTCGTTCAGCCGTAATGTGCGTTCGGAACTGAAGAAAAGCCGCAAAATATATTTCTATGACAACGGAGTGAGGAATGCCTTAATTGGTGATTTCAAGCCTCTGAATTTGCGGCAGGATACAGGTGCGTTGTGGGAGAACTATATCATCAGCGAACGAATCAAGCATAATGCGTACCATCAGTTTTACGGCAAGAGTTATTTCTGGCGTACACAGCAGCAACAGGAAATAGATTACATTGAGGATGTGGACGGCATTCTTCATGCGTATGAATTCAAATGGAATCCGGAGCGGAAAGTGCGTCTGACGGACACCTTTGCCAAGAACTATCCGGATCATACATTTTCGGTCATCCATCCCGATAACTATAGGGATTTTATCGGTAACTAAACACACCACGGGCGACTCATTGAGCCGCCCGTGATTTTTATAATTGCCGATTGTTAAGGTTTCTATATAACAAGAGCAAGTGACCTTTCAGCCACTTGCTCTCCTTTGTACTTAGTACTTAGTACCTTGGTCACTTTACCAAAGCGCCCTACCCGGCGCTTGTTTGTTTTGTACCTTGACACACCCTTGATATGCCATCGACATACCCTCGGTAATGAATAACAAATAATTAAGGTATCAACAACTAATCACTAACGATTGAAAGCATGTTGGCTGTTGCAAGTGTGCAACAGAAATGAAAAATGAGGAGGATCCGGATATCATCCGGAACAATTGACGATGTAAAAAATGCATTGGCAAAGTTGGCAAAGTTGGCAAACCGGAAGCGGAACTTTGTCAACTTTGTCAAGTTTGTCATGCAAAAAAATGATATGAGAAATGGCATGCCGTACAATTGACAAAAGAAGAAAACGCAGCACTAGTACTGCTCGATGTTGATGGCGAGAGGTGAGCTATCGTTCCGTATCCGTCCGGTAAGCGAGCCGTAGGCGGCAAGTAAAAAGAAGAGTGTAATGTTTTGATTTATAAAATATCCTTTCACAAACACAAAAGCACGGCATATGTAGTGCCGTGCTTTAAAGTAGAATGTTACAGAAAGGTTATTTCACCTCTTGGCCGGTGAGAGAGTTATCTTCTGTAACGTCTGTATCGATTAGCCGGTTTGTAGCCTCTGTTACGTTTATAGTTGTTTTTGGCCTTATAACCGTTACGGTTACCAAATCCTTGCCGAGAGCCGCCGAGTTCGATGGCATAAAAAACCGTAAGTCCCACTTGCAACGGATGGATGCCGGATATAACAGAAGCAAACGCATCGTTTACAGTAACCTCAGGAACGGGATTAGCCGGGTCTGAAATAGGAGCAACGGAGATAAGCGGTTTGTTACGCGTATCTGCATAGTTATTCCATGCATTATAATCCAGATATGCCGCAATGCCTAATTTGCCATTATTGCCCACCTCGAACTCATAGCCGATACGCGTAGCAACAAGTAGATTTACAAAAGGCGCACTATTATTGAAGGTCTTTTGCATATCTTCCGGTGCTACAAGTCCTGTAATCAACTCATCGGTGACATGCACATCGAACGGTACATAAAAAGCATCAATGGAAGGATTCTTGAGCGATTGTGAAGCCCGACTCCACGCAGAGAACTGTGCTTTCAATCCCAATTGCAGGAAAAAACCATTTGTGCGGAGAGCCGCCATCAAAGGCACTTCTACGAAAACGCGTTGCAACGAAATTTCTGCATTACCGGAAACAGTATAAAGCATCTCGTTATTCATGTAATCGTAGTTCGTGAACTGATGGTTAAAATTAACCTGTGCTCCGTTGGTTGCATATCCTGCAGAGATGCCGGTATGGATACCCCAGTCGCCGCTATTGCGCGTATTCCAATAATAGGTGTAGCCCAAATCAAATGCTCCGGCTCCGCCCACTTTGGAATTGGTGAACTGGTTGCTTCGAGGCATCAGAAAATCCAAGCCGCCGCGTGCGCCGAAAGACAAGGTCGATTGCGCCGATACGAATATCGTACTCGTAAGAGCAATGAGAAAAATACTAATTCTTTTCATAATGCAATCTCCTTAGTTTCGGACGAGATACTTGAGCACTTGGCTGACGGATGGCGATGATACTTTCACCTGATAGCAACCGGCCGTGTATTCCGCGGGGAAGACGAGTTGGGTGTCCTCGCAGACAAAGGTACGAACGAGTTGTCCTGTTGTGCTGAATATCTGGACAGCAGTCTTCTCATTGGGATTGAGCCCAACGAGTTTGATTTGTTGCCCGGGTAAAGCGTAGTTAGGCAGCAGATTCAACTGCGGCGCTTTGCCTCCATTGAAATAGTTGATAATCACCGTCCGCATCAGTCCATCGCATAACATCCCTTGCGCGTTTGAGACATCCACCACCGCATAGTAATTGCCTGTATTTTGCAGGTTCTTCGCTAGCGTCAGATAATAACTGCCTCGAATAACGACTTGGTCATCCTGCGGGAATGCGTTGTGCATATCATCCGGTTCTCCAACCACCCGATACCAGGTGACGTTAGCCGGAGAGATATAATAGCCCATCTGATTGATAGCGGTCACATTGACCATCAGCAACCAGTCATATAGCGCAACAACGGGCCAGTTGGCATATTCCTCACAGTTTGCCGCAAAATAAGCGATATACGTTGCATCCTCATTCACTTCCACCGTTCGTACCGGCTCGACATTCCCGTCCGACCACTCGACGAAATGATAATCGTCAAATGGCGTAGCTACCAATTGTAACCACGTTCCGCACTCATACACACCGCTCGTACCGGCATTCCCCGCAAAGAGGAAGCCGGCACAGAGCGTGCATAATATAGTTAGAAATGTCTTTCTCATAATGAATTAGGGATAAGCCGTGATAGTAGCCGAACCTTGTGCGTCGTTATCCGATTGAACGGTTATCGTGTATTTCACTTTCTCGAAGATCGCCGTGTAGGTTGCTGCTCCGGTAACGGTTACAGAACGTGTTGCGTTGGTATCACCGTCATTCCAGCGAACGAAGCGATAGCACGAATTCGGCGTAGCAGTCAAGGTTACATTCGTTCCATACAGATATGTTCCATCGCCGGTTGTAACACCATTTTCACCATTGGTCGTAATGGTATAACTATTGGTAGTGCTGCCATATTGCGCGATATATTCCTCATCGCCTGTTACGACAGAGATCACTTTATCCCAACCCGTGAAGGTATAGGTATTCTCCGCATCAGCCGGACGTGTCGGCGTGCCGGTATAAGAAGGTGTCTCGCCGTACTCCCATTGCTTGGACTCCAGAACGGAGCCATCCCAGTTTTTGAAGGTGATGGTGTACTTGTTCACCGTTGCATCGAATTGCGCTACGTATGTAGCGTTATCCAACGCCGTATAAACGACGTTTGGCGACCAGCCGGAGAACGTGTAGGTGTACTGCGTAGTAGCCGGTTTGGTAGGAGTTACACCCTTGTAACTAACGGCATCGCCGTGATTCAGCACTTCGTTCTGAAGTTCAGTGCCATCCCAGTTCTGGAAGATGATGGTGTACTGGTTGATAGCGAAATACGCCGTGTAGGTAGCATCCGCGGTAGGAGTAATGACACGCGGGTTTTCGGTGTTGTCATCATTCCAGCGTACGAAATGATAACCGGTTTGCGGTGTGGCAGAGATCTGGGCTTGATTGCCGCAATCAACTACCAACTGATCAGCTTTCGCCATGCTAATAGCAGCAACGGCTACTAACATGAGTGAGAAAAAACGTTTCATTGTTTTGTTGAAATTTAGTGTTAATTGTTAATATATTGAGTTAATTAGTTTGTTTTACGGGTTTGTAACTGTTGCTGAACCTTGTCCAGCATCGGCGGATTGAGCTTCGATGGTATATTGTATCTGCTCAAATTCAGCAGTATAAGTTGCATCGCCGGCAACAGTGATGGTACGAGGATTATCCGTGTTTCCATCCGACCATTGGGTAAAACGATAACACTCGTTCGGGGTCGCAGAAATCTGATGATTTGTACCATAGTCGTACGTTCCGCCACCACTTGCTGAACCTTGGGAAATATTAGAAGAATTCACCGTAATGGAGTATTTGCGCAAAGTTTGTGTATATGTTGCAGTATATGTTTTGTTGGCTGTTGCTGCGGTTATTGCAGGAGTCCATCCTGAGAAAGTATAGGCATATTCCGCGGTGGACGGCCGCGTAGGAGTAGAACCTGTATAAGAAGGCGTTGCGCCCTTCAAGACACTTGTCGTTGCAAGTGTAGTCCCATCCCAGTTCTTCCAGGTGATGGTGTAGGATGTATTTTTGTCGCTGTCTATTACAAGGCGAACACCTAATCGGTATCTTTTCTCTCTAGAAGAAATAGACACTGAATATGAAGAATAATAAGCGGCTATATCACTACTAAACTTATATGCCTTAGTGCTCGACTCTTGTGTTGACGCCCAATATTGGCAATGCTCATCATTAGCCCATCCTGCATCATAGTAGATTAGTTTAGTACCACCAGATTCCTTTGAAATGGATGCTGTTTTAGGCAAAAAAATAGCCCCATTTTGTTCCATTTTTTGCCAATCCTCTAAAGAATATTTATTGGTATCCCATTTACTCTTGACATCGGCCACAAATTTTAATCCACTAGGCAATGTCCAACTATCAGGAAGGAAGATATATCCTTTTACATTATTCACCGTGGCCGTGCTTCTACGATTTGCAGCGTTAGCACGTCCAGAGAAAAGATACTCCCACTCTGCTTTCGTTAAAGTACGCCATAGATTAGCTTGATTACCGCCATTAGATATCTTATTAACTCCCCAGTCCGTAAAAGTATAAGAAGAGTTATTAGTAGATGTGTTAGTAGGGTTGCTTCCTGTGCCCCATCCAAACCAATCAATCCAACCAGTATAAGTTGCAGAAATATTATTATTCCCGCTTGCTCCGATTCGAGTATATTGGTAGGCGGCAAACCGCCACGTCTTTGTAGAGGCTTGGTATTGCAAATTACCTTGCGAGAAATAGACTTTCTTTGTTGCAGACACAGAGAAAGCACCGGGTAGTGCACCCTGCACTCCTGCTTGTATTATTTCAATGCTTGCCACGAAGGCAATTAAAAGAAAGATTAGTTTTTTCATTGAGTCTTTGAATTTAAAACTTATTATGCATATAATATTTTTAACTTAATTCCTTTTCCAAGGCTTCGTGCTTTTTTTCGCAATGGATGGTGCTCCCGACCTAATAATCACGTATGCATCGGCAAATGTATGATTTGCGAGAATAGATAGAGAATAAGGCCGCAAATCGGATACCACAGGTTAGATTATTGACAGGACTGGAAGTTTGGTAGGGCGTAGAATAGATATGATCCATGGAGACATGCATATACTCCGACAGGTCGGGCGTAAGCAGAGTACCATTCTGCGTTCTTGAGCGCGAATTTAGCACACCGTATTCTGCGAAGAGTCCTATTCTATATTTGGACGAATGCTTGAAGGTCGTGAGTAGCGTACCTACCTCTACAGCCAAGCGTACATCCAGCATCTGATAGTTCATTGAACCTTTCGTCTGCTCCTGAGCAAAATCATGGAATCCATGATTCGGCATATTAACAAGCGGATCATAGTATATATCATAATCGCCCGTAGTAGATAAGAGTGCCTGCTGGTTGGTTTTGCTCAGTAGGTGGAGATTCAATTTGGCACCGACTAAGGCATAGAAGTAATCATACTCCATACCAATCATCAGAGGAACAGAGAGGGAGAGATTATTCGATATGTCCACTCGGTCTTTGAGGTAGCCATTGTAGATGAATGCTTGCCCTTTGGTATCTATCATCGGAAATGAGAGTAAGGAATCTTGCACTCCGACGCGATTATGGAAAAAAGAGCCGGAGACGCCTGTCTCTATGGTAAAATGATTTTTTTGGAACTGATAGACCAATCCTATAGAGCCCCCGCCGCCGAGTTTGGCTGTAGTAATATTGATTTTATCCAATTGCCAAGCTAAATCGGCATCCAGAACTACACCGAACCAATGTTGCGCACAGATGGAGTTGCAACCAAGAACGAGCAATATTGCAAGGAAAAGTTTTCTCATCTTACCAATAGTTTCTTTGTTGCAGACTTCCCATTAGTGCTTGTCTGCTGGAGTTTGACGATATAAACCCCTCTTTCAGATGGCGCAGCAAACTGATGATCTCCCGATGAAAATATATGAGAGGACACCAGCGTTCCGAGATTATTGTACAGTTGTACCGTTATCTCATCAGAACTATGGAGCCGCACTATTTGCTGCGGTTGCACTAATGTGGGATACAATGAGATCTCTGTTTGCGGCATTGCCGTCAGGTCGCAGGTCATGAGTTTGGTACCGTCCGATTCTTCCAACATAGCAGAATAGGTTGCTCCCATCTCAAGAGGCTGATAAAGATAAGAATGATTTTCCCCGGGTATCGGGGTACCATCTTTATACCATTGGAAGCCGGAGAAATTGTATCCTCCGTTGTAATCATAGGTTAAAACGCCGATAAAATCATCCCAATGCTGATCGAGCACAGATAAAGGGTACAGCAGAGTAAACTGATAGGAGCGAGTATCCAGCACTTGCCCATCAAACATAGGAGAGATAGAGACATCGTATATACCTGCCCGTGCCGAGTTAGGTATCTGGATGAGAGAGTTCGTGAAATCGACGATAGTATCGCGGTAATGCTGGTTCAGCGCATTGGGCGCGAAGGTAAATTGCAATTGATGGAACAAACTTCCATCTGCCACTACATCAAACTCCACATAAGAATCATCAGCGCATTGAGTATGGGCTTGAATCTCATACAACAAGGGATTGACTATCAAATGCAGGGTTACGACGCTATCGCAACCCTCGTCAGTCGTAAAGGAAGAAGGATAATCTCCTGCTACCTTATATGTTTGTCCGTTCCAAGTAAACGAAGCCCCCTCCGTGATAGAGGCTGAAATATCCGTAGTAATTGGCGGCAATACAGTAAGTTGTAACGTACAGACACTATCACATCCTACGGCATTGGTGAGTGTTTTCGTTTGGGTTGTTGACGTACTAAATGTCTGTCCATGCCAGGTATATGTTTTGCCGGCACAGATAGTAGCAATCTCGATACTATCCGTAGGATCAAGTACTGTTAGTTGCAAAGTACAAACGCTATCGCATCCTACTGCGTTTGTGAGTGTTTCCGTTTTAGTTGCAGACGAACTAAATGTCTGTCCATGCCATGTATAAGTCTCGCCAGCACATATAGTAGCAAACTCGATACTATCCGATGGCTCCAGTACCGTAAGGAGCAAGGTGCAAACACTATCGCCGCCTGCTCTATTAGGAATAGTTTCCGTGACGATAGTAGTAGTGCTATATTGCCGACCATGCCAAGTGTATATCTCTCCGGCGCATATAGAAGCAATCTCCGTGCTATCTGTATCTTGACCTCTAACGTTAATAGTGACTTGTCTTACTGCCTCACAGGAGTAGTCCAAGGCATCAAGCCTGATCTCATCTATAGCGAAGTCATTGCCGAAGCCATTACTATTTTGGTTGAGTATGGTCAGCGTAGCAGTAGTATTATTTCCGCTGTACCAAATTTCATAATACTGCGTCCATACATATAATTGCTTAGGAGAGTGTAAAACTGGCCCCAATTGCGTGCCATTTATGGAAAATTGGAGTAATGCGTATTGCCCTTTCAAATTTGATTCCAAGCAAGACATTACTTGTGCAGAAAAAGCATAGTAAGTATTAGGCTCTACCACAACTTGTTGTGACCAAACAATGGAATTAGGAGAGGTTTTCCCATCAACAACCATCATATTACCAATCCCATTATATGCTTTTACCGAAGTAATATAACTAAGAGGCCAGAAACCTTTGACGTTGTCAGCAATTGTATAATCTCCTTGTACCCCAGGGGATGTGTAGGGCGTAAAATAACGCAATTGGGTCCCAAATCCAATATTACCCTGCTCAAAATCGCCATTATAAACCAAGTTGTTGCCACCAAGGGACTGGAGACTATATCCTCTGGCCGTGTAAGTAGTTGTTTGAGTAGGATGTGCATAAATCAGGTTATCACTTGTCTTGGAAAGAGAGTTTCCCGGCGTCCATCGACAGAAGTCTACTCCTTTGGCCCACAGGATGGCGGAATCACCCGGCATAATGGTTGTGTCGGGACGAATCGATATATCGGGCAAAGGCATAGATGTTAGATGCAGGATACAAATAGAGTCACTTCCCGATGCAGATGTAATAGTATCTCGATAGGTGCCTTCAGCGCTGAATGTCATCGGCGTAACACCATCCGGCAGGAAATGGTTAGGCCATGTGAATGAGTTTCCTTCACAGAAAGATGCGTACTCGTCCGCTTCTACAGTATTGAGTTTAATCACAAAGGGATGGTCTATTACGCCACATTGGGTAGTAGTACCCGTAACTGAATATTCACCCACTAGGTTGTTTCTAAACGCCCCGAGATTGAGGGTGCTTCCATATCTTTTAGAGCCATCCGGCAAAGTCCATTCGATGTTTGATAGGTCAAAACCGGACTCCGGATGAGCAAACAGCGACAAAGATTCTGTTCGATTGGTATAATAAACCGAGTCTACCGGCATCGAATTGACATCGATGAGGATAGGAACTTGTTCAGCATAATCAGAGAAGAAGCCATACGTACTTGACGTATAACTATTTCCTTCAGTTACTCCCATCTGGAAAAGTCCGGAAGAGCAAGTAACCACATATGGCGTAGAGGATGCTTGTTTCTGTACCCGAGCGTAGTAATATTCGTCAGATACATCCACAGGTAGGAAGGAAGACGCACTAAGCCCCACACCATTGATGGCAAAATGAGAGATATTGCTTTTCTTAGTGATGAGGTTTATGTAGAGATTATAACTTGAGGAGTACGATTTATATCCGGCAATGGATGATCCTGTACATTCCACATGAGGCACGATAGAACCTCCCATTTCTCCACTTCCACTCAAAGTACTTAATATCTGGAATACCATCACAGGTTGAGAGGTTTGAATAGACATAGCGTTAACACCATTCATCGAAATAGTTTGATAGGAGCCCCTATTAATATTATATATTCCGCCTTGCGAAGTAGTAATCTGTGTGTTATTTTGTAGTGCAAAAATTATACAAGCGTCATATCTATTGCCTCCAGAAACGACGATGAATTTTGTTCCTGCAAAATCAGTAGGAAGAATCTGTTCGCCTATACAATCCGCATTCGAATTAGGCATGACTGAATCGTCATTAATTGTAACAGCAATCGGTTTTGAAGAAGTAATGGTGGTTCCTATAAGATTCATAGTCGCTTGCACATTGTATGAGGCGATGGCATATGTCTCACCTTTATTCAACGTGATAGTGATAGGAGCTGATGATGAATTGCCGTTCGAAAGCAGGATGGCTGCAGAAGGATTAATTTGTACTTCTGTATGATCTTCCGTAGCAACAATATGTACACTACATCGCGATCCAGCCGTTGATCCCGATGTTCCATTACTATATGATTTTTGTCCTATTACCAGAAAATCTCTTCCAAGTGCATTCTTTCCTTTGAGGGTGTATGCTTCTGAATTATCTCCATCAACTTGGTAGTAGCATTCTACTTTGCTGGTGGATTGAATCAATAGTCCACGTTGCGAAATAGAGTTATAGGGTGAGGTTATCTTATTGTCTCCATCTTGCTTATTATTCGCCAGAACAATACTTGTATAGCCATTGGCCGGAATATTCTTCGTAATAGGTGTAAAAGAAGGATTTGCCGGCATAGAAATGGTTACTGTCGTCGCTTGATCAAATGAAAATACGACCAGTTTGTAAGGCGACGTCTCTCCATGCGGACAATTAAAGAATGGCGCAGCAAACCAAAACTCCGTATCCATTTGAGCATACGAAGAAAGGTATGAACTGATAGCTATTATTGCAATAATGAATCGTTTCATATAGCGATGCTGTTTATGATTTCATTTTCGATTTGCATTTTTACTTCAATATTTGCTCCTTTAATATCCCTTACTGGGTTTATTAATTAGGGTTTGCGCGCGTATGTACACACAAAAAAGCGGGACTGCAATCTTGCTGTTCCGCTCTTCAAGGCTCTGGTATTGCCCTCAATTCCAAACAACAACACTGAAGCCCACGCCGTATGCACCAATGCGCGCAGTACGCGCGTACATTAAATTACATACCAATGGGCATCTTGTGTCGCAATGTTTTGGAATTTGTGAATTTACCAGATTCTGAAGAGCCAAAACAAAGCGCGTAAGACGCCTTTTGTCGCGTTCGCCAAATAGTTCGCAATTTGCGATACCGCCAATGGCTAAATCGCAGGTGCGACAATTGTCTCCGCTCTCCCCATGCGAAACATCACCATGTTTCTTTGGGGTTCCCATTAAGAGGTCACTACGGGGCGCAGATACGAACGCTTTTATGTCTTGTATTAACACCCGCCCCGAAAGACATATCCCCTCGGCGTGAGCTAAATACTGCAAAACTTTCTAGCCACAGGGGCACGATTCATTTTGCGCTGCAAAATTACACAAAAAAAATGACATACGCAAGAGCGTACATCATTTTTATACTATTTTTCTTCTCTCGGTTGTCTCTCGGTCTTCTCCCGCTCGTCGCTCGGTCTGACGATGTATAATATACAAAGGTGTCATCTCCAAACGTATCATCAAAATACATACAGACATACAAAAAGCGTGAATGTTATCCACGCTCATTCTCCTTTTCTCAGGTTCTAGCAAAACCCTTAGCCAAGAATAAACAATAACGTCCACGCCCGATATGTATGACCCACCAGCCCTATGTCGGGCGTAAGGCATAATAAT
>CALEPS010000026.1 GCA_937910305.1 uncultured Bacteroidales bacterium | reverse complement strand
CCATTTGTACTCGTCGCTGTTGGTGACGGTAGGCGAAGTGATGGCAGCGGCGTAGTCCATATTCCCTCCGTTGGTGGCCTGTACGGGGCCGTGGTAGAGGTACCTGTTGGTGTTGAGGTTATATAGATAGACCACGTCTTTTCCCAGCACTTGTGCATCGCCGGTAGGCAGTGCCAACCACCGGTCGGCGGTGTTGCCGTTGACGGTCGTGGACATCTGTACCACGCCGTTATTATCGATGACGTATCCTTTGTTGTCGTCCCATTTGAGAACGTATGCCTGATCCTCGCCGCATAGGGAGATCAGTCCCGTCAGCATGCCCGAACAAGCGGCATACTGCGCCGTCTCGGCGGTCGGGAACTCGATCGTCAGCGGCGCCGTAGTGGCGTCGGCGTGTATGTAGAGCGTGTCATGGCCGAAATGCGCTTTCGCGCCTGCGGGTAATACCTTTGATGTCGGCGCCCCCGCGGTACTCGTACATCCGATGATGTACCATCCGCCGGGGTAGAAGGTCTGCGCACCGCTGAGGGGCGCACCATCAACGGTGATGGTGTATTCCGGACAGAGCTTTTCAACGATCACCCGTGCCTGGGTGGTATAGACACCGTCCGGACAGTTGGCGGTCGTGATGAAGCAGTAGTAGGTATAGTCCGTCTCTCCCTCGTTGGTAGCCGGATGGCAGGTCTTGGTCTGTGCGCCCTGACCGGTGTAGGCTATGGCGGTAGCTTCGCCTGCAGCGGTCACGTAGCGGTACCATTGGTAACTCACTCCTGTCATGTTACCGCTCTTCTCCTCGGCAACCAAGGTGGTGTCTGTGCCTACCGGGATCGTCTGCGTCACCGGATCCAAAGGGTAAAAGAACGGGCAGCACTGGTCGTCATTGACGTCGCACGGTGCGGCGTAACCGTTGCCTACTACGTAGTGGTTATTGTCGTAGAAAATGTGCGTGCCGGGCGTCATCTCCTGCGTCGTGAATGCTGCACCGGTCTTGGTACCCGTATATGGAGCAAAGACGAAAAGCGGCTGATCGTTTTGGTAGCACCACCAGTTCTCCTGATAGTCCCAAATACTTCCTTTCTTTTGGGTGGGGTCTATGGGATAGCAACGGTCGCTGAATAGCGTCGCGGAAGCGAACATACGCGCGTAGATCTTGGTTTGCTCGCCGAGGGCAGGAGTCGTGTTCGTCCATCCTCCTTCTGTCTCAAACTGGGCGAAGTTGTACATGGCACCGTATATATTATCGCGTATGTGCCATAGACGCGCGCGGTTGTCCTTGTACATATTTCCGCCTTTCGAACCCCGGAAGGTGTTCAGACTGACAATCGTATTCTCCACGGGATAGTTCACGCCGTTTCTGGATTGAGGGTTGTTCACCCAACTCTCATACATGGTGCCCGTCAGATCCACGGCAAGCACAAAGGTCTCGTCGTATTCCATATCGTTACTCTCCGCCCAGTAGCCCTGTTCTCCATTGGGACCTGTGGCATTACAATCCCATTTGACGCGGTAGTATCCGTCTGTGCCAACGGGGTTGTGGAGGCGGAAATCCGCCCAACTATGGGTGGCGCATAAGAGTGCCAACCCGACCATTGAGCCAAATTTGAAAAGATGGTGTCTCATAGCTGATAAATTAAAAAACTTTCCTTCTTGGGGCAGACTTCATACCATGGTCTCCTGACCCCGCCAGTGCCATGAAGAATTCTACTGACTGGATTACAATGGTTTCAGTAACAGGTTGTGTGTATGGTTTCATTGTGTGAATTATTTAATATTCATTATTTATTATCTCACGCTTGCGCCTTGCGCGTTATAGAGTTTGCCCTTGTGCCGGATATACAGAATGCCGTTTAGCAAGATCTTCTTTGTCTCGTCTGTACCGGTGCTGATGTTATCTACATCCGTCGGCGTCTTGTAGGTCTCTACGAGGAGCAGACCATACCGGGTAGTAATACCTTTTGGGAGATCAAGAGTGTATGGCTCGCTCAGTTCGCACAGCGTGTTGCCGTCCTGCGTGAGGTAGAGGGAGTAGTCTGCCGGGATGTCGAGGCTTGTCAGGGTGTACGTGCCGTCAGCCGGAGCATAGAGAGAGAGGTTGTATTGCGCCTCGCCGTTGATGAGTTGTGCTTCGTGTACGCAGAGCGGGTAGTCATATGCGGTCGTCCATATCTGCGGCACATTGGCGGAACCGAGATCTCCTGCTTTGGCGAGATCCGTGCCCGGTGTGTAAGCCTGACCGCCGGTCTCGCTGGCGGAGATGAAGAGCTGGTCGCTGAACGGCTGACCCTCGCTTGCAATCTGAATAGCGGTAGCCGGAGCGGTTGCATAGCGCTTAGGGGCTAACAGCTTGTCATGCGTAGCTTGCAAAAGCGTCATGGTGCCGGTCTCTTGTACCATGAAGGCAGAGCCTACTACGAGTGAGTATTCGCTCTTTTCGACAGCTAAGAATGTCTTGTTGCCGCTTTGGTAAACCTGAATATAGGTGCCGCTTATGCCTGCATCGGCGTGGTGGAGTGTACCGTTACCTACGCCGTTCAGGTTAGTGTATACTCCGCTTCCTGCATACGCATGGAGTGTCACGTTATCGCTTGCTACGAGTGCCCCCTCTGCAGTCTTCTGCATACGCAGGGTATTGTAGTTAAAGTCGTTGTCCAGGGTGATGGAGTAGAGCTTGTTAGGCTGCATGATACCGCTGAACTTCTTATAGGGGTATTGGCCTTGTGCTTGTTTATCTCCGAGATACTCCATGATTGCGTAGTCCGTTCCGTTGGCGAAGTTCTCCTTAAGCCCGCTTCCATCAATACCTTTAATTCCAGAAGCAGCATTAACCGGGAACGGTACGGTGAAGTCGTACCAGCCGTAATGTACGGTTCCGCTTGGATCCACGGTATAGAGGAAATATGCGTTTCCGTTGACGGTAAGGTCAGATGCGTTGCGTACCTGTCCGGAAGCGGCAGGAATAGATGTATTACCTGCTTTTGCGCAGATGGTAAAGTCGTTGACGGTCAGCGCGCTGCTGAGCGTCAAATCACCTGTCTGCTCTACCGTCAGGTTTCCGATACTATGTCCTTGTGCATCTATCGTGATGGCTTTGTTGATGATGGCATCTTCGGCGTAGTTGCCGGTCAGCGTGAGTGTACCGCTCTCCGGCGTCGCATCAATGAGTTCGGCGAGAGTAGCTGCACTCAGTGTGAGGGAGTAGGTGATAGACTGTTCGGAATAGCAACCGTTCGCTTCTATCGTAGCGGTGATGGTCGTTGTACCGTCCGTCAGAGGAGTTAGTGTACCGTCCGAAGCTACGGTAGCAACGGCAGGATTCGATGAGGTGTAGGTGACAGCGCCCAGACTGCCTTCTGTGGAGGTAGCTGTATATTGGAATGTACCGCCTGTAACTGACCGTATCACACCGCCGGAAAGATCGGTCTCCCATGCCAGCGCAGGTGACGAAGGATGGGCAGCATACGTGCGCGATACTACTATGGACGCGATACCCGCGTGATTGTCTGTGGCCTTGATGACGAACGCGTTCTCGCCTAACAGAGCCGAGTTGGATGCCACGGTGTAGGAGTACTCACGCTCGGCGTCTGCACTGAGGTTGATGGTCTCAATTTCCGTACCATCCGTCTTCTGCAGTTTAACAGACGTTGCTGCATCTGCATAGAGGCGTACGGTGATTATAGCACCCTGGACTAATGCTCCACCGAGGTTAGCCTGCACGGTAGCATCTGCTTTCATACGATAGTACGAACCGTTCATCAGAGAAGCCATAAAGAACGGGTTGGCAATAGAAGCCTCCACTTGGGTGATTATGGCTCTAATAGGATTATTTCCTTGATGCCCTCCCAAACCACAACGTACATAAGGAGTATTCCATCCATCTACAGCATCTACGTAGTAGCGCATGAGTGTATGCGATCCATCAAGATTTCCATTGTAACCATCTTTGTTACAAATACGTAATTGGTCACCCGAACCATTTTCAAGCCATCTATAGGTGTCTGCATCGGCATACGAAGCTGCTTTAGTTCCGTAGAATTTCCACCCACCATTTTGTCCCATCAGACCGGTTGACTTGTCTTTGTATAAGAAGTGACCTGTGTTGTAGTTCTGTAAATAGAAGAAGCCCGTTCCTGCGGAATAGTACATCCATTTGTCGGAATCATCCGTAATACTAGCACGCCCTGCAACTTTTCCGTTCGCATCTTCAGTCATATATTCAGTAGCAAGGTCCTTAAATGCAATGCGTACTAAACGAGCAGTCTGTGTCATTACCCCATTTTCGCTACTCTCGTTCCATAATCCTGCTAAAGTAGCATCGTCACCTGTAGAAGTATTATAGCCGGTGACGGTCATGGAGTAGATGTTGTCTGTTGCCATCTCGCAGGCTGCAACTGTAACCTCGCAGGAGGCGCTACGTTGCGTGTCAAACTGGTCAGTCACGGTACAAGTGATAGTAGCAGAACCTGCGCCCTCGGCGTGTACGGTGCCGTTGCTGACAGTAGCAACAGAGGGGTTATCGCTGCTCCATGCTACATTCTTGGTAATCAAGTCAGACGGATCATAGGTCGGCGTGAGAGTGAAGTCCGTATTGCCTACCCATGTCATGTGCGTGCTCTCGTTCAAAACTACTGAACTGATAGCCTTATATGCCCAAACGGCATCCAGCGTGATATTTCCGGTAACAGGGTTGCTGAAATTATAGTCGCTACCATTAAGTTGCCATTTGCTGAAGATGTAACCCGCTTTCGCCGGGTCTGCAGGCTGTGCTACAGGACTACCGTCGCTCACTTGTACGGGGTCGATGGTAGAACCTCCGTCCGTGTTGAATGTTACGGTATATTGCTGAACAGGAGTTGCAACAACCGTCACTTTGCTACCATCGCATGCAATGGTCACCTGCGAGCGATTGGCAAGGTCGAACCAAATCTCTTTATTGTTGCCGTCACGCAGGTTGATGTTATTGCTCGAGTTCGCAGCGTCCAAATCGTCCATGTTGAATTCACTACGCCAATCGACAGTACCGGTTGGATTCAATTTGAATTTATAGGTACCGGCATTCAAGGTCTTGATCATACTACCGGAATGAGCTGTACCATTACCATTCCATGCATTGAAATCCGAACCTGTATCAGCTAATGTAGTTGAACCGGAGATATAGAAATGGAATGTACGCGGGCTATAAACCGCCATAGTGTTACTATTGTTTATGTAATTTTTGCCTTCTTCCAAAGTAGCATAACTACCCTCATTCCATACTGTACTTCGTTCTTCATTACGGGTTCGTATTACTCGTACTTTCGTCCAGGTTCCGGCAGGTACTCTTGTTGCTAACACATCTCCAGAGGTGTTGTCTGTATCCCAGAAATATCCAATCTTTGTAGAGCGCGCTGTATTGGATTCATCAGCATTACTGAACTGTAAATATAATGCGCAGTCGTTATTCCAAATATTCCAATCGAACCCACTACTATTTTTGTGGAAATAGAAAATCTCACTTCCGTCATATGTTACACTAGATGGGGTAGGAGGTTCCGGGGCAGCAGCCGTTGAAAGAGTAATTACACCATTTGTCAGCGTAACACGTAGGTTGGAAGTGGATGCCAATTTAAAACCACCTCTGGCATCATTCCCTTTTCCGTCGGTTACGGTTATGAGAGAAAAATTCTGTGACGAGAATTTTGAGGCATCGTAATACACACCGTTGTTCCACGAAATACCTGAACTACCTTCTTCGTCAATATACAAACCACCGAACCATGCGATACCCTGCGACGATTCCTTTTTAATGTCGCCATTTTTATCTCCCCAATCATTGCGATTAGCTATATAAATACTATTAAATCCACCACCGTTGTTTGCTGGACAATTTTCAACAACAAGACTTCCGTTGGAGAGTTGCCCCTTCAGCGCTTTGTTAATATATACGTACCAATTCCCTGTCATTGCAGGTGCATCAGAAACTGTAACTATAGTTCGGGATTTATTGTATTCTACGCGAACCAATTTTGCACCTGTATGATTTGTTCCTGTACCAGAAATAGAGGCAATACACTTAGAAGTTGTGCTAGAAGCATCGGCGCAATTAACAAACCGGTATTCGCTAGTATTGCTACGATTGATTTGAATGGCGTTTGTGTATTTCCCATCGGCTTTCGAACTGCCGTCCCAAGAAAATGTTTCAAACCGAACTTTTGTGGTATTACTATTTGATGCAGCAGGCATATAAAATGTTACGTACGCCAACTCACCAGCAGGAGCTTTAGTTAGTTGTGGAGCGCATAAGTATTTACTCCATCCCCCATCTGTTCCGCACCATAAATCGCCTTGGATAAAATACGCATTGGCATCCAATGTTGCTGTTCCCTGAGGTACAGCATTTGCCCAGACTTTTGTCCCGTTGGTGTAGATATAGAGATCCACATTCTCTGTAGCTGTAAATTGAATGCGATTATCGCTATTGTCGTTTAAAAGTGTTGCATTACCTAATGAGTTATCTATCGCGGTTGCGGTTATTTGATAACCCCAATCAAATCCACTGCCTTCATAACCGGAACCATAAAGGATTTTGAAAAGGATAGTCGTTCCATTACTAACAGCCACTTTGTCGCACCAATAAACACCATCTGCCTGGTGTGTCATTCTTGCTTTATTGTTATTATCGTTCCACTGACCATCATCTTTCCCTTGCCAGTTGTCTCCATGAACGGCATAATAACCATCTCCCCACACAACACTACTTCCCATAACCAGCAGGAACAGCAACAAGAGAGGCTTAAAAATAGCGGTTAAAAAACTTGACTTGATTGTCGTTGATGCAAGCGGGTTATGAAACCCATTTGCAGAAATAAGTGAATTGTGTTTCATAATGTATTGTGTTTGAGGTTAATATTTTTCCTTAGCGGTAGGTACTTCTGTAGAAAAACGATGCAAAATTATTGTTTTTTGTGCACATGCAAAAATTATATATGTAAAATATAGATATTTTTGACGCATTATCAAAATGTATTATTTATATAAATAATAACCATCAAAAACAACTCCGAATTATAGAGAGTTTTTATGTGATTTATTATGGCTAATATCTTCCGATTTTTGACTACGACCATAGCCTGATTGTTCATGAACTTTCACGACTCATTTACGACTCGTTTAGCGGTCATTCTCGAACCATTCTCGACTCATTGTCGAACCGTTTTCGAGAGATGGTGGGGTATCTCGGGAAGATGTATGAAACTACCAAAACACTGGCTTTGGCATAGCTATTGCCTCCTTGATGCATAGCCATTGCCCCTTATATCTATTTTATATTCCGCAAATGAGCTACATAATACAGGAAGACATAAATATGGCAAAAAAGTGTATTTTTTCTTGCATATCTCAAAAAAAAGCACTAAATTTGCACGCAAATTTTGTATCAGCAATGAAATTATCTGAAATCAGGAAGGCAATAGGGGCTATTGCCGATGTTACAGGAGAGGATGACCTCGAGATCCGCTATCTGCTCACCGACAGCAGGGAGTTAGAGGGGTTACGGGTGACGGGCCAGGCATCAGCGGGTGAGACGCTGTTCTTTGCTATCAAGACGGACAAGGACGACGGCGCGAAATACATCCCTGAGTTGCGGGAAAAAGGAGTGCGAGCATTCGTCACCGGCGATAGCATAGCGGCTTTGCAGGCTCTGGCGGCGTATGTCCGTGCGCAGTTCAAAGGTACCGTCATCGGTATCACCGGATCCAACGGCAAGACGGTGGTCAAGGAATGGCTATACCAGTTGCTGAAAGACGACTACGACATCATCCGTTCGCCTAAGTCCTATAACTCCCAGATCGGAGTGCCGCTGAGCGTTTGGGGGCTAGAGGGGTTACGGGTTACGGGTGACGGGTTACGGGCCACAGGCCAGAAGTGCAGAAGTGATGAGTGCAGAAGTGCAGAAGGGAGAGGTTTATTGGCTATCTTCGAAGCAGGCATCTCCCAGCCCGGAGAGATGGAGAGACTGGAGCCCATGATCCGTCCTACCATTGGCGTCATTACCTATATCGGACACGAGCACGACGAGAACTTCTCGTCCCTCGAACAGAAACGCGAGGAGAAGATGAAACTCTTCGTCCATTCGGAACAGGTCATCGAGGACCCCACTCACCAGAACGTGCGCACCTGCGCAGCCGTCATGAGGGCGCTGGGTTATGACGAAGAGGTCATCGCCGAACGGATCCTAAAGCAGACGCACGAGACGGTTCTTAAGGTGAACCTGAGTGCGCTGGTGGACAACGTGCGCTATTTCCGGTCGCTCCTCAAGCCGGAGACGAAACTGACCTGCATGGTCAAAGCCTTCGCCTACGGCGCCGGCAGCGTCGAGGTCAGCCGTGCCTTGCAAAAAGCAAATGACTCCTTCGTACATCGTACATCGTCAAATTGTACATTAGTTGATTACCTCGCGGTAGCGGTGGCCGATGAGGGTGTTGAGCTGCGGAAGGCAGGAATCACGCTGCCCATCATCATCATGGATCCCGAAGTGGCGGCGATGGACCTGATATTGGAGAACAACCTGGAGCCGAACGTCTATTCCCACCAGTCGCTCAAAACCGTCATTGCCGCCGCGGAAGCCAAAGGTCTGGAGAACGTGCCTATCCATATCAAGATCGACTCCGGCATGCACCGCCTCGGTTTCTACAAAGAAGACATACCCTGGCTCATCGACAAACTGCAGCAGACCAAAGCCGTCCGCGTAGCGTCTGTCTTCTCCCATCTCGCAGGTAGCGACGAGGCGCAGTTCGACGACTTCACCCTCCAACAGATACGCTATTTCGACGACTGCGCGGAGGAGTTGAAGAAGGGACTGTCAGGCGTAGCCGGTCTGTCAGCAGAGCGGTCTGTGTTCTGTCAGCCCGAAGGGCGGTCTATCTTAAAGCATATCCTCAACTCCGCCGGCATCGAGCGCTTCACGGACTACCAGTTCGACATGTGCCGTCTGGGTATAGGACTGTACGGCTTCTCCTTCGCCGGCGCACGCCTCCGCAATGTGTGCTCTCTGGAGACCACGATCCTCTCCGTCAAAACCGTCAAAGCCGGTGAGACGATCGGCTACGGACGCCATACGAAACTGGACGAGGACCGGGTGATAGCCGTCATCCCTATCGGCTATGCCGACGGCTTCGACCGCCGCTTCTCCAACTACGGCAGCGAAGTATATATCCGCGGCAAGAGATGCCCCGTGGTTGGCAATGTGTGCATGGACCAGGCAATGATAGACGTCACCGGCACCGACGCCAGACCGGGAGACCCCGTGGAGATCTTCGGCGAGCATGTGACGCTGCAGGAACTCGCCGACAAACTCGGAACAATAACATACGAAATACTAACCTCCGTTTCACGCCGTGTACAACGTCTCTATTTCTACGAATAAACTGTCCATCGGGTATGCCGGAGACAGCCGAAAGTCGAAAGTCGAAAGTCGAAAGACTATTCAGCGGGACCTTACTTTCTCGCTCTATGAGGGAGAGTTGGTCTGCATGCTCGGTCCAAACGGCTGCGGCAAGTCCACACTCATCCGCACCCTCGCCGGTCTCCAACCGCCCTTGTCCGGCACTTATAGTCTTACAGGCGGAACCGGTCTTACAGCAACGCGGTCTAACAGCAACGCGGTCTCCTTGGTTCTGACGGAGCGGCTCTCGCTGGAGAACACGACGGTGCATGACGTTGTGGCAATGGGACGGTATCCGTATACCTCTTTTCTGGACGGGCTGTCGAAAGAGGACGAACGGATCATCGAAGAAAGCCTGCGCGAAGTGGGGTTTGAAGATTCTATAGTGAACGACAGCGGAGCGGTCCTACAGCCCGTAGGACGGTCTTTCTTTAACAGCCATTCCGACGGCGAGAAACAGCGCATACTGATCGCCAAAGCCTTGGCGCAGCGGACACCGGTTATCCTTCTGGACGAACCTACCGCGCACCTCGACCTGCCGCACCGGATTATGATATTGAGACTTTTGCGGAGACTGGCTCACGAACAGGGAAAGACGATACTCATCTCTACGCATGAACTGGATCTGGCTCTCGCCCTCTCCGACCGCATTCTGCTGATGTCACCTCATTGCGGCGGCGTGCAACTGGACACAGCCGAACGGCTCAAAGAGGCTGACGCGTTCACCTCAGCCTTCGGCATGGACATCTTCCACCCGCTCGGCTAAAAGCACAACGGGCTTGCCTGCCACCCTGCAACCAATGACATAGGCTGTGCCTCCATCCCGGAGGTGCAGTTTTTTCTTCAGCTGCTCCGGCGTAAGCGGATAGTTGCGGCAGAGGACATTTGCTTGCTTTTCTCTTGCCCCTTTAGGGGAAAGTAGGAAAGGGGCTTCTTTTATCCTCCAGACGCGTCCGGGGAAATGCTCCACAAGCCGGTCGGAGATATAGAGGTGGGTGTTCGGGTCGAGTTTCTGCAAACCGAACCGCTCTCCGACTAACTTGTAGGCACCGGCTTTGAGGATAGCGGCATTAGGCTCGTAAATCCAAGTACCATTTGACCAAGTACCATTTACCATTTGCGGCTGCGCCGCTTGCTCTTCCTCGCGGGTGAAGGTAAAAGCCTGTTCGGGGCGGGAGAGATCAATACATTTGATTATTTGGTCATTTACCATTTTACCATTTATTATATGGTCATTTATCGGGGCTTTGAGGCATCGGGACAACAATAAGACCTCTTTGACTTCGTTCTTGACGGCTACTATGTGCACATCCCATATTATCTCCTCCCTTGAGGGGTGAAGGGCTTTGCCCGATTGGGCATCCAGTGGACGGTCATAGAACCTTTTGGGTGGGGTTTGAAGCTCTTTTATAGCCTGCGTGATATCGATCATGGGCGAGAGTTTGAGCATGATCCGTCCGTCCGGCGCGAGGTGCTCTAACAGGCTCGGCAGTAACTCTACGACATTGGGCGTGCAGTCGGCTAACTTGAAAACCTTGCCTCCGTGGCTGTCACGCCGTGCCGGGTCAAGGAAGATTAAACCCCACCCGGCTTCCCCACAGGGGGAGGAGAGAAGGAAATCCTCGGCGGTGGTGTTATGGACGGCAATAGAGAGCTTTTGTCTTTCGACTTTCGACTTTTGACTAAGTGCGAAGTTATGCGCAGCGAT
>CALEPS010000025.1 GCA_937910305.1 uncultured Bacteroidales bacterium | reverse complement strand
GCCACACTTTCTCGGACAAAGACCGTTTGAGCGTGGGTATCTATAGCGGATCGGACGTGGAATACCTGCGTATGCGGCAGAGAGATGTCTATACCGACAGCCGCGCGGAGATGCAGATGGGTATGCGTTATGCATGGGGCAACACGCTTGCCGCCATCGACTGGCAGCATAAGATAGACCATCGTCTTTTTCTCAACACGCGGGTTCATTACAGCGGCTACAGGAGCCGTCTGAGCCAGTCCATGAGCGAGAAGAACTTGGAAGAGACGGGCGGCAGTTTTGAACAACAGATGGGCTACAACAGCCAGATCAACGACGTGTCCGTTTCCTCCAAACTGGAATACACTCCGAACCAGAAGCACAAGGTGCAAGCCGGGGTGGAATATATCTACCACCATTTCCAGCCGTCCATCCAGAACACGATGTTTTACTCCTCGGGCGATTCCGCTTCGGGGGCATTCAACATGGACACAACGATCGGCAACAAAGCGCTGCACGGGCATGAGGTAGCGGCGTATATAGAAGACACATGGAGTCCGACCGGTTGGTTCCGGCTGAACTACGGCGCGCGGTTCAGCATGTACGGCATCCGCGGCAAGGTATATCCTTCTTTCGAACCGCGGATAGGTATGCGTTTTCTGGTACACAAGGACGTAGCTATCAAAGCGAGTTATTCGTACATGAGCCAATACGTACATCTGCTGAGCAACAGCAATCTCTCTCTGCCGAGCGATATGTGGGTGCCGGTGACGTACGATGTGCCGCCGATGCGCTCCATGCAGGTAGCGGCGGGGATCTCCTATAATATATTAGGTCAGGTGGAGTTGAGCGTAGAGGGTTACTACAAGCGGTCGCTGAACCTGATTGAATACAAAGAAGGCGCGTCGTATGTGGGTTATTCCTCGGACTGGCAGACCAAGGTATCGATAGGCAACGGCTGGAGCTACGGCGTGGAGTTTCTTGCGCAGCGCAAGATAGGTCCCGTGACGGGCTGGATTGGCTATACATGGAGCCGTACGATGCGGCAGTTCGACGACATCAACTACGGCAAGCCTTTCCACGCCAAATACGACCGGGAGCACGACCTGAGTATCACGTTGCAATACCAGATCACGCCGCGCATCGACATCGCCGGTACGTGGGTGTACGCAACCGGCAACCGCGGAACGCTGGTGACGCAGACGTATTACGACGATACGATGAAGCGGTATGTAGAGTACTTCAGCGAGCGTAACGGATATGTCCTGCCGGACTACCATCGTCTGGACTTGTCCGCCAATTTCCATTTCCCGCACAAGCGTTCGGAGAACGGCAAGAAAGGCAAGGCGGACGGTTACTACGGCAAAGGGGGCTGGCTGCGGAAAGCGGAGCATGTGCTCAATATCAGTTGCTACAATGTCTATTGTAAAATGAATCCGATGTTCATCGAGGTGGATCCTTATAGCGGCAAGATGTACCAGATCAGTATGTTCCCGATTTTACCGAGTATCAGTTATATGTTCAGGTTTTAGTCGAAAGTCGAAAGCAAAAAGTCGAAAGCAGAAAGCACATGAAGAAGATATTTATTATTCCCTCACGGGGCACGATTTTTACATTATTCATTCTCCTCTGCCTCAGCGGATGCAGGGAGATGTTCTACCGCGAGGTGGATTTCACGGTAGAGGGCGAGAATGAGAAGATCGTGGTGAGCAGCGAGTACCCTATCGGCGAGTCTTTTTCAACCCGCATCTACCACTCTACCCTTGCCAACCAAGCGCTATCCAAGGACGAAAGCGGGACGGGTGTTGGCGATGCGGATGTGCGTGTACGCGCCAACAGCGGCGCATGGCAACGGATGTATAGTCTTTCGGATAAGCCCTTTTACTATATGAAGGACTCGGCAGACTCTCCTGTTTACTTCCGTCCTTTGGACACGGTAGAGATGTACGTCTCGCACCCACGTTACCCTGCCGTCTCCGTCCGTCAGGTTCTTCCCGGCAAGACGGCAGGGAGAGTGGTCAGGTGCTATCCCATGCAGGAAGGATGGATCGCTTTGGACATAGAGTTAGATCCTTATCACGGCAATCCGGATGATATGATCGGCATTGGGATACTCATCGGAAGCGCCCTGATGGCAAACAAATCCGATACGGCAGACAAGCGGACAGAGATTCTTAATCTGGAATATCTCTATAGCACGTCGGCTGATTTTGCGCAAGCACAGAATCTACAGAGCGAGGGCTATTATGCAGGGTCACATGAGGAATTTCTCTTCTTGCCTGCTTCGGCATTGCAG
>CALEPS010000024.1 GCA_937910305.1 uncultured Bacteroidales bacterium | reverse complement strand
AGAGAAGAAAAATAGTATAAAAATGATGTACGCTCTTGCGTATGTCATTTTTTTTATGTAATTTTGCAGCGCAAAATGAATCGTGCCCTTGTGGCTAGAAAGTTTTGCAGTATTTAGCTCACGCCGATGGGAATGTAATACGGAGCATCCGGCAGTCGATGCCCGCCGCGAATCAATGGTCACCATCATCTCACCCTCTTTTGGTCCCGGTATTAAGATCCCTTACCGCTCTGCCCCCGATGCCCAATGCATTGTTCGGTAAAATCATCTTTCTCTTTTGTCGCATATTTGCGGCAACTTCCCTAAGATCCTCCTTCTACGGCGTTCCCACCGCCTTTTTTGTACCTGCTTGTGATAAAATGTGCTCTTTGACGTATTGGATTACCGTAAAAAGGTCGAAAGTTGAAACAATCGGAGCAAAAATGCAAAATTATTCGGAGTGAAATTATTAAAAAAATCGGAATAAAATTACAAAAATCTTCGGAATTATTTGCACATATCAAGTTTTTGTTGTACCTTTGTAGCGATTTTTAAACGATATACGTATGGAATACCTTGAACGAATTGATGACGAGTTGCTCAAACGCAAATTACGCAGTAGTGCAGCAGTGCTAATTGAAGGCCCCAAATGGTGTGGAAAAACCTCGACAGGTGCTCAGTTAGCTAAGAGTATCATATATATCCAAAATCCGGACCAACGCGCCATGTATCGCAAAATGGCAGATACGCAACCTTCGCTGTTATTGGAAGGCGAAACACCACGCATGCTCGATGAATGGCAGACGATTCCGGTTCTGTGGGATGCAGTACGATTTGCAGCCGACCAACGGCAACAGATGAATCAGTTCATATTAACCGGTTCGGCAACACCTCTGGATGAAGAAGAGAATGAAGAGATGGAACATACTGGTACAGGACGAATTGCTCGTCTGCGTATGCGACCAATGAGTCTCTGGGAGTCGAAGGAGTCGCGCGGACAAGTGTCGCTCAAAGCACTCTTCGATGGTACACAGCAGATGGGACTCTTCGAAAGTCCGCTTACGATTAAGGACATCGCTTATGTCATGTGTCGAGGCGGCTGGCCGGGTGCTTTGTCATTGGACAAAGAGGACGCTTTGGAGGTGGCGGTTAACTTAGTGGATGAACTGGTGAACACGGATGTCAATCGAGTGGATGGTTCCGAAAAAGATCCAGACCGAGTGCGTGCGGTGTTACGCAGTTATGCGCGAAACATCTCCACTATGACAGCCGCTACTACGATCATGGCTGATGTGCACGCGAACGATATCTCTATCACCGACAAGACGCTTACCAGTTATTTGAGAGCGTTGCGTCGACTGTTTGTCATCGAGGATGCTAAGGCATGGCAACCGTCGTTACGCAGCAAGACTGGCATCCGTACATCCCACAAACGCCATTTCGTAGATACAAGCCTGGCAACAGCGGTATTAGAACTGAATCCGACAAGCGTGTTAGAGGACTTTAATCTGTTCGGATTCTTGTTCGAGGACTTTTGTTTGCGTGACGTACGTGTCTATACTGATGCACTACGCGGAACCGTCTATCACTATCACGATAACTCTGATTTGGAGTCTGACTTGATCATCCGTTTGCACGATGGTCGATGGGCTGCGGTGGAAGTTAAAACCGGTAGCAAAGAGATTGAAGATGCCGCACAAAACCTGACGGAGTTAGTCAAGCGAGTAGATACATCCAAGATTGGTCAACCGGCATTCTTGATGGTTTTAACCGGCGGACAATACGCCTATCGCAGAGACGATGGCGTATATATCATTCCCATCGGTTGTCTAAAGCCATAAATAGAATAAATTTAGAGCATCAACTTAATAAAAGCGGTAATCCAAAGCGGTTCACCGCTTTTTCGTTTTATAATGGGGTCCCCAGAGTAAACCAAGCCAAAGGCTGTTTGCTATGGGGAGAGCGGAGGCAATGGTCGCATTCTTTCTTAGGGCTCCCGCAGATTTGGAATCTGTGGGAAGAGGAGGAAGCACAACCATTACATTTGTTGCAAAGCAACTTAATCATGGATTGTCGCTTCCGACGAAGCGGAGCGGTATGGAACATTGCACACATGTTGGCGAACGCGAGGACTACCGCTTTTCTTTTGTTCTCGCCACCGAGCGATGACCGACCGACAACCGAGAGAAGAAAAATAGTATAAAAATGACATGCGTGCTTGCGTATGTCATTTTTTTTGTGTAATTTTGCAGCGCA
>CALEPS010000023.1 GCA_937910305.1 uncultured Bacteroidales bacterium | reverse complement strand
TTATACATATAACAAACCCCAAAAGTTTTGTGTTCAACTTTTGGGGTTCATTACACTCATGCGAGCTCTTTTTTGTGTATAGGCACTTATAATTGTCTTTTGTGTATAGGCGCTTATAATTGTCTTTTGTGTTTTTGGTGCTGATAATTGCCTTTCTCAATGCACTGTGAGCTAGACCATACCTAGACCATACCTAGACGATATAAAATGCCATAGGCGGGGGGATTACTCAGATTTCTCCGAGTTCTCGGAGAATCTTTTCTTGTAGTTCTTGGCTGGCAGGGACTAAGGGGAGGCGGAGGGAGTTGGTGATGATACCTTTCTGCGCCAAGACGGCTTTGATGCCTACCGGATTGCCTTCTGCGAAAAGAAGGCGAATCATCTCTGCATATTTTGCTTGCAACGCTGCGTCTTTGTCATGCACGATGTGGTAAAAGTCTTCGGGAAAGGCGTTGCTGGCCACGGAGATCAGACCTGCTGCTCCTGCTTCCATCAGCTCGCAGGCTATGCCGTCATCGCCGGAGATGACTAAGAGAGGAGGAAACCCCTCCCCATCCCTCCCCTCAAGGGAGGGAGTATTGGATAATTGGATTAGGTGCTTGATCTGCTCTACGTTTCCGCTCGCCTCTTTGATGCCGAGGATCTTGTCCGGATGGGCGTTGTAGATGCGCATGACGGTTTCTGGGAGCAGGTTCACACCCGTGCGCCCGGGTACGTTATATAATATAACGGGAATCGGGCTTGCCTCTGCCACGGCGCAGAAATGTTGGAAGAGCCCTTCCTGGTTCGGCTTGTTATAGTACGGACAAACGGAAAGGATAGCTGCGTAGTTGTCTATGAGCTCGCCATGCATGGCGGCTAACTCTGCGCATACAGCCGCGGTGTTATTGCCGCCTACGCCGAGGACGAGAGGAAGAACCCCTCCCGGCCTCCCCTCAAGGGAGGGGACAGGATGGGTGTGGACGTAGTTGACGATGAACTGTCGTACCTCTTTTTTCTCTTCGGGAGTGAGGGTAGCTGCTTCGCCGGTAGTCCCGAGCACCACGATATAGTCCACAAAACCTTTGAGTTGTGTGTCCAATAGACGCGCCAAAGCATCGTAATCCACGCTCCCGTCTGCCTTGAACGGCGTAATAAGAGCGGTTCCTAATCCTTTCAATTGACTATTACTTTTCATTTTTTTTTCATTCCCTCCCATGAAAGGAGGGGTAGGAGGGGTTATCAGTCGTTGCTTTTGATGGTAGTAAGATAACTCATAATCTGGTTATAGAGCCATGAGGCTTCCAGTTGCGCCGCTTCTCCTTGCTCCGGCGTGAAATCCGGCAGTGAGAGAAGCATATCGTGTATTCCTTCGCCTAAGTTAAGACCTACTTTGAAATCCGCATCTGCAAACATCGTCAGATATCGCAGCGGCAAAAGGGGACGGGTAGTAAGATCGATGAGCAGGTCGTAGTGTTCTGCTGTCAAATCGCGTAGCACATAATCGCGCGGTTTGCCAAGCAGGTTATAATCAGCCAGCCCCAGGATGCGGCTTTGCGGCAGGACGAGCGAGACAATCTCTTTCTTCTCAACATATCCCCACATCGTAACATCCATCTGACGGAGCAACAAGTCCTGCCGGATGGATTTGATACTGTCATTCCGCTCCAGCACATCGCTCTCATAGATAATCATCACCTTGAGCGGTTGGTCAAGATGCGGGAATCGCGGTTCGCGCTCCGGCATCCGCTGGCGCAAGTAATCAAATATGAACCAGTATAATTTTTTCATTTTCTCATTTACTGATTTTCTTATTTTATCATTTCTAAAAACTCCTCTTCACTCATTAGTCTGATACCGAGGGCCTCGGCTTTCTTCAGTTTCTCCGGTCCCATGTTTTCTCCGGCGAGGATGAAGGTTGTTTTCTTGCTTACAGATCCTACGTTCTTTCCTCCGTGCGCCTCAATCATTGCTTTGTATTCGTCCCTGCTGTGCAGGCTGAATGTTCCGGATATAACAATACTCATGCCTGCCAGTTTGTCTGAGGCCGGTTCTGCTGCCGCCTCGCCTTCCATCTGCAAACCGGCTTGGCGAAGGCGGTCCAATATCTCCAGATTGCGGATGTCTTCAAAGTATCTGACGATGTTTTCCGCTATCTGCGGTCCTACATCTTCGATTGCGCATAACTGCTCCGCCGTAGCCCACTGGAGCGAATCAATCGTGTTATAAACACGTGCAATCTTTTTCGCGGTGGTCTCGCCTACCATTCTTATTCCCAACGCAAAGAGAACTCTGGACCAAGGCACTTTCTTGGACGCCTCAATACCATCCAGAATATTCTGAGCCGATTTGTCTCCGAGCCGTTCCTGCGCGGCAATATCTGCCTGGCGCAAGGAATAGATATCTGCGATGTTGTGCAATAAACCTTTTTGATAGAGCAGGTCAATCGTTTCTTCTCCCAGACCTTCAATATCCATGGCTTTGCGTGAAACGAAATGCTCAATCTTACCCTTTATCTGCGGCGGACATCCCGTTTCGTTCGGACACCGCCAAGCGGCTTCACCTTCCACTCGAATGAGTGGAGTCCCGCACTCGGGACAACAACTAGGAAAACTAGGCGTCCTAGGAATCCTAGGGTCACTAGTTTCTTCGCGGTCGGCACGACCGACGATCTTTGGTATGATTTCACCTCCTTTTTCCACCCATACCATGTCTCCCGGCCGGATGTCGAGGGAACGGATGAAATCTTCATTATGGAGCGTGGCGCGTTGTACCACTGTGCCGGAGAGTTGCACCGGTTCGAGGTTCGCAACCGGCGTGACAACACCTGTGCGCCCTACCTGATAGGTGATTTCCTTTAACAATGTCAGTTGTTTCTCTGCGGGGAACTTATATGCAATCGCCCATCGCGGTGTCTTGGCGGTATAGCCGAGTTCTTCCTGTTGGGCGAGGTTGTTTACTTTGAGCACGATGCCATCCGTAGCAACCGGCAGGTTCTTGCGCTCCGTGTCCCAATAGGCGATATACGCCATCACTTCATCCACGGAGTGGCAGACTTTGATAGCATCAGAGATATGAAAACCCCATTCTTTGGCGGTTTGCAGGCGTTCGTAATGGGTCTTTCCCGGCAGATTTTCTCCCAGCATATAATAGAGGTATGCTGTCAGTCCGCGGCGTGCTACTTCTTTCGGGTCTTGCAGTTTGAGTGTGCCGGAAGCTGCGTTGCGCGGGTTGGCAAAGAGCGGTTCTTCCTGTTCCTCACGCTCTTTGTTGAGCGCTTCAAATCGCTCCCATGGTAGCAGTACTTCACCGCGTAACTCAAAGAATTCCGGAATGTCGTCTCGTTCTATCCGCCAAGGAATAGAAGGGATCGTTTTGATATTTGCGATGACGTCGTCTCCCTGTTGTCCGTCTCCTCGTGTCAGCGCGCGGACCAGAACGCCATGTTCGTACCACAGCGAGATAGAGAGTCCGTCGTATTTCAGTTCGCACACTATTTCCACGCCCGAAGGCAACTTGCGCACCCAGTCTTCAATCTCTTCGCGCGAGTAACTGTTCGCCAGCGACAGCATCGGGTATTTGTGTTTGACCTGTTCAAAACCCTTTTTGCCCAAGTCAGAGCCCACATGCTGGGTAGGAGATTTCGGGTCAAACATATCCGGGAACTGTGCTTCGAGCGTTTGCAGACGGTGCATCTTCTCGTCGAACTCACGGTCTGAAAGAGTAGGCATATTAAGTACATAGTACTTATAATTGGCTTCTTCCAGTTCTTTTCGCAGCGCTTTCAGTTCTTCGCGCTCCGGTTCTTCTATGGCGGAAAAGAGATCCATCATCTGACAATCAGTTTATGAGAAATAATGTTTCCTTTGTAATAGAAATGCAGCACATACAGCCCCGGCGGAAGCGGCATGAAACGCTTCAGCTCGTCAGGAAGGTTTTGGTTTTTAGTGGAAAACGTATAGTATTTGGAGTGTTTCTCAAAGATGTCTCCTTCGTAAATGATTTTCGTCGGCGGACAGATAGGCATTCCGTTGATGGAATAGATATCGAAATAGACCAGCGGATCTTCCGTAGCGGATGTATAGACATAATAGAATGCCATGCTGTCGGTGTTTAGGGCCGTGTTAGCGACATAGGGTTCAAAACTCAGTGACAGCGTACTATCCAGTTTCAGACCTACTAAGACCGGGTCGTGGTCGGAGCAACGGAACATGGTCCTGTCGCTTGACTTGTCGTAGGTATAACGGTCGTCTTCATCCGAATTGATATGATATGCCGCCATGCCTGTCACTTGCCGGTACATCGTCTCGCTGCAGATGGCATGGTCAATATAACTTGCCAAGCCTCCGAACATGTAACTATAGCTGCTGTCGGCATGGAACGCACGGTGAAGGTCTATCAGACCGTTATTGACGAAAGCAAGGATAGGGTCTGTAAACGCATAGCAGTTGAGATCCCCCATGAAGAGCGCATCGTCATCGTGTATGTTACTGTTCTGGCGATAGGAGTTATAGAGTTTGAATACCGCTTTCGATTCGTTGACACGTCTGTCTTCTCCGCCTGTGTTCATCGCCTTGAAATGGTTGATGGAGTAGATGAAGCGTTCTCCTGTAGCCAGTTCACGGAAGCACAGCATTTTCTTGCGGTTCTGGGTCTCCACATTGGTTTCTGTAGGCAAACCGACCGGCTCTACTGTTTTGGAATCATAAACAAAATCGACTTTCTGGAACGTCCCCGAACCGGCATCGTGAAAATGGCGGTAAGAACGATGAGGGAGATTCTTGTTCAGGTCAGAGACGATCTCTTCAATCGCTTCGTCTCCTTGCTGCAACTCGACAAGTCCGTATATGTCGGCGTTAATCTTCTTCAGCGCGGCACTCACTTTGGCTCGCTGGTCCTGGTGCTCGGCATAACTGTCCGCTCCCATCGAACCCCATGTCATATAGTAGTTCTCGAGGTTAAATCCGCACACCAACAACCGGTAGTCGCCCAGGTCCGGCAATCCTGCTTCCAGGTCTGCGCGTTTGTTGCCGGACCAAGTGCCGGACTGGAAAGTCAGTTTGGCAGGCGATGAGTTGTCCACTTTGGCAGTCAGGTTAATAATCTTCTCCCCGCACCGGTGATAACCGCTTACGTTCGCGAGAGAGAACATACATGAGTTGTTCACGCGCACCGTCTCGTTGAACTCCTCGGAACCGGCTATTCCCCGGCTCTCCGGCTGAAACCTGCGCCACGGCGAGACCGTGTAGTTTCCGTTCGCGTTAGCGCACACCACCATCGGCATGTCGAAAACAACCGTTTGCCCCAAGTACGGCCGGAGCGCTTCCACCGACCAAGTTCCGGGATCGGCAATCGAGATATGCACTTGTGCGAACAGGGAGCTGCACATCACTATCATTGCCATCAATGTGAAACGAACCTTCATGTGTCTTTTTTCATAAAATCGCTGCAAATTTACACATTTTTTTGCACATGTGCAAGTTTTTTCGTAACTTTGCCACCGATTTTGACAATTGGACACGAATAAGTATGAGTTTTTCGGAATTCTGGAATGCAATAAAGATCCGTAAATGGGGCAAGTATGTAATTACCATCCTTGTCTTTTTGACGGTATTCCTGTTTATCGGCGAGCAGAGTCTGATACAGACGATCCGCCGTAGCAGGGAAATCCGTCATCTGGAGGAACAACGGGACATGTACCGCGAAGGAACGGAGAAAGCGCAACGCGAGATACAAACGCTTCATCATCCGGACAGCCTGGAGAAGTACGCGCGCGAACATTATTATATGCATCGGGAAAACGAAGATATTTACCTGGTGGATGAAAGGTGAAAGGTGAAAAGTGAAAGGTGAAAGGTGAAAGGTGAAAGGTGAAAGGTGAAAAGTGAAAAGTTAGGAATATGAGAAAATCAAGTATATTATTAATCATCGGTATGGTGATTCTCGGCGTGGGTGCAGCCCTGAGTGTAGCAAAGATAGAGCCATGGGCGGATGGTGTACTTATCGCCGGAGCGATAGTTGTAGTAATCCGCGGGTTTATCCGGAACCGAGAGAAAGACTAAAATGTGTATATATACATAGTATATATACAGTCAAAGCATAAGAATTGCAAAAAAATACGTTTATCCTTCGGTTATCCTTGGGGAATCCTTGGGTTATCCTTTGGTGCGGAGTCGTAACGGACTCTAAATCCAAATGAAGATGACAGACAAGAGTAATAGCGATGACAGACAAGAGTAATAGCGATGATAGACAAGAATCGGACAGAACATATCATTCTTGGTGTTGATCCCGGTACGCTTTTTATGGGTTACTCCATCCTGCACACCGTCGGCCAACAGGTTGAAATACTGGAGTTTGGCGCGTTTGACGTACATAAGATAGAAGGTCAGTATCCGCGTCTGCAGAAGGAGTTCTTTTTTCTTCAGGAAATCATAGACAAATACCATCCGTCGTGTCTGGCGATAGAGACCCAGTTTGTCGATAAAAACCCTCAGACGATGATCAAGATTGTTCACGCGCAAGGAGTGGCAATCGCTGCGGCTCTGAGCAAGGATGTGCCGATATACGAGTATTCGCCGATGAAAATCAAGATGGCGATCACGGGAAACGGCCATTCGTCCAAAGAGCAGGTGGCGGGAATGTTGCAGCGGTTCATGCATATCCCCGAAGAAAAAATGCCCAAGAAACTGGATGCAACGGATGCGTTGGCGATAGCTTATTGTCATTACCTACAATTAGGGATGCCTGTGTCGGAAGGCGGAGCCAAAGACTGGACTACTTTCGCGCGCCGCAAAGGTCTGACGGACAAAGGTATGACCGGACCTGCTGCCCAACTGGCTGCTGCGCTCGCTACTGCTAAAAAGAGGAAGAAGTAGCAAGAGAAAAGACCGCTTCGCTCAAAGAGAAAAGACCGCGTTGCTCAAAGTCGAAAGCAGAAAGTCGAAAGAAAAAAGCAAAAAAATATCCCTAAAATTTGGTAGTATCAAAAAAATGTTGTAATTTTGCAGCGGATTTGAAGAGGACCGGCTACGCCTGACAGAGTACAGACCGGCTTCGCCTGACAGAGTACAGACTGAATTACACCATGCGGATAGTGAATCGGTCTATCAGCGAGTAAAACGAGCGGTCTGTCAGTGAAACGGTCTGTCAGCGAAGCGGTCTAACAACGAAGTGGTCTTATAAATCTAAAAAAATAATAAAATTATGGCTTACAAAATTTCAACAGACTGCGTAGCTTGCGGTACCTGTATTGACGAATGTCCGGTAGGAGCAATCTCCGAAGGCGAACACTACTCCATTGATCCGGATATCTGCATCGAGTGCGGAACCTGCGAAGGTGTATGCCCGAGCGGTGCAATCAGCCTTTAAGCGTTGCGAAATGGGGCATTTTTAGCGTAAAAATGTGCATTTTTGGGGAACTAAAAAGGTAGTTCCTCATTTTTTTTGCAAAAAATGTAAGGTAGGTATTGCAAATTTCAATATTTTTTTGTAATTTTGCACCGTATTTTCAAAAATTTGGCCAAAATGGAAGAAAATAAACCATTAACCGAACAAACTAATGTACAAGCCGGGCTGACTTCTCCGATGATTCCGGAGGAGAAAGCTTCCATGTTAGACGCGTTCTTCCGTATCCATGATTTTCTCGTAGCTCACGCAAAAATGCCCATCCGTCGCCAACTGATGGACGAGATAGATTGGGAGGATCGTTTGATTGCTATCAAAGGCGGCCGAGGAGTAGGAAAGACGGATTTCCTTTTGTTCCGCGCGAAAGAGATAGAGGCAGAGTTTCAAAAACGTCAAGAAGAGGAGACGCAGAAGAAGCGTCGCAGAAAAGCACCCAAAGTGATTCGTCCCTGCCTCTACGTCAACATGAATGACTTCTTCTTTACCAAGCATTCGCTGATGGAGCTGGCGTCTAATTTTGTATCGAAAGGCGGAGAATATCTGTTGCTGGACCAGGTGTTCAAGTATCCCAACTGGTCGCGCGAGTTGAAACGGTGCTATTCCCGTTTCAAGAAACTGCATATCATCTTCTGTGCAACCCCCGTCATGCCGATTGACGAGGATAACAACGACCTGAAGGATATCGTGCAGACCTACAACCTCCGCGGTTTCTCGTTCCGCGAGTACCTCAATCTGCAGACGGGCTTGCGTCTCCATTCCTATAAGCTGGAAGAGATCATCCAACGTCATGCTTCCATCTCGCGCGAGATATGCGAACGGGTTCATCCTCTGGATTATTTCAAGGCTTATCTGCATCACGGATATTATCCTTCGTATCTGGAGAGTACTTCTTTTGAGGCAGAGTTGCTGAAGACGATGAACAGCCAGTTGGAGGTGGATGTGCTGATGATCAAGCAGATAGACGTGGCATGCCTTCATAAGTTGCGCAAGCTGCTTTATATTCTGATGGAGGAGGCACCGAGCGCACTGAATGTGTCCAGCATCTCCGACGAGATCGAACTCAGCCGCGCGACGACGATGAACTATATCAAATATCTCAAGGACTCGCGTCTGATCAATCTGCTCTATATGGAGAACAAGAATTTCCCCATGAAGCCGACCAAGGTGTATATGCATAATACCAACCTGGCGCGCATGATCTTCACCCGTGAGTTGAATCCGATGGATATGTACGAGACCTATTTCTACACCGCTATCCACGGCTCGCACAAGGTGAACGCCACCGAGCGCTCGGCGATGTTTATCGTAGATAACACCTATTATTTCGATGTCCGGGAAAAGCCGTCCAGCCGCGATACGATCCGTCCTACGGCGGTAGCGGACATGGAGCTCGGCAGGGGCAATATGATCCCGCTGTGGCTTCTTGGATTTTTGTACTAGGGTCCTAGGATCCTAGTATACTAGTATACTAGCTAACTAGCTTTTTATCAACTCAACAATATTTTAACAACAAATTTATCTTATGGCAAAAGAAAAGAAATTTATGACCATGGATGGTAACGCCGCTGCGGCGCATGTGGCATACATGTTCACCGAGGTAGCTGCTATCTATCCTATCACGCCGTCGTCGCCTATGGCGGAGAACGTGGACGAGTGGGCTGCCGCAGGTCGCAAGAACCTCTTCGGCGAGACCGTACTCGTGCAGGAGATGCAGTCTGAGGCAGGTGCCGCAGGTGCTGTTCACGGTTCGCTGAACGCAGGTGCGCTCACCACCACTTTCACGGCTTCGCAGGGTCTGCTGCTGATGATCCCGAACATGTACAAGATTGCCGGTGAGTTGATCCCGACCGTCTTCCATGTATCGGCTCGTACGCTGGCAAGCCACGTGCTCTGTATCTTCGGTGACCACCAGGATGTCATGGCTTGCCGCCAAACCGGTTTCGCTATGCTCGCTGAGGCTTCCGTACAAGAGGTGATGGACCTCGCCGGAGTAGCACACCTCGCTACTATCAAGAGCCGCGTGCCATTTTTGAACTTCTTCGACGGTTTCCGCACGTCCCACGAGTACCAGAAGGTGGAAGCGATGGATATGGAGGACCTCCGTCCATTGGTAGACTACAAGGCGCTCCAGGAGTTCCGTGAGCGTGCCCTCAGCCCGATGCGTCCGGAGATGAAAGGTATGGCGGAGAACCCCGATGTCTTCTTCGCTCACCGCGAGAGCTGCAACCGTTACTATGACGGCGTAGCTGACATCGTTTCCGATTATATGAAGGAGATCAGCAAGATCACCGGCCGCGAGTACCGTCCGTTCAACTACTACGGTGCCGCTGACGCAGAGAACATCATCATCTGTATGGGTTCTGCTTGCGAGGCTATCCGCGAAGTGATTGATTATGAGGCTGCTAAGGGTAACAAGAAACTCGGTCTCATCAACGTTCACCTCTATCGTCCGTTCAGCCTCAAGTACTTGCAGGAGGCACTGCCGAAGACCGCAAAACGTATCTGCGTGCTCGATCGTACCAAAGAGCCGGGCGCTAACGGCGAACCGCTTTACCTCGATGTAAAAGACGCACTCGACGAACTCGGTCTGAAAGACCTGCTCGTAGTGGGCGGTCGTTACGGTCTGGGTTCCAACGATACCACTCCGGCACAGATGCTCGCAGTATTCGAGAACCTCGCGCTGCCGCAACCGAAGAATCATTTCACCGTGGGTATCAACGATGACCTCACCTTCACTTCTCTGCCGGTTGGCGAGGAGATCGCCATGGGTGACGCTTCGCTCTTCCAGGCTAAGTTCTACGGTCTGGGTGCCGATGGTACCGTAGGTGCTAACAAGAACTCCGTGAAGATCATCGGTGACACCACCGACAAATACTGCCAGGCTTACTTCTCTTACGATAGTAAGAAATCCGGTGGATTCACCTGCTCGCACCTCCGTTTCGGCGACGAGCCTATCCACTCCACTTACCTCGTTACCACGCCTAACTTCGTGGCTTGCCACGTTCAGGCTTACCTCCACATGTACGATGTCACCCGCGGTCTCCAGGACGGCGGTACGTTCCTCTTGAACACCATCTGGGAGGGTGACGAGCTCGTTAAGAACCTGCCGAACAAAGTGAAGAAATACTTCGCTGACCATAAGATTAAAGTTTATTACATCAACGCTACGAAGATCGCACAGGAGATCGGTCTGGGCAACCGTACCAACACCATCCTCCAGTCTGCTTTCTTCCGTATCACCGCAGTCATCCCTGTTGACAAAGCCGTTGAGGAGATGAAGCACTTCATCGTGAAGTCCTACGGTAAGAAGGGTGAGGATGTCGTTAATAAGAACTACGCTGCTGTTGACCGCGGTGGTGAGTACCAAGAGCTCGCTATCGATCCCGCATGGTCGAAACTGCCTGCTGATCCCGCTAAGGACTACGGAGATGAGCCGGAGTTCATCACCAAGGTCGTTCGTCCGATCAACGGTCAGGACGGTGACCTCCTTCCGGTTAGCTCATTCAAGGGCATCGAGGATGGTACATGGCCTGCAGGTACCGCCAAGTTCGAGAAACGTGGTGTGTCTGCCTTCGTTCCGGTTTGGACCGCTGACAACTGTATCGAGTGTAACAAGTGTGCGTACGTTTGTCCTCACGCTTGTATCCGTCCGTTCGTTTTGGATGAAAAGGAGTTAGCTGGGCTTAATTCCCTCCCTTGTGGGGAGGGCCAGGGTGGGGTTTCCACCCGCGAAATGAAAGCTCCGGCGGCTATGAAGGGTATGCACTTCCGTATGCAGGTAGGCGTTATGGACTGCCTCGGTTGCGGTAACTGCGTCGATGTTTGTCCGGGTAATCCGAAGACAGGCAAGGCACTCGCTATGGTCGATCTCGAGAGCCAACTCGGCGAGGCTGCTAACTGGGATTACTGCGTAGAGCACGTCGCTACCAAGCAACACCTCGTTGAACTCAATAACGTCAAGAACAGCCAGTTCGCAACTCCGCTCTTTGAGTTCTCCGGCGCTTGCTCCGGTTGCGGTGAGACTCCGTATCTGAAGCTCATCAGCCAACTCGTCGGTGACCGCGAGATCATCGCTAACGCTACCGGTTGTACCTCTATCTACTCCGGTTCCGTACCTTCTACTCCGTACACCAAGAACGCCAAGGGTCACGGACCGGCTTGGTCCAACTCCCTCTTCGAGGACTTCTGCGAGTACGGTCTCGGTATGCAGATCGCCCACCGCAAACTGCGTGAGCGTCTCGCTGGCCTCATGCAGAAAGGCCTCGAGTGCGCTGACTGCTCGGCTGAACTCAAAGAGATGTTCCAGAAGTGGCTCGACAACCGCAATGACGCCAAGATCACCAACGACCTCTACGAGCCGATGGTGGCTGCTATGGAGAAATGCGGTTGCGACACCTGCAAGGCTATTCTCGCAGAGAAAGACCATATCGTTAAACGCAGCCAGTGGATTGTCGGCGGTGACGGTGCTTCCTATGATATCGGTTACGGCGGACTCGACCACGTCATCGCTTCCGGCGAAGATGTCAACATCCTCGTGCTCGATACCGAGGTGTACTCCAACACCGGTGGTCAGGCATCCAAGGCAACGCCGCTTGGCGCTATCGCTAAGTTCGCTGCTATGGGTAAACGCGTTCGTAAGAAAGACCTCGGTATGATTGCTACCACGTACGGTTATGTCTATGTAGCGCAGATCGCTATGGGTGCTGACCAGGCGCAGACGCTGAAGGCTATCCGCGAGGCTGAGGCTTATCCCGGACCGTCGCTCATCATCGCTTATGCTCCGTGTATCAACCACGGTCTGAAAGCAGGTATGGGTAAATCGCAAGCCGAAGAAGCCAAAGCTGTTGAGTGCGGTTATTGGCACCTCTGGCGTTATAACCCGCAGCTCGAGGCAGAAGGCAAGAACCCGTTCTCGCTCGACTCCAAAGAGCCGCAGTGGGATAAGTTCCAAGACTACCTCAAGGGTGAGGTTCGCTTCGCATCTGTAGCAAAACAGTTCCCGAAAGAGGCAGACGAGCTCTTCGCCGCCGCTCAAGAGAACGCTCAGTGGCGTTACAAATCCTACCTCCGCATGCTCGGCACTGCGTGGTAATATGTTGTTTAAGGAGCGCGTGCGCACGTACGCGCTCCTTAGATAATTACAATCTCGTCTTCTCTCCAAGACGCTAAACCGGAGAAAGCGCAAAGCGATGCGCTACATATTGAAAAGCGTTTACACGCTTGTAATCTGATTTCTCGAAATGTAGGAAGTTGAGAGATAGTTATTCAGAAAACAAGTAAGTAGATGCTCACGAGTGTAGAACTCGCCCACACTATTGGATGATTCTGATAGTGTGTTGGCAGATATATACACGACGCGAGTTTCTGTTTGCATATCTGATAACTAAGGCATTTCCTACAGCCTCGAGAAACGGATACAATCAGTTATTCGCGTTTTTTGTTGTATATGAATAGAGAACCGTCACTCTCCAAACGGGGCAAGCACTGCGAAGCCGTAAGAGCAGTAATTATTATTTAACCGCGCGCCAGATGCACAAATAAGTCCCAAGGGCATGGGCAACGCAAAATGAAAAAGTTTTTTATGGTTTCTCTTTTGGCATTATCAACGGTATTTGCTGCACTCGCAGGGTATGTTGACGTGAAAAAGGGAGGAAAGGTTATTGGCGGATTACAGTATTCTTATCGCTTACAATCTTCTAGTACTGGGTGTTTTGTGACAGTCAACATTACGAATCAAACGGACGAATTTGTTCGTGGCCGTATTACAGGAACTGGAACTTCACGTTCGTGTGGAGACTCCTTTAGAGTAAAACCTCATGGAAATGTAGAAGTGGTTTTTGGATGTTCAGAAACGCCAAGCGATGTGATTTTAGAATATGTATCCGTAGAAAACTAATGTTATGAGAAAAAAATGATTATAATATTTGCTTTAGCAAGTGTTATTAGTACTGCTCAAAACAATATCATCCAGATTAGTCAGGTAAATGGTAATACTACCACCTCTTCTCAAAAAGATTGTGGCTACAAAATTAATGGCATCTGTTCTTCTGAAGATATAGGAGGAGTTAGTTTGGATGAAATCAGACGAGAATTAAGAGGAGGTGCTCCCGAATTCAACCAAAATTGGGATGTCTTTGCTGATTTAACAAACTACAACAATTTCACGGTTACAGTACTTCTAAAATTTGAATACGAATCAAATAGTATTTCCGATGAAGAAACCTATCAAGTCGTTCTTCCATCAGGAGGCAAAAAAAGTATCAAATTAAAATACTGTCGCCAGAGCCCTTATTCTCTTCAGGGAATGATTGTAAGGAGATTACGTAATTAGAATTAATTTTAAAACCGATGAGCCGATGGAATATAACTGGCAATAAGAATATGATTGCACAAATTTCAGAAGTTGTGAACAGTGATGGTTACCATATTGTCACTGCAATTACAGAAAAGGGAAATACGGCAACAGAATCATACTACTATGACTCTGACCGTGATTATGCTTATGAAAAGGCCCAACAAAGAGCATTAGACAAAGATTAGTCATGGGACCAGAACAAAGAGCTCATTATCAAATGCAATTAGATGATGCACTAAAAAAGAAAAAGCGTGCATTAGTTGCCGTTTGTACACTCGGTCTTTCTGAAACACCTATCGTACGGATATTTAATGATTCAGAAGATACTAAAAATCAAATGTCATTCGGGAAAAGCCCAGTTGGGTGGATATTTAAAGTATGCTGGTTTTTACTATGGACCTTTGTAACGGCTCTGATATTTTGGATAGTGAACGTATTTAAATTGATAGATTATTCCGTATTTGTCAGTCGATTGCAAAAGAAACTTGCAACAGAATAATGGTTTCAAATCTTTTGGTACAAAGAGAGCGACCTTTTACTGAGGCCGCTCTCTTTATCTGTGCGTTCTTTGTGCTCTTATACGCCTTTTAATCGTTTTTTATCATAGGCGGTTGTTTTAATAGTTTATCATTTTCATCCCTGCTGGTGATTTTTCCACTTTTCAGGAATATGCAAATCAAAGTTGGATGCTTTCAAATGTACTACATCCGGTAGCAAGCATTGTTTGAAGCGGTTCTCGTAACGAACCAAATCTATCGTTCTTCCGCACAATGTACGTAAATTGCTTGATTGCTGGTTAGGCGGGAAGTATGCATACACTTGTTTACCGGCTTCTTTTGCCAATTCGATTGCCGGAATCATATCACTATCTGCCGAAACAACTATGGCAACATCGCAATTATCCTGATAAGCGTCAGCCACAATTTGAGTAGCGATACGCACATCAGACTCCTTTTCTTCGTACGTGTGAATAATCCGATGACAGTTATAGCACTCGAAAGACTTTTTGAGATACTTGCCCAATATCAGGTGAAAACGAGAATTTTCCTTGTTGGCTTGAAAGAAGGCATTTTGATTACGTGACTTCTCCAAATCGTACGTGCGGGCAGAGAAATATTTAACGGCAACAAGTTCCTGATTTTCTTTCATGAACATATCGAAGAACTTGACCATATCCAGCCAATAGTATTTCTTCCAACGGCGTTCAGAACGAAGTCCATAGTAGAAATTGAAGCCGTCTACATATACAATTATACGTTGTTTGTCCATTACCTTTTTAATAAAAAAGCCACCTTATTAGGAGGTGGCGGGCCGTAGTATTTTCCACCTACGGGGGATAATTTCGGTGCAAAGGTACAGCTTTTTTTTGACATATGCAAATTTTTTCGTAAAAATCGTTTAGAAAAGTGCAATTTTAGCGGATATATGTACTAATCTGCTGGTTGTTGGGTGATTTGTTGTGCTTTGAGGGATTGATAGACCATGGAACGTATGAAAGAATCGTTCGAGCACGCTGTGCGAGATAAGAAGTTGTCCAAACGGAAATAACGTTTTGGGGCGTGGGTGGTCTTGTCTATTGGAGCCTGCGGGTCGGGACGCGTGCCGCGAGTGGAAGGGAGTTGGGCTTTATAACGCTTGCGGTAGTCGATGAGCAAGGTGAGGGCTTCCTCTTTGGTGAGGTACTTGGGACGAGGCGGAAAGACAGAGACGGCGGGTGTATCTTGGGGTTTTTCGGCATCGAGGATCTCTTTGGTCATAAGGCAGGCTTGGCGGAAGAAGTTGATGTGCTCCAGTTCTGCGCCCTGCGGCGGGTTCTTCTTGTAGTCGCGCGGATTGCGGACGGCATAGGATTCCTGCACGCCTTCATGGATAATACGACCGTCATCGGCACGGTACTTTTTCATTCGGTTGATGATGCCTTTGCGTTCAAGTGCGCCGTGGATCTCACGGACAGGGTGTTCAAGGATAGTTTTTGCCATATTGTTGTTTTTTTTTGACCCACCAGACTTGGCGGACCGGAGAGCTTCCGAAGGCGGAAAACCATGCGGAAACATTATTTTGTTATGCTGTGGTAGGCTTGTAATCGGCTGAATTACGTATAAATAACATAGCAATCACCTACTAATCACCTACTAATCACCTACTATTGAAAGCTTGCGCTCTGCATGTACATAGCTTGACGATTGCAAGTTTACATGAGGGGGATAGTTGTAAATCGAGTGCAAAGATACTGCTTTTTTCTCAAATATGCAAATAAAATCAGATTTTCCATGAACTGAAGGCGATGTTCAAAGAGTGGCTCGACAACCGCAATGACGCCAAGATCACCAACGACCTCTACGAGCCGATGGTGGCTGCTATGGAGAAATGCGGTTGCGACACCTGCAAGGCTATTCTCGCAGAGAAAGACCATATCGTTAAACGCAGCCAGTGGATTGTCGGCGGTGACGGTGCTTCCTATGATATCGGTTACGGCGGACTCGACCACGTCATCGCTTCCGGCGAAGATGTCAACATCCTCGTGCTCGATACCGAGGTGTACTCCAACACCGGTGGTCAGGCATCCAAGGCAACGCCGCTTGGCGCTATCGCTAAGTTCGCTGCTATGGGTAAACGCGTTCGTAAGAAAGACCTCGGTATGATTGCTACCACGTACGGTTATGTCTATGTAGCGCAGATCGCTATGGGTGCTGACCAGGCGCAGACGCTGAAGGCTATCCGCGAGGCTGAGGCTTATCCCGGACCGTCGCTCATCATCGCTTATGCTCCGTGTATCAACCACGGTCTGAAAGCAGGTATGGGTAAATCGCAAGCCGAAGAAGCCAAAGCTGTTGAGTGCGGTTATTGGCACCTCTGGCGTTATAACCCGCAGCTCGAGGCAGAAGGCAAGAACCCGTTCTCGCTCGACTCCAAAGAGCCGCAGTGGGATAAGTTCCAAGACTACCTCAAGGGTGAGGTTCGTTTCGCTTCTGTAGCAAAACAGTTCCCGAAAGAGGCAGACGAGCTCTTCGCTGCCGCTCAGGAGAACGCTCAGTGGCGTTACAAATCCTACCTCCGCATGCTCGGCACGCAATGGTAATAAGGAGCACGCACACATGCGCGTATATAGCAAAGCGGACACTTCGGTGTCCGTTTTGCTTTGTTTATACATCTGTCTTCTGTCGTTTCATGCGTGTCCGCTTCCTTTTATTCAAGACATGTCTCCTTATTTCGCTTCGCTATTTTCTTTCTCTGCTCCGTTTCACTCCGCAAAAATAAAGGGGAAAAGCTCTTTTTTCTTCTAATTACTTTTGGTCGGGTGTGGCGTCTTGTTCTTTCCGCTTCCTGTTTTCGGGCTTGCGGTGTAGGCAGATTACCGCAGCGCTGTCCTCCCTCTGCGTGAGGGCGGTTCGACCCTCGCGTCCGGTGTTTTTCTCTTGCATCCGCTCAATCTTGGCGGATAGAAAAACACCGCCCCGCCCGCGAGGTCTCAATGCGGGTGTAGCGTTCTTCTTTTATCCGTTGTTTATACTTTTGTTGTACCCTCCGCCACGAACCACCCTTTTGACCGAGCGATGACCGAGAGATGACCGAGAGATGACCGAGTGAAAAGTTTCGTCTTTTGATGCGGATATTATCCGTTCCGGTGTCCTGTGCGCGCTCTTTCGGAGAGCGCGATGACTTCGTCTCTTATGCGGGATACTATCCCGACTTACACGCCATCGGTATAACTCTCGGTGCTATTTCACCGAGTTATGGCTGATATTTATGCTTATTCCGTTACAATCCGCACATTTTTCTTGCTTATGTCAGATTTTTTTACTACCTTTGCAGCCGAAAACGGCTGCATATGATACAGAAACTGACAAGCATACCTACAGACGCTGAATACTTACGGGCTTTCCGTGAGAATAACAATCCATTGATAAGTCAATTTATACGGCAGAATATGGATAAATTTCTCACGGTTATCAAAAAGAGTTTTGGCATTACTTCTAGTGACACGCTGGAAGATATTTTTTCAGTTACGATAACTCGTGTTTGGGAGAATATTCAGAGTAACAAACTTACCGAGGAGAAACTAACCACTTCTCTATTCTCTTATATGATGGGTGTAGGACTAATGGTTGCGCACGAGCATACACGGAATAAGAAGATCGTATATGCAGATGTGGAAGCAAGTACTGACGATACTTCTGATGATGAATACACGGATGATGAGTTTACCAATCAATCTTTTATGCGTCCTGTCACATCAAAACAAATGTGGGACGAAGCAAGTTGGATTGACGCGGTGGAAAATCCGTATGATAGATATGTGAAAGAAGGTCATACAGAGAAAGAATGCATAGAAGAATGGAACCGTTTGACGGAAGCTTATGAGAAAAGTCAAAAGTCCAAGTCCGCGCATATTTCTTCTGCGTCTGAACCGGATTACCGTGCAAGTATTATCAAAGAAGCAGTAGATACTATGGGAGGCCCTTGCGCCCCTCTGCTCAATCTTTTCTATTGGGAGAAAAAGCCATGGGCTATCATTGCTGAAGAACTGGATTATAGTGGTGCTGATAGTGCCAAGACCCAGAAGAACAAATGCATGGGCAAATTGAAAAAGATTGTTGAAAACCGTTTGAAAGCTGTAATACTATGATGAATACCATTGAACGTACAGATAAAATTGATGCTTATTTGGCAGGAACAATGTCAGATGCAGAAAAAAAAGAGTTTGAAGGGTTACTTTTAGGCTCCGAAACGTCATTAGAAGATAGAACCAAACTTCAAGACGAAATGGAACTGCAAAAGGAAATCATTTTTGCCATACGTAGACGTGGCTTCCGTGAAATGGTCAAGAAAGATATTACGGACATCAAACAAGAGAAAGAAGAGGCTGATAAAAAGGCAGCAAAGATTACACCGTTGTACCGGCGTGTCCTTCGCGTGAGTGCGTCACTTGCTATCGCAGCATGTTTTATCGGCGTTATTATCATTGCTCCGCAGGTTAATCACTTATCAAATATTGGCGACAACGCGAACCTCTATGCTTCTGTCAATATTGAAATGAATGAGGCTTATTCCGGTCTCAAAGGTTGCAATGATGCCACAAATGCTATATTGGAAGCCAATGAACTAATGCAAAGCGGCGATTATAAGCAAGCAGACAAGATATTGGCACACGCATTAGAGCAAATGGAGCCAATTACAAGTGATGAGCAACAGGCATGGACGGAGAAAGAGGATATGCTTTATATGCGTGCTCTATGCGTCATTAAGCAACACAAACTTTATCGTTCTCGGATGTTGCTCAATGAAGTTGTCAATATGAATTCGACTCATAAAAAGCAAGCACAACAACTGCTCGATCAAATCAAAGGTCGCCAATGAAAAGGCTATGGTTCATAGTAGGATTATTTATCTGCTGCATTAGCCTGCAAGCAGAAAAACGAGCGCTTGTAATTGGTATTGGCGCATATCCTGATGTGGACTATGGCTGGCCTGTTATTCATGGAGACAACGATATTGCCTTTGCCACCGTAACATTACTTGCCAATGGCTTTAGTATATCAAAAATTGACACACTTCGAAATGAACAAGCCACCAGTCACGCTATTGGCGAGGCTTTCAAAAAATTGATTGCAACGGCAAAAACGAACGATGTCATATATATTCATTTCTCCGGGCACGGTCAGCAGATAACGGATTTGGATGGCGATGAAGAGGATGGTTACGATGAAGCATGGGTAGCGTATGATGCGTTGATGGAACCAACTCCGAATTATCATGGCGAGCACCATATTACTGACGATCAGTTAAATGCTTGGTTGAAGCAATTACGGCAGAAAGTAGGAACAAATGGAAGAATAATAGTTGTTTCCGATGCTTGCCATAGTGGAACATCCACGCGTGACATTACAGAGCCGACGGAAATACGCGGTGCTTATTCCAAGTTTGAACTAAACGGCATCAAACATCCGTACAAAGAACAACGCACAATAGAATGGATAAGCATTAGCGCATGTGCTGACAATGAATGTAATCGCCAGCATCGTCTTTCTGATGGCAAACAATGCGGATCTCTGACGTATGCTCTTTATCTTCTTCGTGACAATCTTTCAACTATTGTTGCTGACCAACTTTCCGCACTGCTTAATAAGACTATCAACGAATTAGTCAAACGTCCGCAAACGCCATTGGTAGAACTTCCGAATACGAACAACATATATCTATTTGAATGAAACGCCTACTCCTTATTATATTGTTTATAGTTGGTTCTATATCTTTCTTCGCTCAATCCAGAGAACAAAAACTGCGAGAGATAGAACTGAAGATGCAAGCTGTAGAGAAATTGTCTGACAATGAGATTGCGTATTGGTCTGTTATGCCCGAAATAGTAGAACTAATGGAACAAGCAGAACGGGTAGATACTACCTATGTACGTATGCTAACTCGGCTTGGACACTATTATTTTATACAAACGGATTTGCATAATGCGGCTAAATATCTCGGTAGGGCTTATAACATAACTACTCGAAACAAAACTCTCTTCCACCAACTTACTCCCACTAATTTTCTTGAAACAGCAATAGGGTATTCCTCCGCGTTACATCATCTGGATTCATGTGCAAAAGCAATACATGTGATAACATTCACATCTAATTATCTCCATTCTCTAAATAATGACTACTATCTTTGGCAAGAATTAGAAACATACGCTCAATTGGCGGATTATTATAGTAAGCAATGGTCAAATTGTTATAACAAAGATTCTGCGCATTATTACGTAAACAGAGCCGTTTCTGGAATATCAAGGGTAACGAGTTCGTCTGAGGTCGATATTAGAAATGAACGTCATCTTAGATGTGAATGCGCAGAAGTCTTGATGTATGTAGGTGATAGTCGGAAAGCACTAGATATTATTAAGAATGAAGTATCAAAGATTAATGAAAATAATCCATCCATGGAGGATGGTTTACTAGCAAACGTTTATTCCGAATGTCAATTTTGTTTGGGGAACTACACGGAGGCTATGCGCTTTGCAAAGATTCGCTTGGATCAACGGAAAAATGTAATTAGAGATGCATATTTCGTTATGTCAGAGCATGAGCGGAATAGTATGTCGCAAGTATTTGTGGAGAAAGACTTATTACTCCCTCGTTTGCTTTCTTCCGTTATATACACCGAGGACTATTCTATAATGGGCGAGATATACAACTATGTTCTTTTTGTTAAGCAACTGCAATTGCGTACCACAAAGCAGGTAAATGATGCTATTCGGCAAAGCGGAGATAAACAATTACTTGCTAATTTTAATGAATATAACAGTATAAGGGCACAACTAGCACATTCTAATCCGGCAATTTCTATAAATCGAGATAGTTTGCTGGCAAGACAGGAGAGTATAGGTAGACTACTTTCATTACATAGTAATCAGTTAATAACTTCGGAAATTGTTACATGGCGGGATATTCAAAATAAGCTTGGCAACGGAGAAGCAGCAATTGAATTTGTGAAATTTGATTTGTTTGAGAAAGAGGAGATTGTAGATTTGGATTGCTACGTTGCAATGGTTATAACCCAACATTGCAAACAGCCACTCCCTTTCCTAATAACTACAGAACGATATCTTACTCAATGGAAAATAGAAAATTTGTGGGATTTACATGGATACAATGAATATGGAAATGATATTGCTAAATGGATATGGGCAGATATGCTCTACTATTTTGATCGTCAAGGCATAAACAATATATATTTTGCACCGTGCGGCGTGCTGAATCAAATTGCCATTGAATCGTTGCCGTTTGACAAAGAGAGCACGGTTAGTTATCACTACAACCTTACTCGCCTGTCATCTACGCGCGAATTGGTCAACAAGCATAACCTTCATCCCGATAAATCAGCTGCGTTGTATGGTGATTTGTTCTATCGGGCATCTGCCGAAACAATGCAGCAAGCCACAACCCGTAGTGCGGTAGGTATTTTGCCTTATTCCAAACAGGAGATAAACGACATAAGCCTACTTTTGTCGGGCAAGCAGTACCATGTTAATAGGCTTTCTCAAAAGCAAGGTACAGAAGCCTCTTTCAAGTCGCTTAGCGGGAAAAGCCCTTCGATATTGCACCTCTCTACTCATGGATTTGTCAATCGCCCCATTGAAGGCGATGCCATGCAGCGAAGCGGACTCATCATGGCTTATGGAGCACGCGCATGGGAAGGAAAGTCTGTACCGAAAGATACTGAAGATGGAATACTTACCGCCGCTGAAATTGCCACTTTGGACTTATCAGGCACAGATATAGTAGTGTTGTCCGCTTGTAATACTGCATTGGGTGAGGTCACTACGGAAGGTGTATGGGGATTGCAACGAGCATTCAAACAAGCAGGAGCACAAACAATAGTCATGTCACTATGGCAGGTCGATGATGAAGCTACGGCTGTCTTTATGCAGTATTTTTACGAAGCACTCCTAAAAGGAAGACAAACATTAGCCAAGGCAGTATCCATTGACGTGGAGATTGCGGAACATATCTTCAATTATCCGCATGATGCTTTAGCCACAGCCCAACGTCGTATGCGTCAGCATCCCAAATACTTTGCGCCCTACTATTGGGCGGGATTTATTGTGGTTGACTAAAAATATCACATAGGAAGGTTACTTTTTGCAAAAAAATGTCATATAGTAATAGAGACAAGTAACGGAGAGTGCCGAAAATCCGGAAAAGAGTAGGCATAAACCTACATACTAATCTTTTATATGAGTATATGGAGATACCATAAAATGCAGCAACTTTTGCCCAAAGTTCGTATTGCTGCTGATAATGAGTGCAGAAAGTATATTTTTATATACCAATGCGATTTGTTAGGATTTCACACGATTAAGCCTGAAGAAATGACACTCGAAGAATTGGAGAAGATATGGGAAGTATATGAAAAAGAATGCAATAGTTCCGATCCTAAAAAATGGTGGAACAATAGAGAGATAGAGCTTCGAGAAAAGATTGCTGAGTGCTCTAATTTGATTGAGCGCATCAGACGACATTATGGAGGCTGGAGCAAAGTTCCAGATGATATTAAAAGAGCATATTATTTCAATCCCCTTTTCGACGAAGATAGAAAGGCTGGTATGTTCCGGTCTAAAATGACAGACCTAGATAATCATTTAATCAGGTTGAGGCTCTTTGTAGAGCACCTATAAAGTCTTGCCAACATCACAGCAACAAAAGAATGATACTTTGAACAAATACAAAGGGTGATAATATGATAAGATTAAAAACAGAATATCAAACAAAAACTTTATATAGACTATTAAAAAAAATAGCGCAACGTTATAATAATAAGGGTAAATGTTTAGAAAGGAATGCCGAGTTATTAAATGAAATAGGTTGTGTGCTAACCAAAGGAGAGTGGGTTATTTCAGGGAAAGAAGAACTCGTACAAACAATCCGAAGAAGACTTGAGGAATACCATCCCTATTTGAAAAATCCGAATTATGTTGCTTCGAAAATAGCAGTCAGCATTATAGGGCAAATGCAAAATAACAGTACATGTCACAAAAGAGTATTTACAGACATTAAAGATTATTTGTAAATCTATGAATATCTATTATTTAAACTAAAATATAGCCATGGAAAGTTATTTGGTCATAAAAAATAAATTGAATGAGTCGTGTGTTTGTTCTGGTATTCGGCGATCTTTAGGGAAGTGGGACAAAACTGGAGGAAGTATTTCTATAGGAGGCTTCCGGATTGTTAATCATGTTGCTGGGAATATGACTTCTATCGAGAACCTCCTTGATTGTCAATTTTCTGCAATAGGTTGTCCGGCTGTTATTGTAATGTCAGTTGAATTTGAGAATAATAGGTATGACTTATTTTGTACTGAGGGAAGCGAAGACGTGTGCTGTTTAGTAAATAGTTGTTTTGAGATTGGCGCCAAAGAAAAGGATATTATCAATAATTACAACCGATATGCGTTGAAGAAGTTAGATATGAACGCTTCGGGCTTTTGCTATTTTTTGCTATTGTATTTCGGCTTTGCTTCTGAGAACCATGCGCCGCTTAATAGAGTTCCTCTTTGCCATACCGCTCAATTTCATGACTTGTTTGGAAACTGTTTGGCTGTTGATAGTGTATATGTGATAGATAAAAGTGTAATTGAGAAAGATGTTCAAACCATAGAAGCTATAGATCTAGCAAAATCGACAGCTCACCGTATTAGGTTTGATAGGAGTGGTCTAAGTACAAGATTTGACAAGGGTTATTTATGCGCTAGTTCGGTGACCATAGTCTCTCCTATAAAATGGACTAAATCAGATATTGGTCGTAGTGACGATGGGATATATAAACGATTTTATGGGACTCAAAGCACCTCAAAAATTAAATTCTCATTAGAAGGGTTCCTATGTTTATACAAACTAAGGTTCTTTGAACAATGTGAGAGTTTAGGAATACCTTTTAAGTTGATTTCAGAAGGCGAATATGAGTTTATGGGGGATTTGAGGTTGCCGACAACAGAAGAGGAAGTCAAAGACGAAGATTGGTATGAACCTGATTTTAATTTAAGTGAATGGTAAGTAATATGATTGATATAGTAGAACAACAAGAACAATGTTCTTCTTTGAAGACAGCAGAAGAGTTCGTTCATTTGTATGAAAAAACTCGCCGCTTGCAGCAACCGATGGACCTCATAGAAGAGTTAGTTGATGGCACAATGAACATGAATCATTATCGGTTATATGCCGGCAACCGCTACATGGATTGCTATGCCAGCAGAAGCAAACCGATGATAGAATTCGCTTTAGAGCGAGTGTCGGAGAAATTGCCATATTCGGATCGGAATTATTTTCTAGCTTTGGATCTATGTCATAATCTCACCGAAGACTACTTTGCCGCCAAGGTTCATTGCTACCCCGATTACGACAAAGGCATAATTTCTTTTGATATTAGGTACCAATCCTTAGTTCCACAGATGCCGGAAGACTTGGATTACATGATTGATGGCGTACTTATTTTGGCTGGTATCGTTATGGATGGGGTCGATGATATAATCGAACGGCTAAAATCAGAACAAGAGAACAAACCAAATCCCCTTAAGCATTATGAATAAGTATTAGGGAAATAGATAATTCACAATTTATGAAACAATTTTGAGCGGAAGGGTTACCTTTCGCTCTTTTTGTGCATTAATAAATGTAAGACAAAATAATAATCCTTTAAAAGTTGCGCACGACACGAAATAGTGCATGAGTTATGATTCTTGGAATATTAGGTTTAGCAGCATTTGCGGCTGGTGGGTATGGTTTTAAGAAACTTAATGATTATGCCGGTGATTCTCTCGGGAGAGACAAAACTTGCTCGTGTTGTGGTCATAAAGGTTTACGTAAAGTTGGTACATCCGGCTTTTATGTAAACGGCAAACTGCAATCTGAATGGAAATGCATGCAGTGTGGGAAAAAATATACTACATATTCTTAATACGTAAATACTATGATTGGTTTAGGAATTATCATAATGATTGTCGGCGGAGGAATCTTCGCTATTGGTGAGGGGCAGAGTTGCCTATATATGCTTATCGGTACAGCTATTAACTTTACCGGCATAGGTATACTGATGAGTGCCTTCTAAATAATGACAAGTTATAGGTTACTTTTGAGTAACATGAGTCATTAATAGTAAAGAAACAATAATAATCTCAAAACAAAAACAACTATGGTAGTCCTTGGAATTATCTTAATTATCGTCTTCTTGCCGGAAATCATTTCGGGTATAGTAGTAGGAGCTCTTGGCTTGTTTCAAGTTATTGGAGGTCTCATTGGCGCAATGTTTAGTGTTTTTAAATAATCTTTAAAAGTTGCGCACGACACGAATTAGTGCTAACAATTATGTATGCTTTAATTACCGGACTTATCGCTTTCGCATTGTGGTATTTCATTTGGGGAAGAAAGGGGGAATAGTATGTTATTGGCAATGATTTTATTCATCATCTGTGGCATTATCATTATGAAAGTCATAGACAAACTATCAGGAAAATGAAACCTTCTTTTAAAACAACCACCCTCATTGCCGCAATCGGCATGAGTATCGCAGCTATCTTCTTCTTGGCTGAATTTGCCATGGGCCGTACAATTAGTATGGCATACCTCACAATCTTTTCAATGCCTGAACGAATTGCGCGTCATGTGTTCTTCGCCATCCAACTTCTAAGTGCGGCTATCTTTTTCTTCGGAGCATATCGCTTCCCTAATCAGATGCCGAAACGAAATGGCTGGTCAATACTTGTTCTATTGATGACATTATTTATGCTATGCAGCGAATTAGTCTGTGTTATTGGAGAATTAAATCTGTTATCCTTTGAACGTCCGGTTTACTATTTTTGGTATAAATTTATGGTGCCTGTTGTTGTAGCCGGCGCATTATGGTTTTGCTATGCTAAATCCGAAAACTCCACTTCCGGAATGGTTGTACGATATTTCTCTTTGGCTGCTTCTGTGATTTTTATGACGTATTTGTTGTACTATGCAGGTCTCTGCATTTGTTGGTATTTTAACATTATAACACATATAGACGCAATGCCTAAATTCAATAACTTCTTCTTTATGCTCGCGTTAGCCAATGCAATAGCCGTGCTAATAACTATTCTTATACACAAACAGAACGAGGAAAAAGATAAGGAAAGTTTAGCGACCATTAAAAATCAAGTGACTTGGGGCATCCGATTTGGGAAGATTCTATTAATAATTTATCTGGTAAGTTTCATAGGTGTTATTTTTCTTATGGTTATTGATCACTCTCCTCAATATGTAGAAGACATTTTTGTTATTTCATTTCTCTCCATCCCTGTATTCTGTGGTATTATACTTGTTTTTACTGGCGATATTCTTCGTAGAGTGTATGATGTCATTATAAGCAAATATCAATTTGTCTCTGGTATTTATACTACAGGATGGCCCATTATTGATGGAGCGTCCACAGATACGCAACCACGAAGGAGGGAAATTATAGATCGTCCTCTAAAATCCGACACTCCAATTGAACGTGAGACGAGTTCTGTTCCATCAGCTAACATTAGCGAGATAATCACTCAAAATGCTGATAAACTAAAAGGCATAAAATTAAAAGAGGGTGCAATCATCCCTAATTAAAATATATAAACTATGAGACCTTTAATCACTTTTGCACTCACCGCAGTGCTCACAATCACATTTGCTTCGTGCAACAAACAGCAAGAGTTAATTAATCAAGAAGCGCGCTGGTTTACGTCTTCGACCGGAGACTATGCCTGTGACATTCTATCCGATTCCGTGGACATCGACAGACTCTTTCCTAAAGAATATTTAGTTGACCCTGAAGGAGACTTAATGGATTTATGTTCTCCGAGCACCTCCACCAAGCAATGTGTCCTATATAAAGGAGATAATTCCGAAGCTATTAAAATCGCAGACTATTATAACGCCTTAATTATTTTCACAAATCTTTATAGTGACAACGAAACAGCAGGACGTTTCGGAGAAGATGATGAGACGGTTTATGCAGCTGTGGCTGATAGTATTGCCGCGTTGGATTGTTCAATCATAAGAAATACTGAATTAAGGCAAATAGTACGGCGCATACAAAACGCGATAAAATCGTATGTGCTTTATATGCCAAAGAAAAGTTACGACAATGTAGATCAAGCGACACAAGCCTTATTCACATTCTTGAGACGTGAGACGGATTCTATTATGGAGAATACCCGTGATGAATATATCTCTTATAACGAGCGAATGCCCTATACCAATAATTTTGATTCAATAGTCGCTCTAAGAGGGACATCTGACAAAGCTTACCAACAAGAATTATTGACCAAATTGTTTCTTTCCCAAAATCCGGCAGAACGACACATGTATGCCATTGAGTTTGCGCACTCCGATTCAACCAATGCGCATTTCCTCATTGGTGCAGCGGTGCTTAATCGAGAGTTCGTAGAAACACGTCAATATAGTCCGTATCTATCGGAGATGTGGCGGACATGGCGTGCTAGCATGAGCACGTTAATGGGCGCTTCATCATGGTCTTATATTCCCAACTCTCTGTATAATGCCAAGCGCAGGCAAGTCGCTGAAATCATTATCAAGCATATAGAGGCATATCCCAATGACATCTTGGCACAAGGTGTTTTAATCGACCTGGCAGGAATTGATAATATCTCCCGTCATGGTTCATACTTTGGCAACGCTTCCATATTAGAACAGATGACAATGTTCCCCGAATGGGATAAGAGTAAACGCATTGCGAAATAGAATAAGAAATGCTACTATGAAAACCAAACTCCTCATTTGTGTCGTTGCTATCTTAGCGCTCATAAGCTGTACTAAGCAACATACTCAAACAACCGACGAGAATATCGATGTTGTTAAGATTTATAACATCGTGATCTTAGATCGAAGTGCTTCTATGTCTCCTCTCCGAGAAGCAGCCGTTCATGGCTATAATGGTATTTTGGAAGTAGTTCGTAACGCACAGGAACAAAATGCTATCGAGCAACAGAACTATATCACTTTGTCGTTTTTTAACGATTCCGTGACGAATGTATTCGACTGCGATACTATTCAGAGTATCCCGAATTTATTGCTCGATGATTATAGGCCGCAAGGAAATACTGCTTTATGGGATGCTATAGGCATTTCACTGGAGTCACTCAAAGTTAGGTTAGACAGCCTCGAAAATGCGACGGCAGTTGTTACCATTATCAGCGATGGTCTCGAAAATGCCTCTAAGCACTATTCAATTTATGATGTGACGGACCGCATAGATGCTCTGAAAGGTCAAGGAGTTATGTTTGTTTTTATGGGTACAAACCAAGATGTAGCACAGACGGCCGCTTCTATGCACATAGACAACTATAGAGTATTCGAATATACCGCAGACGGAATGAAAGAGGCATGGCAAAGTGGCATAGACGCTTCGGCTGATTACTATGAGCGCATGTCGCAATACAACAAAGACACCAAGGGAATGTCTAAGCAAGAACGCAACGACTATTACCGCGACAGAAACAAAGAAGATGGTTGGTTTAAATGATAAATAATATGTCAGAAGAAAATAGAGTTTGTCCATATTGTAGAGGTCACAAAGATAAGTTAGAACTATTGTGCTATTATTCTAATGAGAATATCATGTGGTCTGACTATAGGCATTTGTTACCTCAAGTTGCTGTTCCTTCTTTGGTTCAGAAGTGTCCGCATTGTGGGAAATATTACATTATCAAAGCGAGCCACGTACTTATTAAAGATACGGCTGACTTTGAATTTGTTGATCCTGTCGGTTGGAACTATTTTAGTCAGTCCTATGAGGACTATTCAAAATTAGAGAAAGATGATGTGGTTGATTACAACCATCGTCTTCGTATTTTGGGCGCGTTTAATGACGAGTTCAGACGCATACAAAATCCACCGGTTCCAACAGAGCAAGGTTTTCATATATTCAAGGATAACATGCTTCATCTAATGGAATATTTTTCGGATCCATTAGATAGAGCAGAAATGTACCGAGAAATTGGATTGTTTGAAGAATGTTTCAAGCAACTCGATATGGTGGATGATGAAGGGAACGAATCCAAAAGGGGCTACAAAGAAACCATCTTTAACTTTGCCAAACAAGGAAATGTCAGTCCCTTTGGGTGGAGAGCGGAATAATTTTATATAAAGACTAATCATGAGAGCGTGGAGTTTATTTCTCCTCGCTCTTTCTTTCACACTACTTTACTATTGTTTCTGAGGTTAAAGCATTGCCCGAAAAATGACACGTATATAATATTTGTCACTCTCTTTCGATCCCGATATGCGAACAATGTAGCGTAAATTGCTCAACTCGCTATTCGCGATAAAAAACACATAAATTATGCATTTTTTTAATAAATAATTTGCATTTATTAAGAATTTGTTGTATCTTTGCAGCGAATTTAACAAAAAGTCAAGGGATAGTATTCCCCGCACTACAGAACAACGTAATGAAAAATTTAAGAAAACAAACTTGGGGCGAGACCCTGAAATTTGAAAATACAAGATTAGATACGGATAATGGGTAAAGCCTATCGGGGATTCCGTATCTGGTAAGTTCTGCTGCAGCGGGGACTAAGGACGAAAGTTCTGAGTTTCCGCTGTTTTTTTTGTGAAAAATGAAGAAAAAATGAAAAAAAATGATCGGAGTATATGAAAATTGAAAAATTTACGGTATATATACATGTGAGAAGCAAAGACAATGCATAAAGCAACTTATTGCGTTTTGCATAAATAACAATATTATTAACTAATACTTTTATTCCTATGAAAGAAGTTAATTTAACTATGGAGGAGTGGCAACGCTTAGCAGCCACTACTCCGCTGGAAAGGAAAAGAGCCTTGGGACAGCTCAAGCGATGGGTGCATTTCCAAATCATCCGTCGCGGATTCAGTCTTGAAGAAGGGCCTTTCTCCTGTGCAGCAATGGGCGGCTATGCCGTCGATGTGATTAGTGATGAGTGTCAGATGGCACTGTTCTGCGGCGAATGGCACTGGAAACCAACATGGCAACTCAGAACGATGCTCATTAACATCGCCAAGAGTAAGATGAGTCACATTATCGAGAAGTATTACGAGCAAGGTCAGCTCGAATTCTACCTGATTAGTGACTATGACGAAGACCGTGAAGCTATTGAAATGGGTATTGCAGCTCAGTGGAAATGGGAAGCTGAGATGCGCGAGAATGGCTACGAGATAGCCAGAAAAGAAGTCGCAAAATACCCGGAACTGTTAGCTTATCTGGATGCTATGTTCAATGACGACTCATATATTGGTATTGCAGTCGCCATGAACACGGACGTAGAGACAGTTTTGAGACTGGAAAAGAAACTCCTGAAGCTGATTGCAAAGCAGAAGGCTAAATAAAATGAAATAGGGGCCCGCAAAGGGCTATACACCAAGCGGGCTCCTCTTTTATATAGTTAACATTTATTAATTTAATAGGGGAGAAAGTTACCCCATAAAAACAACTATGGTAAAAGGAACTAACCTAATTGACAGGATTGATACTATCCGGGCCAACTCAGTATCGGAAAAAGAATTCGAGCAGACCTGGGGGGAAAGCCTAGATAGGAAGGTAAAAAAATCGATGGATCGCTGGGAAGAGCTTTTGGCTCAGGCGAAAGAAACCATCAAAGTTAATAACCATTAAAAAATTATATGCTATGGCAAGAATCTATAAATAGGGATTGAACCCTTTAGCATTAAATGAAAAAATTGTATAACCTAGTAAAAATTTAAGAAAATGACTGGCAGAACTTTATTAGCCCATAGAGGCTTTAGAAACAACAAAAATGCGCAGAAGGCTGCTGAACGTAGTTGGCGCAGAAAACGATATAGATGCTCTTGAAGATAACAAAGAGTATTTGACCGGAGGGCTCGCACAATTCTCGTGCGAGCCCTCTTATTTTGGCAAACCGCAAGGTTTTGTTAGGCTTGGATATCCATGAATGCGCATTCACTTTCAAAGCCGAGCATAAATCCTTCGGTTATGAAAACTAAAACTTTAACTTCTGCGCAACTTACAGAGTTGCAGCATTGTATCCAACGGATCAACGACATCCTTGGATTGTCTATCACTATTGCGGATCCGCATACTCCGCACCGTTCTCATTCTGGTTCACGTAAGCGCACTGCGCACCGTGTTACTACAGCAACATTCACGTATCGCTGGCTCTCCACAGCTCCACAGCGCATTACGACACTCTATCAGCACCTTCTCCGTGCTCAATGGATTGCATCGGACACTAACCCCGATGATTTCTTCTCTCTGTTTGAAGGAAAGGATTCGCATGCCCGCATCAAGTGGACGGGTTCTAATCTCCAGCTATCGTACCTGATTCGTGTCCTAACGGATCAGAGTTATATCACCACTCCGCAAGGAATCGGCAAATGGACTTGTGTCTATAATCATTTTGTGGATAAGAACAACCGCCAACTGCCCAAACTGAATAGCCTCCATGTACCGATAAAGTCAAAAATGGCTATTGAGCAGTTAGCGGAACTCCTTAACCCGCACCGCTAAAAGCAACGGCAGTAGTAGCGGCAAGTTACAAAAACTTTTTGAGCAGTAAAAATCAAGCTTCGAAAGGAATTCAGCAGCAATCAGCTGCAATTATAAATTTACTTGCCGCTACTTTATGCAGTATTATTATAGAAACGCGTCCCGAAAAGACGGGGCTACCAAACAACTCCAATTCGATAAGTTTAACAATTAAATACATTACTGTTATGAAAGCGAAACACATCGTCAAAATCGAAATCAAATGCCAGAGTGCAGATGAGATGCTGAAAGCGAAATCCGCCGTCCTTTATCATCTGGAAACGCTCAATCCGGAATTCCAAGCGAACGAGAATGTACTCACGGTAACCGTTCCTCCGCTTGACTCGAAACTCTTCTATCCGGATGAAGCATGCAAAATCATCCATGACACATTGGCGCAGTCGCTGACTTTTGTTCACGAATGGACATGTACTCTCCATAGTATCAATTAACCCTATTTATTAATCCTCAAAATTCAAACAATTATGAGTAAGTTTAATCTTGAAATCCCGTTCACGGATTTCCGTGGAAAGGTTTGCTCCCATTCCAAAATCATTTTCAAGAAGGTGCGTCAAACGAATTTCACAAGCCAGATTTGTAATCCTCGCACCAAGCCGTATTCCGAAAACGAATTGGCTCGCCAAAACAAGTTCAAAACCGCTGCTGCGGCTGCCAAGACCGCACTGGCTGACCCTACTACTCGTGCTACGTACGAGGCTGATTTCAAAGCGCAGACCAAGTACCAGACCTTATACGGTTTCGTGCTCGCCAGTGAATACGCGAAGCTTAACTCTTAACCATTTTCCCCTCTCATGTGGCTTAGAGGGTATCGGGGAAGCCCTGCAAAGGGCAACCCCATAGCCACGCAAACCATGGGAAAAGTAGCTTTTGAAGATCCCGTACACCACATTTCGGGGAAGATTTCTCGCAAGTACCGCACGTGCTACAACTACCGCAGATGGAGCGGCCGCAAGTACACATCCGTACATGGCGACCGTACCACTCCGGCAAGTACCGAGGAACTGAAGGTACGTGCTAAGTTCAAGGTTGTTCGTCAGGCAGCTCTCGAACGTTCGATGGACTTGTCGCACCTCACGTACGACCAGATGGACTTCATCGAGGAGAAGAAGACCCGCCCGAACTTCAAGTACACAACCTATAAAGGTTGGCTCTTTGGCAAGGCGTGGAAGTGCTACAACGAGAGCACGAACACGGTGACCATGCCGGAGCGTCTGAAGACCATCGGATAAGTTAACGCCCGCGTGGGCTACAACTCACGCGGGCAATTTTTAAACAAATCTAAATACAAACAACTATGAGCCCTTTAGAAATTATTCTTTCTGTCCTGACCGCCGTACTGGGTAGCACATCGCTTGTTGAGATCTTTTCGATACGGGCATTGCGCAAGAAAGCGCAAGCAGATGCAGCTGGTCTTACGGACCAAGTTCTCATCAATCGAATCAACTTTCTGGACGAGCGTCTTACCGCTTTGGAGAAGAGAGCCTGTTTCCGAGAGAACTGTAAACAACGAATGTAAAACCTCTAAACAATCCAATCGTTATGCGCACAATCAATTCTATCATCATCCACTGTACTGCCACCAAACCGTTGGCGCATATCAATGTGAACGATGTGCGCCGGTGGCATCGGGAGCGTGGCTTTAGTGACATTGGCTACCACTACCTCATTCTGGTGGACGGTACTGTCGAAGTGGGCAGACCTCTCTCCGCCGTCGGAGCACATTGCAAAGGGCATAACGCCCACAGCATAGGCATCTGCTATGTCGGCGGACTGAATGACAATGGCAAACCTGCTGATACACGCACACCGGCACAACGTGAAGCCATGCGCTCCTTGCTCACATCTCTCAAACACCGATTCCCGGATGCAACCATTCACGGACACCGTGACTTTTCAGCCAAAGCCTGTCCCTGTTTTGACGCAACGGAGGAATATGCCTACCTGTCCGTTGAACAGGGTTCCCCCAATATGGATTCTGTGAAAATGATTCCTTTTATTGCTATACTTATCACGCTATGCCTCTTGTTCTTCTGTCCTTCCTGCAAAACAGTCACTCCAACCGTCACCACTCCACACAATGACAGCATCGTCATTCGTAACATCTATCACCACGATAGCGTATACCTCCACGATAGCATGGCAGTAGCAATAATGCGAGACACGGTGTATATTCACAAGTGGCACACGGACATCCGTTATTCCATAAAGCACCATACTGACACTATCTACCAAGACAAAGAAACACTCATTACTCTGCCACCCGAGAAATACATCCCTCCTTTCTATCGTTGGTGTACCCGAGTCCTCATCTTTGCTATTTGCTGCATTCTCGCATACCTCGTTCTCCGTCTTGTCATCAAATACTATACGCTCCGTTAGTCTCTTTTCTTTTGAGCTTTTCCCCTTTAATAAGGTGCTCTCTACGTTCGCGGGCTTGTTGGTGCGGTAACCCGCAAGAGACATGTCTTGAATAATAAGAACCGGCCAGCGTATGACCGCCATAGGACAGAATGTATAAACAATCATAGCGGAAATAGATTCCTGCTATGATTTCTATACGCGCAGTTGTGTGCGTGTTCCTTAATATCACAACGCTGTGCCGAGCGTGCGTAGGGTAGTCTTTCCGCCCCTGTGCCATTCTCCTGTGCGGCGGCTCCGAGCCCGTCTGCCTCTTTTTCGGGAACTGCTTTGCTACTTAATCGAAGCGCTCCCCCTTGAGGTATTCTTGAAACAGGGTGGGAACCTCGCAAACGAGTTGCGAGGACG
>CALEPS010000022.1 GCA_937910305.1 uncultured Bacteroidales bacterium | reverse complement strand
TAAGATTATTGTTGCTATTGATATTTTAACGAGGAACTTTTTCATCAGAACTGAAAATAAATAAAGTTAACCGTATGTCCTCCAAAGGCAAAGATGATAAATGACATGCCTATATAAATCGTATACCGGAGATATATCGGTAGATTAGCAATATCTAAACTATGTTGCTTATTGCGTTGAAACCATTCTACGATGACAAGCAATAAAAGGTTGACAAATAACGCATGAATACCTGCATGGTTTGGTACAGAGAATAGGCTCACATCGCAAATACCTTTCATTATTTCCCAAGCCTGGCCTATTGTCTCTGCGCGGAAAATAATCCATCCTATAACTGCCAACATGAATGTAAATAGTATCTGTCCGCACTCTTTCCATGTAGGCACCAATCGTCCTTCCGCTACTTGATTCGTATTTTTGCGGTTCTTGCCAAGCAAAATGAGCGGCAAGAATAACAATGCGTGGTATGCACCCCAAGCAATAAACGTCCAGTTCGCACCATGCCAAAAGCCCGATAGCAAGAAGATAACAAAAGTGTTACGCACAATCTTCCATTTACCTACACGGCTACCGCCAAGCGGGATATAGACATAATCGCGGAACCATGTCGTCAAACTAATATGCCATCTCCGCCAAAACTCTGCTATGTCTCTGCTGAAATACGGATTATTGAAGTTCCTCATCAGTTTGATACCAAAGAGTTTGGCTGTCCCTATTGCTATATCGCTATAACCGGAGAAATCGCCGTAAATCTGGAAGGTAAAGAGTATCGCTGCCAACAATAATGTACTGCCGTTTTGCGTATCATACGTCTCCCATACCTGATTGACATAAAATGCGCAGTTATCCGCGACAACGATCTTCTTGAATAAGCCCCATAGAATCTGACGCATTCCGTCTACACCCTCATCATAACTAAACTTACGATTCTGCAAAAACTGAGGCAACAGGTTCGTTGCACGTTCTATAGGACCGGCTACTAACTGCGGGAAGAATGAGATAAACGCAAAGAAGGCAATGATATCGTTGGTCGGCTCTATCTTCCTTCGATAAACATCAATGCTATAACTCAACGCTTGGAATGTGTAGAAACTGATCCCAACAGGCAGAATAATCTTGAGTAATAAACTGTCCGTACTGATTCCAAATATGTTTCCGAACTCTGTCACAAAAAAATCATAATATTTAAAGACCGCCAAGATGCCAAGGTTCAGAACAATATTGGCTGTCAGCCAGAATCTGCTTGCGAATGATACGTTTTGCCCCCCCCTGTTATCTTCGGTGGCATTTTGAGCCCTCGAAATCAATAATCCGCTCCCCCAGGAACAGAATGAAGTGAAGGCAATGAGCAACAAGAATCGCCAGTCCCACCAGCCGTAGAACACGTAACTCGCAACAACCACGAATGCATTCTGTATCCGCAGTTTTAACGAGTCATTTATTCTCGCATATCCTATCGCCCAGTAAATCAAAAAGACAATAGGAAGAAATATGGCAAATTCTATCGAGTTAAAAAGCATTACCTAAAATTCATTTATGCATTTTACGACCCACTCTACTTGTTCCTTACTCATGCACGGACTAATCGGTATAGAGAGTTCTGCGTCTGCCAAATATACCGTAATAGGCAAGTTCAATTGTGGTATGTTCCATGCCTCCTTGGCATAGCACTCCTGCTTATGTGGGGCAATGGGGTAATGAATGACCGTACCTACGCCCCAAGACTCAAGGTAATCGTGCAAGCGATTCCTTAATTCACCAACTCTCTCGTTCCCTAACTCTTTTACAATAATGGGGAACAAATGATAGACGTTATTCTCATCCAAGAGACGAGTGGGAAGTTCAATCACCGGGTTAGAGATATGGTCATAATAATATGCCGCTACTTCTTGGCGTTTCTTGATGTCCTCATCAAGATATTTGAGTTTCACATCCAATATCGCTGCCTGAATCTCGTCCAAACGGCTATTTCGGCCGGTATATTTGAAGACATATTTCTTCTGGCTTCCATAGTTAGCCAATGCACGGATAGCCGCAGCTAACTCCGGATCATTGGTTGTTACCGCTCCTGCATCACCCAAGGCGCCTAAGTTCTTTCCCGGATAGAAACTATGACCCGCCGCGTCTCCGATGGAGCCGGTGCGTATCAATCTCCCCGCCCCACAATCCCCTGAAGGGGAAGAGGAGATTGATATCGCAGATTTGATTTGTGATATCACTGATTCTAAATCATGGAATACCTCTGAATTAGTAAAACGCAATACGCGCCACCCAAATGACTCCAAGTGCTTTGTTCGAACCGCATCGTCATATTGCTGATTCTCTTTACTATGGTAACCTCCGTCCAACTCAATAGCTATACGATTATCCAAGTATGCAAAATCAAGTATGTATTGACTTACAATATGCTGACGCCGAATCTTATAACCTATTTGCTGCTCACATAGCGCATTCCAAAGTTGTTCCTCTGCTTCTGTTGGATTTGCGCGCATCTGCGCTGCACGTCTTTTTAATTCAGGGTAATATGCTGGGTCTGCCATATCTATTCCTGCCTTCATAGGTGTTACTACACCTCCCCCTTCAGGGGGCATGGGGGGCAGGTAGTAACACCCATGCGCCTGCGCGTTGTCTTCAATGAGTTTGAGGTTATATTTCTTGCACAAGTCAGCAATCTTTTCTGTCATGGCACAACGCCCATAAAGATGAACGATGCAGATAGCTTTGGTGCGCGAAGTGATGGCTGTTTCGATGAGGGAATCGTCAATCTCCAACGTATCACGCTTAGGCTCAATGAGAACAGGTTTGAGACAATTCTCCGTAATAGCCAAGATAGTAGCAATATACGTATTAGCCGGTACGATGACTTCATCGCCAGGTTGCATTACTCCTAACTCAATGTATGCTCGGAAAATCCAAATGAGAGCATCCAAACCATTCGCGCAACCGATGCAATATTTTGTCCCAATATAGTCGGCATAGTGCTGCTCAAAAAGTTCATTCTCTTTGCCTTGCAGATACCATCCGCTATCAATCACTCGCTTTGCTGCCTCACGGATCTCATCCCCGTGCATGGCTGTTACGTCATGTAAACTCAAAAAAGGAACTTGCATATGTTTATTTATTATATTCTTCTACTTTTTTCAAAAAATGCGCTGGATTTCCGACCCATACTTCTCCAGCAGGAACATCTCTAGTAACAACGGAGCCAATGCCAATCATAGCATTTTCTCCAATAGTCACTCCGCAGAGGATAGTACTACCGGCACCGATACTTGCACCATTCTTAACCAACGTCCGCTCTAACTTCCAATCAGCATTCTTTGCATGGGGATAACGGTCATTGGTGAAAGAAACATTGGCTCCTACACATACGTTGTCTTCTAACGTGATACCATCCCAAATCTGCACACCGTTTTTGATAGTAACATTATTACCAATCACTGCCTCGTTCTCGATGAAGCAATGGCTACATATATTGCAGTTCTTGCCAATCTTTGCGCCCGGCAGCACTACGCAAAATTGCCATATGTTTGTCGATTCAGGCACCTGCGCCTGACAGTCGGATAATGGATGAATCATTGTTTCTTATAGTTTAGAAATTCCTGATAATCTCGGATATAATCTTTCTCATCGTACCCCTCACTTGCAAGACACATCAGAACAGCTCCGCCGGAGAAGTTCTCCAGATCACGCCAGAGACCGGAAGGAATAAGGAGACCTTTCCATGGTCGGTCAAGATGGAAGGTTTTCTTCTCTTGTCCATCATCCATAATAACATCTACCGAACCGGATGTAGCAATCAGCAGCTGCTGCAACTCCTTATGCGCATGTGCGCCGCGAGCCACCTCCGGCACCATATAGAGATAATAAATACGCTTGATATCAAACGGAATATCGATTCCGTTCTCCACTACCGACAAATATCCCCTGCTATCCGTATAGCGGCGGATGTCAATGATTTTGCAATCGTCTACTGTACTATTTTTCATGTTCGTTCTTTTAAATCTTTTTTATATTTATGCTCCTTAATAAAATGAGCAGCGATGAAATGCAGCCATGTTCTCGTAAACCGCTTCGCTTGCTGCACTTTATGCATGTAGGCGATAGTCGCAGCATCTGAAATTAGATGCTTGGCTTTCTTGTACTCAACGCGGTGCAGATATAGCAGAAACTCTTTGTAGAACAACTGTTCCTGGATTTGTTCTTCCGTAAAACAAGCATCAGCAGGAAAGAGTTCGTTAAGATAACGTCGAATTGCTGCTAATCCTTGATAATACTGCATGTATTTCGGATGGTCAAAGGAGATAAAAGTGGCAGACTCCTTATACACCCGATAAACCACGCACAAGTCATCAATGTGCCCCCACTTACAATGCTGCGCAAGGATTGCCTGCATCGGGTAATCTTCTACCGGAAAACCGCGACGGACAAATTCATCAAAATCCACATATTGCAATAGGTCCCGTTTTATCAAGAGGCTCAGCGGCATCACATATACCCCACCCTTATAGTCTGGAGAGAAATAGAAGGATTTGACGTTACCATCTGCTATAGGTTTGAGAGGGGCAATAGCATGCGGAACTAAGGTGTTGCTTTTTACCAACAGTTTGTATCCTGATGTAGATACAACTCCGACCTCCGGATGCTCTTTGAAGTATTCCAGTTGCGTCTGCAACTTACACTCATCACACCAATAATCATCACCGGCACAGATAGCTACATAATCACCTGTACAAGCCTGCATCACACGGGCAAAGTTTGCCATGATACCGAGGTTGCGCGTAGTAGGTAGGAGCCTAATGGTGTATGGTGTATGGTGTATGGTGTACTCTTCACAGATGGCGCGAGTGGAATCCGTAGAGCAATCCTCGCCGATGACGATTTCTAAATCGAAATCGCCTTTCTGCGCAAGGATGCTATCCAGCGTCTGCCGGATGGTGTCTTGCTGATTATATGTTATTACTCCTACGGAGACTTTAATCTTGCTCATTTGATTGATTTTAAACCGAATAGTCGGCGAATTCTATTATAAAAGCGAATACGATATCGCTTGCTGTACCAATGACCGGAATACCAAGTCCGGATATAGTTATATGCCTTTTTATTGCGGACAATTGGTACTCGTTTCACTTCTGTATATTCAACTGGACAAGCGACATTATAGCGTGTATTAGGCAGCGATGTTTCACCGGAATTATCCCAACCGATGTTATTGGACATTGCCGTTCCAGGATAGAGGCAAAGACCTCCCACACGCCGCATGGAACTATACCATTTGATATACCATGTCTTAAGTGTGCCATTGAGATTTCCTAATAACTGGCGGCTTAAATAATCTTCTCCTTCTATGTCAAACTCTTTCCAGTTGTTCTCCCAGTAGCGTACATGATCTGCCGTATCCGGGTTAAAATGATTCCATGCTCGTTTCCATGTTGCCCAACCTCCGGCTGGATACGGGGAATCATAGAAGAACGTCACCGGAAACTGCCCTTTATTAGGGTACATCCAAGCCGATATATGCATCACTTGCTCAGCGTCTTTATAGAGTTCAAGCGCATCATTAAGATAAGTCAAGCACCCGCGGGTTGTAATAATATCATCTTCAAAAGCTATCACCCGTCCATATTGATTAACTATCTCCGTAACTGCCCCAACGATGTTATCAGCCAAACCAATATTCTTCTCTCGTTCTATCACATGTACCTCTTTGAATCCTGTTTGAGTATGGGCGACAGCCCGTACTTCGACTATGCGTTGAAGATATGCCTCATACTCCTCTTTAAAACAATGCATTACGTCATATCGCTTCGTGATATAGTTCCCTCCCCCTTCCGGGGGTTGGGGGGCCTCTCCTCCCCACTCTCTTGCTCCGTCACAAAAGACATAGAGCACAGACTGAGAAGCCAAGTCATTCTTGGCTAATGCGGCAAGCGTCTGTCTCAAATGATCCGGCCGATCATACGCAAATACTATGATTGGTGCAAATAGCATAATTGTTATTTATGTGGAGCCGTTAAATAATAAAATCTGCACATGTCTTCTAAATATTCTTTCTTATAATCATATTCATAACAACCTACGGGAGTAAAAGTTAATTCTCCAAATATAACTTTTCCGTCTATTTCATACAAATCCACACGAACATATTCAAAATCCTTACTTAATTTTTCTGCAATTTGTTTCATTTTATCAAAACAAACCGGCTTTTCCACAAGTTTACATGACTTTTGATATTGTGGTTTAACACAATCTGTACTTCTCCATTGGGTATCGAAAGTATAACAACTAATAAATTTTCCGCTCGTGTCTCTTTCCGCTATGGTCTCAATGTGGTATATCGCGCCATTAAAGCAATGGATTTTAAAATCAGTTAGACATGAAGCTCCATTTAGTTGAGATAGATATTTTTCCACCATTAAACGTGGCTTGATCTCCACATAATGCCATTCTGCTGTTTTAAGACCAAAGTTATTACACTTTTTGAACCATCCCTCTACCTCTTTCCGCAAATTCTCAATATCTAGTTTTGACTTATCAGTACATATAAAATTCATTCCGCAACCAGTTGTCATTTTTAGTACGAACTGATTAGGAAGAGTATCAAAATTTATCTCATCGAATGAATCATACACGCCATAACATTCATTAAGGATATCTCCGAATCCCTTCTCCGCCACATATCCTCGCACGGCGTACTTATCCGCACAAAGTACCCGTAAATCCCTATCTTTTTGATTCTTTCTCGCCTTTAAGTTAATCGCCATTAGCAATTCGTTAAAATTACGTGGATGGCGCAAATTAGGCAAAGATCCTTCATTGACTGCATACCATAATGCCGTCGCGATTGTAGGGGACCAGTAATAGTAATCTGGTAGAATTTTATTATATAGTTTTCTATATAACCAAAGTTTTTTACGTTGAAAGAACGTCTGTATGCTATTCATAATATTTCTCTGTGAATGCAATTAGGGTCATTATAGTTTTTCTGTCCGTCAGTGTATACCGGACATAGATCATATTCTTGCAGTATCCTGTTACTATCCGAAGTATACCCTCCGTATGGGTATGCCCAATAAGGAACTTTGTTCGGAAATAATTCTATTGCCTTTATATTTTTTTGTATAGACTCTACAAAAGATTCAATTGTTTGCTTTCTCACATCCACGTGGTCCCAACCATGATGACCGATGGTTATGTTCTTGAATCTAAGTGAAAGTATTTCCTCGGCAGTAAAATATCTTTCCGCAGGCGTTTCGCGGTATGTTTTTCCGCTTAAATAACTACCATTTAAAAACAATGTTAATGGGATATTTCTCTTATTTAACCATGGCAATATACATTCTATTGTTTTAGATCCATCATCTGCTGTGAGAACTGCATATTTACGAAGCCGAAATATATCATTCTCCAATTTCATGTGTGCTTCCTCCAAGGATATAAATGTATACTCTTCTTGCAGCTGCACAATCTTGTTTTCAAACTCGTCTTTAGATATCCAATCGCATTGCCACATAGAATCAGCATCAAAAATCTCACTTACTTGATGAAAGCAGAATATTCGGATTGGTTGCAAACGAAATTTTGTTAAATTACGATATAATTTACCCAATGATGCCATAAATTGATTTCCTTCTTCTTTCATAGTTCGTAATAATCAAGAACTGCTTTGTATTGAATATCATTTTTACCTTGTATAGAATTTTCATAATAAAGACAAGTTTCTGCACTTGGGTTATATTGTTCTATCGTATTTACAAATTCTAATGTGATGTTTTCGGATTTTACACAATAAACTTTTATTTTTTCCTTATATTCCGTCAAACCAAACCATATATCATCTGCATTTTTACAAATTGATTTGAATATCGGATTAAAAATCATGTCAGTTTTAAACACATGAGGAGGATATAACACACCTCTAAAGCCTAGCGGCATATATCCGATAGCCGTAGTACCTGGTACTGCTTCGCTGGATTTTGTATACGATATATACTCGCCATCTCTATTTTTTTCTATCACAGTGGCCTCACGGCAAATTATCGTATTCTTATCTGAACCATTATAGCCGCTAAGTAGATCTGAAATCAAATTTTGTTCATATATGATATCATCATCAACTGTTATTATAATATCTTCTGTGAATCTGTCAATAGATGGTAATAGTTTTGTGTGAGGACCAACATCCTCGCAAAAATGTATTTCTACTCCAGCTATCTGAAGTTTCTTTAATAAATCAGGGATGTTCTCTCTATTCCATGATTCCCTATCTAGATTCAATACGATGCGATGGGGCATTATTGATTGATGGAGAATGCTCATGATTGCATAAGGAGCATTTTCGGATACACGTTTACCATAAGAAGTTAAAGAAATTATCACATTGAGTTCCTTTAATGGCAAAGGCAAAATACGTTTTGTAATACCATTAATCTCACTCTGCATCATCTTTATTCGCTTGGCATCTTTCTTTTGAATTATATGTTCCTGGATTTTCTGTTTGAACGATGCCTTTATTTGATAATATCCAACTGCGGTTAGCAGTTTCCTAATTATTTGCTTATCCATGATTTTATGTTATTAATTACTCTATTTATATTTTTTTTAAAAAACACACATGGGGCATATTTAAAACAATCCCATGGTCCTAATAAACTATAGACATACGGCATTGCATTTCGAAATCCTGCCTTCTCTAAATAATACCAACGATTATCCAAAATATTATAATCAATATAATACTCATTTATTGCAAACTGAGTTTTATTAGTTTCCAATGTTCGCTTTACGGTTTCATTAAATTGATCTGGTTTTATCATTGCATCGTATAATCTCTCCCCTTGACTAACTCTATAAGATTTATCAATAATAAGTCGCTCTGCCTCCGTCATAAAATCCAATTCATTATCATATGATATCTGGAATTTGGCGTTCCAACATATGGCTTGCTCCGTCTCATCATCAGGTGTTCCTTTGGTATAATATTGAAGTATCGGTTTTTTATTGACGGCCGCCAGCTGCGACATCAACGAGCCACTAGTAGGACTTGTTCCCATATAAATATCGCAATGAGCAAATACTTGATATATATCAGGGCGAAATGTTATATGTATAAATCGTCCCTCTAAACCCTCACTCGTTATAAACTCTTTTATTGCTTTATCTCCTTCAGGGATGCTTTTAGATGCAAATAAGAACACCACATTTTCCCATCTATGCAAAATTTGAGATATTAATTTCCAATATGTTCTATCGTCATCTAATGTCTTATAAAAGTCCCCACCAGAAAATATTACCAACTTATCGGACGTACATTCTTTCGGAAACCCCAGAAATGCATTCTCATCATTCGCGGGGTAGAATGGTACCATTAACAATTTATCTTTAGAAAAATTCCTTTTCTGCATTGAAACGGAAGCCCCAAAAGGACGGAACTCTAAAATATAATCTATTCCATGAGTACCATACCACAATGTTTGATCATCCAAATTAATGTTATATTTCAATATTTCCTGTGGTAGAGCTCCTAACATGAGATTGGCAGGAGAATTAACTCGCATCTGCAAAATTAATTGTGATGGTTCAAAGGAAGTTATTGATTTAAATAAAGCCTGTCCAATCGCAATAGAAGAGTCTTCTGTTATAACACAAATATCAATATTGTTATATCTTTTGGCTCTATCCAAAATATGCGCTCTTAATTTGTCGTCTTGGATAGGACGTGTAGTAACATATCGAATTTCTTTTCCGGTTGCCGCAAGAGCATCAATCCATTGAATACCTAAAACATATGATATACAAAACTCATCGTATAATACTATTCTATGGGGATTCGGAACATAATCAACAATCGGCTTATTAACATCCTTAGCGATTTTTACGTACAATTCTTCTATTTCAGGGTCTTCATATATCAAATTAAATTGACACCCAACGATACTACATAGTTCTATCCAATACAGAGCCTCATTTAGATTCTTCTTTTTATAAGCATCAAGTGCCTTTTTTCGAAAAGCACCTATTGATTGCTTTATTTCAAATTTTGATAAATGCATAACTAGTTCCAATTTACAACATCTTTAATTTCACGTGCAGGATTTCCTGATATTAATTTATTCGGAGTTGCAAAAGATTGTTTCAAGACACTATTAGATGCCACAACACAACCATCTGCAATCTTGACTCCTTTATATATAAAACAATTATTTCCTATAAGTACATGATTACCAATTTCTACCCCCCCCCCCGCGAACATCGGCACAGAACCCTGCGTTGCAACTATTCGCATATTGTATCGAGTGATAATCATCATCAATTATTTGTGTTCCCCAGCCTATTGCTGAATTAGCACCGATTGTTACACCATGTTCACACATAATTATAACATTCGAATTGACGAAACAATCAGAGAGAAACAATTGTGCTTTAGGAGCAACATAGACTCTACATCCCTTGTTTATACGCACTCTCCCGGACACGGACACTTTTCCCAAACAACACAACAATGTCTTATCACTTCTCATAACAAACTCTGGTCCTACAAATCCCACTTCAAGCCTCCCCTTGGGAATCTGTATATTGCGAGGATTTACTATAGAAACAGAATTATCCAAGACCATATTGAGATTGTATCGCAATTTATAATATATGTGCCTCAACAGCAATCCTATAGAAAAACCGTCATTTTGCTTACCAAGCCTATATAATGCAGCAAATTTCATAGTTCCTTTTTAGATATGGTTCCACTCATATACATTCTGTTGCAATAGCTGCTTCAATTTTTCATCGTGTTGATACCGATCAATATACTCGTTATATTTCTTTTCTGCTTTATATTGAAAATACTGCCGGAGGGTTTTACGACGTCGTGCTGTTACCATATACCATATCATTTTTAAAATGTATGGATATAATTTATGTTTCTGGTTTTCTCCTTTAATAATTACCTCTGTGTATGCTTGTGTTATCCCTATATTATTTTCAAATCTTCGACATATATCTTTTATCGTATCATTTTTACCAACGAACTGTCGATGCCACATGGTTACATCATCCGTAAATGCCATCGGTATTCCTAATTGATGTATTTTCCTGCAGAATCCACCTTCCGCATCACCTATGATGTAATCACCTATTTGAGCAGGATTAATGCCTCCTACAGAAATGTACAAATCGCGTTTTACGGCTAAACTGCCATTATTGACATACATTCCAGACGACCATATAACATAACCTTTAGAACTATATGATAATGCTCCGAGCAAATATTCATATGGTTTAATCCACCTCGCCGGAGTGCCGCCTTCCCATTTTACTACAATACGAGTTCCAACTACACCCACATAAGGATACATCTCAAATAGATTCAGTATAGTACTCAAATAATCGACATCAAACAATGCATCATCATCAGTAAATACCAAATATTTTCCCTTCGCTTCTTCTGCGCCACGATTTCGAGCAAAATAATCTCCCTGACGTGGTTCGAAGATATAACGGACGTTGCAATCTTTATGATTAGCAATATATTGCTCTACTACTTTCTTTGTTTCATCTTTGGAGTTATTATCCACCACAAGCACTTCGAAATCATCCGCCGGCAGATCCTGTTGGCAGAGACTTCTTAACGCATCACAAATCATGTGTGAACGATTATATGTCGGAATTATTACCGATACTTTCATTTTCACCTTACGATCTATTTTCCTATCCAACGAAAAGGTTTCAACAGCAAGCGTCCTATCAGATATGCTTTGGATACTCTGATTTCTTTTTCTTTTGCAAGAGCCGCAGCTGCAGATATTTCATTCATCTGATTAAGGATTTGCAAGAAAGCCGCATTGTCTATCTCAACGCCTCTACGAATACAAGCCTCAATACGCGCATACATATCCCAACAAAGCGCTTTCCATTCATTAATAGCACCAAGAGATATATTCTGCCCTGTGCCCTGCCTATATATATATAATGCTTGTTTAACAAATATGATATCACCAACCTCCTCCAACCGCAAATACAAATCTTGGTCTACTGCTCGTTTGTAGATTGTGCTGATTCCACCTGATTGTATATATAATTGGCGTTTGAATGTCGCGAATAAAGTAGGACCACCTTTAGTAGATTCCAGATATGTTTTTCCTTCCTCTAACGGAGAGCCGATAGGTTGAGTTCGATTTTGCAGATTTGCATCCGAGATTACATGCTGCGAATACACCAAACTCGCCTCCGGATGATTCTTATGCGCTTCCACCATCACTTGCAATGCTTCCGACAATAACGCATCATCCGGATCAAGGAAACCGCATATTTCACCGTTGGCTAATTCTGCACAACGACGCTTGGTATAGCCGCAGCCTTTATTGGAGTCGTTATAATAGATATGAATACGATTGTCCTTCTCTAACTCTTTGTATAATTCTTTGGAGTTATCCGTAGATGCATCATCCACAAGAATTATCTCCCAATTAGTATATGTCTGCTGACGGACGCTTTCTATCGCCTCCATCAAATATTTGCCGTTATTATAATTGGCAATCAGTACCGAAAAAAGAGGTTGATTGTTTTTCATTCTATACTTAAATAAAATTCCTTTATGTAAATATTTAATCTATCAATATCCTTTTCCTGAATAATCCGCTCTTTTTGTTCTTCAGAAAAGTTTGGTATTCCAAAATACTTTATATAGTTTTTAGCTAGGGCATAATAACCATTATTGTAAGGTTTACTTGTTGCACATATATATTTCCAAAATAGATTTGTGCTCAATATCTTCTTCAAAAAAATCAATTCTTTAATATTATCAGAACAAATAGCATACCCATTGTAAAATAATAAATCTTTTCTGTCTGTCAAGATAAAACGCGGATGTTCTGCTATATATGGAAATAATAATTTGTAGCCGGGAATATTTAATGCCTGACTTCTTCCATATCCATACCATGCAGCATACTCTCGCATTCCGTTGTCACGCTTTGCTAGTTCTGTTTTATGAGCAGATAAATATCGGTATGCTAATGGATAATCTCTCATTAGTTCATCTTCTGGTATTAATGACATTTTTTTACCATTCATGCGGTATGGAAATATTACCTTCTCCATGTATGACAAGATATCTTCCTCGGATTGTAAAATATTTGGCTTGATAGCATCCTTGCATAGTGATTTTTCAACTCGGAACAGACCATATTTGTCTTCAATTGTGTATGTATGATCATCTTCTGTAACAGGACGAAAGACATATATCTTATTATTTAATGTTGCAAAACCATTTACTATAGGATATTGGGCTCCTAAAGATTTACCGCACTTTTCCACTTGAGATATAAAATTAGCCATTTGTTTTGAGGCTAATAACCAACCTTTAAAATGATCTAAGTGTTTATATTCTATTGAAACATAATCTTTATCTAATAATCCATTCAAATTTTTCTTCGTAGATTTTACGTAATCAATACATCCTCTTGACTTATTATGGATGAAACACAAACAAGTATACGTAGTACGACTTTTAAATATCTGCTCACCACCAAAATCTATTAACTTAATATAATACTCGTTATTTGCGAGCCACTTCCTTAGTGCCCGCCCATTTACACTCCGATAGAAATTATTAACAGTAATATAACCTAGTATTCCATTATGACGTAAGGCCTCTATTGCTAATTGGAAGAAAGGAATGTACAAATCTGCCTTTCCACTCTTCGCTACTTCAAAACGTGCAACCAGACTTTTTGTCGCGCTTGACATTTTAGAAGAGCTGACATATGGAGGATTTCCGACAATAGCATCAAAACCATTTCGTTTTCGTACGACGTCAATATCATTAAAGTCATAGGACAAAGAGTTTTGACAATAAATATTCATTCCTTCTTCGACAACTTCATTATCCAACAATGCTAATAATTTCAAAATTATTTTAGTACGGTTCACACTATACAAAGCAACATCTACCCCCACAATATTGTGTTGATATATCCATGTATATGTCAAGCCGTATTGCTGATGTAGTTTTTGCGCTACGGTCATTAGAAAGCCTCCACAACCACATGACAAATCTCCTATTACCACATGTGCGCTCTCTCTCTCATCAATCGTTTTAAATACCTCATTTACTATATATTCCCGTATGTATTGAGGTGTATAAACAGCACCATTTACTTCTTTTTCTGCAGGAGAAACAACAAATTCGAATAATTCTATCAAATCCTCCAGATAAAAAGACTGCTGATACTGATGCCATTTAGCAATAAACTGCTGTTGTAGCATTGTTTCTGCGTCATTTAATTTTGGGACTATGGTATTTGCCGAAACAAGATTATTATATTCTAAAAATGTCGCCACAATCAAAGCATCTATTTGATGAGGTTTCAAATAGTTTATTTGCTTTAAGAATGAGAGAATATTTCTATTTACACCAGATAAGGACATACTTTTTGAATTGTTTTGTTCGCTTTGCCATCCACACCTATCCCATTTCTATAGACATTAAAATATGGAACTAATAATCGTTTTTGACTTTCGTAGCACAATCCTAGATATATAGGATTGTTTTTTAATTTTTCGTATGCTGCTGGCAAATAATTCCGCAGTGCTACCGATAACCCAAGAACCATATCCAGGGGGAAATGTACCAGACGCGGAACATCAATTTCTACATTTTTCTCGCAATTATCACTTGTGCCATGAAAATGTATATGAGACAATGGATGAACTTCTTGATAAATATTCTCATTATCTTCTATTAAGTCTACATGAAAATTTCTTGTATACATACCTGTCATTGTCAAAACTATTAGTTTGGTTTTCAAAGTTAATGTTTCCCAAGGATTTTTATCCTTATCCTTCCATGTATTAGCATTTATACATCCGTTCAGTGACAAACGAAGTTCGACATTATCAATATTCTTCTCATCAGATCTGTATAAATGTCTGATTTCTGATGAAGGAATCGTCAAAATTATATCTTCGATAGAACAATTTATTCGCTCATTCTGATATACAAAAGGAGAACTATTTATGCTAATTTTGCTCTGGAGCAGAGACTCTGCTTTTATGGAAGGAATTGATGCACATAAGGCTTCATATAAATAATCAATCTTAGTGCATACTTGTCTTTTTATACCTTCAAACTCATTCTTTCCCATTATTTTTTCTTTTTGATATGAAATCCACCTTTCTCGTATATCGTTCAAGATCACTTTCTATCACATCACTATAGTCAACATATCCATCGGAAATTGCAGAAAAAGACACATAATGAGGTTCTTGCCATGGCTTCAAAACTATCGCTTCCTTCAAACGATACCCTTCCATTGGATCTAAGGCTACTCCTGTCTTCTCACAGGTTGTCCAATATCTCTTACTATTATTATTTACACCGATAGGAGCAACCTCTAATGATGCTTTGACGAATTTCCTCTTCATCAGTTCCACTTTTTCTTCAGCGTCTAAAGATGCCATATTTTCATTAAAATACTCACGAAAAATTCCGGACACTATATCAAACCAATAGTAGCGCCCAAGTTCATTAAACACGCCCGAATATTTTGCACGATCGAAAATGGATAAGATTTCTTTATACGAACCAACTTTTGCAATTCCTAAACGAGCGCACAAAATCTCCTCCGATATTAATAACCCCGAAAATTTAAAGAAATCCTGCAAAATCAAATCTGCACATCGTTTTGTCTGAATACTTTTTGCAAAAGGTTCAAATGGTCGCGGATCTAGGTTGGATATAGCTCTCTTTAAGATATGACTGATGTCTTTCCCTGATTTTATTATCTCTTCATATCCGACAGCAATATTTTCCAATCTTGATGCGATCAGTTCATAGTTAATATCTATATCTTTTGCAAAATGAAAATCGTATAAATCATTGCTTGTATATCCATTTTGCAACTGCCTTTTAATGTTCTGATTCGTTGAACATAATACTATAGGAAACGATTTGCTTTCTCCTTGTTCCGCTAAATCCCGGAGATATTGAGCGATGGAATGAGAGTTACATCCAATATGGAAAGGACCAGTACCATTTAACATATAGTCTACGATAATACCATCATATTGAATTTTTCTTAATGAACTATATACTCGATCTATCGTCTCGTCTTGCTCCAAAGGAACCCGTTCTACCACAATCTTACCGCTCCTATTCAATCCATCAATAATAGGTTTTATGGCATCAAGTGCCTCATCATCTAAATACAGATACTTTTTCATATTTGTATACTTTTAGGGATCATTATTCTAATCGTAGTGGCATAATCAAATATGGGAGAAACTACCTTGATTGTGCCCCCGTAACTTTCAATAATATCTCTCACTATTTTTAGCCCTAATCCAGAACCTGACAATGCCTGACTAGATTGATTAAAATCTATTGGCTTCGAAGTTGTAAAAAATGCTTCAAATACATTTTCCCAATCTTTTTCAGGGATTCCTATTCCCGTATCTGAAAATTCAAGTATCACATTTTTTGCATCCTCTCCAACACTAATAAATATGCGTTTATCTGGATTGTGCGCTTTAAGAATTGCTTTTTTAGAATTTGTATAAAGATTAAAAAGGATGGACATCCATTCGGAAGGATGCATGGATACCGTCCTCAAATTAATCCCATTTAGCACAGGCTTCTCCATTACAATATTTGATCGAGACAGATCATTTGCTATTACCTTTATAAAATCCATAACTTGTTTATGCGGTGCGATAGGAACTAACTGTCTAACTATATTCTGTGATATATTCGTTTCAAAATAAGATGTGTAACTAGTAAAACCTTCTATCTGCCCCTCAAGTTCTGAAATTATCTGCTGCATTCTTTCTTCACGCGTTGTCATAGATCTAATAATATCTATTGAATTTCTGAAAGCGGGTAAGAATCGTTTTACTTCATGCACAAACTCGCCGACGACAAGCCCTACGCTTGCTAGCACACGCAACATTTTAATTTCATCCAATAGAGATTCTATCGCATTTTTTTCTTCCAGTCTCTTAGTATGTATTTCATCTATAAGTGCTTTCGCTTGATTATAAAAACTCCATCTTCCGGAATTACCTTCTGATTCTGATGATTCTCGTTCCTCATTTTGATCCGTATCAAAGATATTCCGAAGTTCCTCTAGTGCAGCATCTACCTTGATGGTTGGATTTTTATCCCAGTCTTTTTGCGCAGCACGTCCTTTTCGTCCGCGCAACTCAGAAATGCGCAACACGACCGATGTCAGCATTAGGAATATACATCTCGTCAACTCATCATAAGCTTCATTTTCTATTAAGCCTTCTCTACTCGCAGTTTCCTCAAATTCTGTTAAAAGATGCTCACCTTTTAGTTCTACTATACCAAAAAAATTACTATTCTGGTGAGGACTCAATATTGCACGTTTTGTTACAGATTCATCTAAGCCTAACCAGTCGTTTCCTTTTTCACCATATGGCAACACTCTAAAGCCATTTCTATACACTCTTATTCCGCCATATTCCGATGCTAAATCTTTTACGTATTTCATCGCTCCACGAGGGAACAGGGAGGCTTCATATATGTAATAAAACGCCTTTAATTTAACCCCTGCTAAGAGGGGAAATATCTCATTCTTTTTACTCTTATCTGAATCAAAATGTGAATCATCTTTCAATCGCGCGCTTCTCATAGACCAATGTGCATATCCATCTTTGTCTACACCGCCTTCGATTTCGGCGAGAGCCAAATTATACACAGATTCGGTACTATCTATTATCTTTGTTTTAGGCGATACATTATCACGATAGAAATTAATTTGGAAGCCAGGATCAGAACATGTTTCTTCAATTTTCTCAATGGGATAAGGTTGCAGTAAAGCCATTACACTTCTATTCGTCTTTGCTAACAATGCATCCGTCCACCCCTCCCGTAAATCTTCAATAATTAAATCTGTCCCATGATCTTTTTTTTTCGGGATTTCCTCAATTTGTGCCTCTACGCTCCATAATTCCGTATCGCTAATAAAAAGATCCCAATCAAACGTAACTTTTATTGCATACGAACTTTTGTTTGTTTGTGTTATGATTGTTAGTTTTCTTCCCAAGCGTTGCGCTGCAAAACGCCCTATTCCTTTTTTACCTGCTCTGGCACGATGATAGATTGGCGAATACGGTTCATTCACTTTGCTGGCAGAAGACAGACGCATAAAGCCGTTTATCAGCTGCTCTCTCGTCATGCCATTTCCCGTATCCTCTATTCTTAAAGTTCCACCCGATGTCCACGCATGTTCAAAAACCAAATCTACCTGCGTAGCATCTGCGTCATATGCATTTTTAATCAACTCTCCTACCGCCGTTTCTCTTTTCCCCACTAATTCGTTTCCGAGACGATTAATTATACCAGAATCTACAGAGAAACGGACATGGTATGCATCGTTAGCTGCTAATTGATTGGAAAGTTCTAATATACGTGAATAATCATTCGGAGTATTTTGGAGTACCCGTTTTAGTTCTTCCCTTATTTCTTGTTCATTCTGCATAGCTTAGACATCATAACTTAATTTAGTTTATGCCCCCAGTATATTGCCTATTTTTGTTTCGTAGTCGTCTGCAAAAGATTGAGATTTCAAAAGATTGTCAACATCAAAAGAAGGTTCTTTTCTTTGTTCATATATTTTTTTGAGTTCTTCTACAGCGGATGCAAATGTATCAGAAGTAAACTTCTCTAATCTACTCCAAAAATCCATGCCTCTCATCTTCCCCTGATTATTCTCTTGCCATACTTCAGTCATACTTTTACAGATAGCATCATATTCTGATTTCTTCAAAGCATATATTAACCCCGCAATATAGTAAGCACTTTTCTTAAAAATCGGGAGTTCAACAGAATATTGCTCCGCATTTGCTACTACCATTTCGCGTGTTGTATCCAACACCACTGATGCGATATAGAGTTCCGCTCCCCGATATATAAGATTCGGATAATTTTCTTCCTCCAATAAAGTATTATCGAATACTTTCTCATACTCGCCCTTTTGGAATACACGAGATTTCCCCAATCCTGCACGAAGAGATTTTGCCATATGCAAATATACAGCCCGATAAGCTAACGCCGCATTTACCATTGAGATCACCTTATAAGAACCAGCATCATATCTTCCTTCTCCTTTTCTGTCATAAATTATACCAAAACCCTTGAATATTTTAGATAACTCTACTTGTATTGGATCGTTGGCCAATAACGAATAACTTTTGACAGAATTCTGGTTATTCGTCGCTTTAATAATACTCTCTTTGAAATCTTGCTGCGCAGGATCAATCTCGTATATGCGAACAATCACATTGGCAGCCCGAAAATTATCTCTAGTTTGTTCTCCGTATTTAGCACTATACAATGCATTTACCGTCTGGCAACCGTTAATAATTTGCATATTCGTCAACGACAATCCCAGAGTATGCTTTGAAAGATTCACACTCCCCACATCTAGTCTATCACATATTATACTTATACCATTGTTCATATATGGAAACCATATACTTTCATTGCCTGTAATGGTTTTAATAATATCCTTATTAACAGTTCCCCTATCCCCTAAGTACAATCTTATGTTCTCTGAATAGAGTTGATTATGATGATACTTATTCTGCAAACGTATAAACTCGTTGATATTGCACATTCCTATTACAACTTTCTTAGGAAGTCCCACACTTGTGCGTGCTGAGTTATCCTCCAGTCGATATGATTGCTCTGAGGCATCTACTAATATATCAAGGCTTTCCGTGCCCACTTTCACTTTGCCTTCTTTTATTAAATCTATAATATCATTTGCTCCGTATACCTGAACAGAAAAGCCATAAAGTTGTTTATCTGATAAAAAACGGTTCAACACTTCATTGATGCCTTTTTCATTTGAGTTAATTATGCCGCGTACATTAGTTATGAGATGACATGAGATTACAATTCTACGATTACGCCGAGCATTTAGGAACTCATTGTATTTAGTTCTTATCTCATTTAAGGCTTCGTTTTTCGAACTCTCTGCGTCAAACATGGAGGGATGAAGAAAATAGTTACTTATATACGTAGCCATCCCTAACAAATCTGCAGGAGATGCTGCCTTCTCTCCCGACTCGTATAACTTATATTGAAACACATGTAAATGTTTCGTAGTACTATTTTCAGTGTCAATTAATGCGTATGCATCAATTTGGGTTTCATTTTTCCCAGATACAGATTTATCTGTTATAACAAAATCTTCAAAGAAGCCATCTTCAGTATAGTCCATTACTGTTGATGCAGCCATTGCCATGTACGCCACATCATCGGGAGCATCTACTACTTTACAAGTACTCTTCCCTGCCTGAATTTCGAAATGCTCATTGGCTTTGCGGAAAAAGTTTAATTCCTCTCTTATAGATTCATTTACGTACATATTATTTGATTTTAAAAGTTGAACGCAGTAAAAAACGCTGCAAAATTACACAAAAAAAATGACATATACAAATGTATATGCCATAATTTTGATTTTTTATTCATTTTTGTATTCTTTGTCATGAATTTATTCTGACTAATTGCACACAAAAGACAAAAGCCAAAGCACAAACTCATTGTAGTTATTCAATTTGTTATCTCCATTATAACTCTCGTTATATATTTCGACATTGCAAGTTGCTGTTTTAGGGAGAATCTCCTTAATTTCAGCACCGGTTACCATTTCGGTATGAGTCGATGGAAAATACATGCGCGTGGAAAAAGTATTGTGCATTGTTAATACATATCCCCCGATATTTGAGATCATTGCTTTGGGATATTGAGCAACTGCCCGCCGGAGTGCAAATATCATGTCTTGTGTAGAAAATCCCAAACGGCGCAATACAACAAATACTTGCAGTACGCCTTTCGGCAGTTCGACTTCCATATTTATATCTTTGTATTTGGGAGCATTGAAAATAGACCTATCTACATCTAAAATGGCACTCGCTATCTCTCGCATAGTTTTCGTCTTAATAGTATCACTCGGTAGCATAGTTTGTAATATCTCCTCTGAAAAATGCGTTATCTCATGCAGGTATTTTATAACGTAACTGTATCGTTGGTTAGTAAAAGAGTAATAAAACGGCTGATCACTACAGAACTTCCTTATGTAACCTTCAAAAGAAGTGCTTGAACCATAAAAATGGTGATAAATATTGGACAAATTATCATAATCTAAGACTAAAACCACATGATCTACTCCGAATTTATTTCCGCATATGTTACTCTCATTAACAGATTGTCCGTACTTATATGCATAATCCACATGCGCAGAGAGCACATTTAAAATACGAAACAAATGAGCCGGATCTATACGATCTAAATCCTCTATCAGCCATACTACTCGTTTACATGGATGGGTCTGCTTATACTGCGTAATACATTCCCTGATAAATGATGTCACCGAATCACATTCATACAAAATAGACGCGTCTTGTTTCTGCAGGAATGAGTTATACGCATAGTCAGATTCCCCATTTTTCTTTTTGAATGTTTTCCATTTGTTGTATAGTTGCTTCAGTGGTTTTATTGCGGAAGTGATTGCTGCAATCGTCGCCACTTGTTCCGAACTGGAAGCAATCATTGGAGCCCATTTGGATAGTTCGAATAAAATATCATGCCCTTGTGATATGCAAAATAACTGAAGTACTAACTTTTCATCCAACTTTTCTGTTTCGGGAATCATTCCATTCAAAAATAGTTGGAATAGTAAGTCGTACTTTATTAACTCAAAGATATCACGATTCTCGACTACCTGATAATTCACCGGGAAGAGTTTCAAGAAAACAAATTGTTCTTGAACGGAAAGTTCTTCTATAAATTTCTGCAGAAAATAGGATTTACCATCACCAAATTCAGCAGAGAATATCGTTCGTGGATGAGATAACAGATGTGTTCTGAAATTCTCAATCGCCCCGTCTATCGGTATGTAAAATTCTTGTTCTTGGTTCATATTTTGCTTCTCTGGTTACATCAATAACTCACGGCAATTATTCAGGCTGGGTTTAAAATTGGATTGGTTTTCCGGTTAGGTGCTTGCGAAGGAGCTCTCTGGGCGTTACTTCCAAATATTGTACTTGACAAGTACCCATTTGAGGAGTTTCCAAATCTTCCAAGGCGCCTTTTTATATCGTTGCATTAACGCTTCCAACCGTTCTTCTTTGGTAGGGAGTGGTTTTGCATAAAATGCGCTCCATTCATCTATATCATATGCCCAGTATAACTCCTCTAATTCCTCTCTTTGAAGTGGCGTTAGTGATTTTATAAAGCGCTGTTGAGATAAGAGTCTTTGATGCATTATTTCATCTCTTTTCGAATCAACATAAGTAGATGCATATTCACGCACAAAGACCATTCTATCTAAAATTGAGAATTCAAATCCTTCAAATGCTGCTTTAAGAAATGCTAGCCAATCACTTTCATAGGCTCCGTCCGTTTCGTCAAAACCGCCAATAGCAATAAAACTTTCACGTGAATAGCAAGTTCCTGAAGGCGTTGTTCCCCCCGATGCAAAAATACGTTTGCCAGTCCAACCACTAAACAGCATATTGTACGAAAGCAAGTGATCATAACAATTTATCCACGACGAGAAGTCTCTAAACATACTATGCCCCAATGAAATGTATTTAGAAGGATATTTGTAATGCATTAAATGGTCATTAAATATACTTAAAGCGTTAGGCAATAATCTATCGTCACCATGACAATAAACCACATAATCTCCTTTTGCATAAGCTAACGCAATGTTATGATTCGCATAAATATTTACGGTCTCCTTATTAGTGTAAACATGCAATCGCGGATCATTGTATCGGGATAAAACTTCACTCGTATTATCTTTTGATGCATTATTTACCACTATAACTTCATATTCGCTTTGATAATCTTGCATCAAGGCAGAGTCAACAGCGTTACGAATTGTTTTACCATTGTTATACGTTGGTATGAGAATAGAAAATAACATGCTTAACTACAATTTAAAATATTTGTGAATAAATTTAACTTTGTCAAGTAGATATGCTATTGTGAATGTTAAGATCCAAAATAGAATCAAATTATACCATAATGCTCCTAACGCTATATTAGTATGCGACAAAATGATACGATGTATTATATACACCATCAGTACACATGGTGCAAATATTTGGATTATTTTCGTTGATATTATATGCATCCTCATATGCATAAACAAATAAAACGCCCCCATTGTTCCAAGAGTTGTTACAAAACTACAATGCAAATGCTCTACCCGAGTTATGCCATATATCGTATTGCACTTCCATATGGCAGCTATTGTACATACTGCTACCATTAGCCAACTCAACGTAACATATAATTTCGATTTTGATGTCATATATTCCTCTATCTTTGTCTTTAATCTTGCAATCAGTCCACCTATAAGAAAATAATTTATATGATTATACAACCTAAAAGTTTGAGGTATATATGCTTCAAATAATGTCTGCGCCACTTGTGTGTGTGTGTGTGTGTGTGTGTGTAAACCGCAGGAAACAAATTAGTAACATTCACCACAAACGACATTATCATGAAGGTCACTATTGCAATAACTATTGCCTTTGTTGTTAGATACGAAGAAGGTATCACTGCCAATATCGTATATATAATCAACAATGCTCCTAAAAACCAGAAAATGCTAAATACTCCTTCTTGTAAGAAAAGATTATGGAATGTTTCAATAAGCGGTTTTTTGATAGGATTTATAAGATACTGTCCTCTTATAAAGTGGATTACGATGTAGTATAGTGCATTAACCGTAAAAACAATTTTAAAGATATTCAGTATTCTATTAATATAATAAGACGACTCTCTTGTTTTAGACATTAAAAGATAACCGTTCACCATAAAGAACAATGGTATTGCAATAGTTGCCACATAGAATAATACAAAATCAGGTCTAAAATTACCCGATGACTCCATTTCGCGGATATAGAAATGCAGAGTACATACTCCTAAACACGAGCAAATCTTAATAATGTCTATACTAAAATTTCTCTCCATATCAAGCACCTTACTTTACTTTTAATCCACTTAATAAACTCTGATCAGACCAGAGGTAATCCCACTCTCCAAATCTGCCTATTGTTTCAATTCCTTGCTCTCGAAGCCAATCGCGGACAATCTTTCTTGCACGATAAATCGGCTCCGTAAATATCACATTGGCATATTTCTCGAAACCAATATGAATAAATAATATATTTTCTTCTTTAATAATTCCCGACTCTATAAGTTTTCCAACAGTTCCATCAATCAGTTCTTGTCTTGTAAATTCGTTTTCCTTGCAATACACTTCCATCTGTAAACTACTGCACCCTTCAGGAGCATTATCCTGACTCTTCAATGAAGGAGAATACACACGCGCAGCTAAAATATCTTCATCGTAAATATACCACCAGAGATACGGAGGAATATTTTTCGTTTTTAAAGCAATAGAGATATGGTATCCTGAAGTACATTCTAATTGATTGACAGCCTTGCGCACTACATCCGGCACATTCTGGATACAGTTTATCACTACTGGCAACGGCAGACTAGAATACAATTTCTCATATTGAATCTCTTTTTTATTCGCGAAACGTACTTGTTTCTCGATAGGGCATATTTCAGCCACACACATACCATACTCTATATTTGCTGCATCTGCTAACGATTTTAACAATGCTTTATATCCTCCTTTTTGCGGATAACGCATTTCCTTTGCATAGTATGTTACCGGCGTGTCGGGAGATTGACTACCAGCGATAACTTCATCTAATGATGGTTGGTAAACACGATTCCCCACCCATTCTGTACGTAGTTCTTTTGCCTCTTTCATCCAATACTTTTGAGTATACACCATGGGGAAATGCTCTGCAAAATAGTTTCCAAATTGTAGCCGCAACCATTCCTCATAGTTCTTTGGCACATAGCTTGCATCTACGATAGGTCTCGCCTTGAAATCACTTATAATTGCGTCTTTTTCTTTTGAACTTAATGGATATAAATTATTTTGAGCGGGATGTTTTACCCATTTACGATGGTATATATTATATGGATTAGGAATGTGCTTTATTACCTCGACACAAGACTCACGAAAGATAGTGTTTATTTCTTCATTATTAGTGAAGGTAAAATGCACAAATCGATCAAAACGAAAGCCGTCCTTTTCTATATTACCGCACAAGCCACCATAGGTTGCATCTTTTTCTACAACCAAAGCTTGCTTACCAGATTTATGCATTACATATGCTGCTCCTAATCCAGCTATCCCCGCTCCTAATATGAGATTATCGACCCGTAACATCATCAATGTAGATTTGAATACCTTCTTCAATTCCTATTTTCGCGCGCCAAGAAAACCATGACGGATTCTTTTCAATAGGCGCAATAGCGTACATAGTATCCATTGGCCTATATGCTAAAGCGCCCCATTCTACCTTAACTTTCTTTTTAGTTATCTTCTCCATGCTACTTGCGACATCGCGTAAAGAATGACCTATTCCCGAACCTAAATATAATTGTGTATAATCATCAGTTATATCCTGTAGATGATTTAAGAGCACAGTGTAGAATCGCGCAATATCATCGACATGTATAAAATCCAAGATTTGTTTTCCTTCACTCAATTTTATAGGATATTTTGAACTAATAGAACGGTATATTAAATCAAATACTTTCGTTGTCTCATTATATCTTCCATAAGGAGAATATGGTATCACATTAATCCACTTCCATTTTCCTACTTTCTGCCAAAAGTTTAATAATGCCCTTGTTGCGGTTTTACTAGCAGAATAGAAATTATTAGGATAATATTCCGTCCTAGTATCATTTTTACTTTCTACATCGCCGGTAAAGAATTCTGTAAATGTGCCTGTATTTATGAAATATTTGCAGTCGGTTTGAGATACTGCTTCTGCTACTAATGATGTAAACAACAAATTGGTTTCAACTACTTGTTGAACACTTAATGCATCATTGTGATGATTGGGGCAAGTTGCTAAATGTATTACCACATCGGGATTGTAAGCAATTATGTTTTTGCGCCAAGCAGTATCATTAGAGTCTATAATCGATAGTCTTACACCCGCAAAAAGTCTATTTGCTTTAGTTACATTACGCACCAATAAACATATGTCTGTATAGCCAGAATTATACAACTCAGGAATTAATGTTTTGCCAACGAAACCGGTTCCTCCAGTAATCAAAATTTTCATTTTTCTGCCCACTTTAAATGTTGTTTATACGCAGCATCCATGTATGCTTCAATCTGCGCACATGTCAGTTCAAACATATCTCTTCGATTATCCACATAGTAAGCACTATACCAATCTGCGATGAATTGAATACATTGCTCATAATGAAGCGTAGAATGCCAATCAAGATACGCTAAAGCCTTATCGCAATTCAGTTTGAGTAGCGTAGCCTCGTGAAATGGGACATTACCTGTTATTTGCACTGCCTTCTCGGGGTCCATTCCCCATAGTTTTGCCAAATCTTGCACTAATTCAAATACGGTTTTCGTTTGCTCTGCTCTCGGTCCAAAGTTATAAGCTTCCCCGTTCTCTGACCTACCTTCATATAAATACTGCCCTAATGTTAAGTATCCGCTTAAAGGCTCCAGTACATGCTGCCAAGGGCGAGTCGCTTTGGGACTACGAATTTCTACGACTTCACTTTTTGAGAATGCCTTCACGCAATCCACAATGATTCGATCTTTTGCCCAATCGCCACCACCTATTACATTACCAGCACGAGCAATACCCATCTTGATATTCGGCATTTTGTTGATAAATGAATGCCAATAGCACTTAATAGTTAGTTCTGCTGCGCCTTTAGAACCAGAATACACATCTTTTCCACCCATAGCATCCGTCTCGCGATATCCCCAGATCCACTCAACATTATCATAGGCTTTATCGCTCGTAATCAAAACGCACGTACAAGACCAATCAATATTGCGAATCGCTTCAAGAACAGAAGCTGTGCCAACTACATTTGTTGTAATTGTATCAAATGGTTCTTGATATGAAGTAGAAACAATTGCTTGCGCTGCAAGGTGGAAGATAAAATCTGGCTTTACTTCTTGTATATACGTATTCGTCGCCTCTCTGTCACGGATGTCTCCGAACCGATAATGAATACGCTCGTGCAAGTCATCCACTTCGAACATTGCCGGACTTGTCGGTATGCTAAGACTATAGCCATACACTTCAGCGCCTAACATCGTAAGCCAAGTGGTTAACCAACTCCCTTTAAAACCAGTATTGCCGGTCACGAGGACTTTCTTTCCTTTATATACGTTATTAAATGCCATATGTTTTAATTAATATCAAGATTAGTAATCATATGAGTCCATAGTCCCTTCTTTGTTCTCCGTTTGCAGAACCAATAGGCCTTCTATGGGTGTTTTCTGTATTGTCATTTTTATTGATTTATGCTCTTGATTTTTTCAGTTCTGCTACGCCTCACTTACAAGAGACATACGAGACAGATACGAGAGGATAAAATCTCCTATTCTCCACGCACATTGCATCTACAAAAATCTATTTTATTTGTTATGTTTAGCATAATGAACTATCGTAATAAAATAGAATTATTTAAAATACGATTCATAGATATTTAATAAAACTAGTTACATAATCTAATCAGAAAGTATAGAAGACTCAATAGTTTTTAATTCAGGATCCTCTACAATTCTTATGGATGTTTCTCCATCTAATTCCTCTCCAAATATTTCTGAATATACTTTGACAAACTCTTCTTCTTTTCTTATTTCCTGAAATATTGGCCAATTTCTATATGCATCAGAGGACACTATATCACTTCTTCCACCTACTTTTCTCATTTTTTCATAGACCTCATCAAATTTATTCTCTAATACTAGTTTTGGTATTAATAAATCATCATTCCAAGTCGTGGTATCTTCCTGCGCCAGAAGAGCTATACATTCATCTTCGTTGTTGGACCATTTATAAGCTTGTGCTTTATTTAGAATTATATAGCACCTATCTTTGGAATTGTGAGTAAAATGCTTGTCTAAAGTAAAATCAGAAATGCAGATAGCTGTGTCATACAATTTTGAACTTATCAACTCATATACGTTATTAATGATCACTTCATCAATATTTGCAGAAGTTATTGAGTATTTACCGAGATAGGTTTTGTTTAAAATCAACAAAGTGAGTTGTATAGCAATTTTATATAATAATTTAAAAGAATTATCAAAATATTCTTTGGAAACTGTTAGTTTACTTCCTTTGGGGACTTCTCCAAAATTAACATTAAACTTTTTGCATTCAGAAATATATTGCTGTGATACGAGTCCATCTGCATGAACAAAAAGATTTCTTCGTTCGGTAAGTTCTATAAAATCAGACCATTCATTAGGATTACTTAATAATTTAACATCAATGAACTTTCCTAACCAATCTAATTGTTCACTATGTGACGCTCGTAATTCTTCTTCTATAACAGAATCTACTATTTTTTGCTTGACATCAAGCAGAGATTCTAAATTACAAATATCTCTAAAAAGAAATTGTTTATTGCATTCTTGTAATTTCTCGGGGAAAGCGTGATATATACACCTAATCAAACCTGCATAAAAAGAATCATACAAGGAAACAAGTGATATGATATAAGTCGGAGGGATTAAATCAAAAGCACGTTGAGCACGATTTCGCCTTTTTTCTAATTTCTTATATACGCGATTTTGACTTGAAGGGATTTGTGTATATTTCCCATTACTATATTTTGCTAAAAAATCATCGTGTGCTTTCTTAGCTTCTTTATATTGCTGTTGTAATGTTCCTTCGCTATAACCATACGTTTCTTTAAGGCATTTTATGTTTTCGATAAACTCTTCTAGATTATCAGTAAGTTCTCCAATATATGGATTTTTTTCATCTTTCATTTCTTTAATATTTGCCATCAGTAATCAATGATATTAAGTTTACCAAAAAAAGCTCTAAAGTGAGTTAGCAACATCTCTACTAACCGTCCTACATGTAAACAAAACATATCCTCGCTCGGTCTAGGATTATTTTTCCACCAAGCCGTCGAAAAATATAAATTAGCACCATCCAACTGTATCCTAAATAAAACATTTCTCTCCGGATAGGAAACAAACTGCTCTGCATCATGATATAATATATCATACCCATCGGCAGATTTTAGATACGACCATGTCAATATATGATTGGTGGTTTGTTCTGAAACTTGTTTAACAATTTCATTCCTCAATCTTAGTGCCGCTATTGGACTTTCTGTAGATAAAATTACTTTCATTTTATGTTACTTATTTGCTTTAATATATTCTACTATTTGATCTCGAGCTGCTTGTGTTGCATGACAATTATATCTTGTAAGGATGCCATTCACCCAAGTCATAGGATTTGTTCCTTTCGGGATATTTTTTCGTTGAAACAAGTGATGTGTTTGTCCTATATTTGCCCAATCTACTTTACCTTTGAGCGCCATTACTAGATAGTTGGCATAATGCTTGATACATGCAGAGTAAAAGTAAAAATCATCAATTTTTATATGATTAACTGGGTTAGGAGCCTTGTCCTTAAATGTTGGATATACACTATGTATCTGTTTAATATCTATCAATTTATATGCCTCATCACATTGTATCTCAAGTCCATCATTGTGCGCGGTAGCATTTCTTACATATCTATAATAATTTAGACATTGTAGAATCCAGATAGGACAGGCTGACTTGATACCGATTTCCTCTAAAGAGATATTCAACTTTTCAACTTTGCTAATACCTTCTTTATCCGATAGTTTAAAATCATATTTAATAAGATCCCTAATATCATCTCTAAAGGCAATGATAAATTCGTTTAACATTGCATAAGAATTAATCATAAACAACATACATAGGTCATGCTCCATATTATTATACTCCACGTAACTACCCATATTTATTTTATGTTTCATTATTCTTTCTTTGAAAAACTGCTTTTTATTAATACCACTATGTGCAACACTATACTGAAAATCTCTCAACGCACAGATGGTATATTCTGCAAGTACATCATAATCTCCCAGTCGCTTTTCAAGTTGTTTTCTTGATGGCAGGTCAAAGTCAATATTTGATTTAAAATCATAGAATGTGGTACGCTTCTTACTCATACAAAATTTGTTTATATTAGTCAATAGTTCATTCAAATTTTAATAACAGTTTTATATTGTGGCAGTTTAGCGCAACCTGACTTTGTTATTGCATATTGATTGTCTCCTTTTCGTCTCGTTTCTATCCCGTAAGCAATTTACATTTGTCTATCGGTTATCTCCAACTCATCGCTCGGTGATCACTTATTTGCTTTCATCAGTCGTTTTGTTTCGCGCAACTCTTTTTGGAGCAGTTCCATGCGCTCCTTCAGTTGTTCTTGCGTCGGAAGCATGTCTTTGATGCGCACATTATTATACGTTGCCACTCCCATTGGAGTACTGATGCCCCGGAACGACCATTGCACGTCCGCTTTATTCATATCCGAACAGATAAGCAAGCCGATAGTTGGATTATCATCTTCGGCTTTCAATAGGTCATCTACCGCATTGACATAGAAATTCAGTTTACCGGCAAATTCCGGTTCAAAAGCCTTTGCTTTCAGTTCGCACACTATATAGCAACGCAAGCGGATATGATAGAAAAGCAAATCAATCCTGCGCGTCGTATCTCCGGCTATCAGTTCCTTCTGTCTTCCTATAAACGCAAAGCCTGTCCCGAGTTCCAGCAACAGATCTGCTACACTTTTGCTCAAGGCCTCTTCTAACTCCTGCTCGTCGTAAATCTCATGCTTCACGGTTGCAAAGCCGAAATCATAGTTCTCTTTGAGCACCTCTTGCACCAGCTTACTCTGCAAAGCAGGCATGTGCTCGGCAAAGTTATTGAGTATCTTTCCTTGATGTTCGTATAAGTTCGCCTTAATGCAATTCACCAATGCTGCACGACTCATACCCTGCTCTATCGTCTTGCTTATATAGAACAACGCTTCATCAACGGATTTGCATTTGGAGATAATCTCTACATGGTGTCTCCAAGGAACTAACGCAAATGGAGCTGGAAATTCTCCACCGAATTGGTGGAGTTTTGAGTCATCAATTTCTGCACCAAACTGGTGCAGTTTTGTACTTTCAATTTCTGCACCAAGTTGGTGCATTTTTGTATCCTCCTGATAATAAAACAAATACCACTGTTTCATATACCAGATATTGCGGGTCGAAAACCCTTCTGCATTAGGAAACTCACGCTGGAGATCAAGGCTCACTTGCTCTACTACTCCTGCGCCCCAACGTTCTTCGGCCTTTTTTTGCACCAAGTCACGTCCCAGCTCCCAGTTGAAGAGCAATTTTTCCGCATTCACACGCACAGAAGCCTTCACTTGCGCCGAACGATAGCGGTGCTTCAACTCGGCGATCCATTCAGCATAGTCCGTATCAATACATATATCATGAGATTTCACGATATGCGGTTGCTTTGATATTTCGTTTTCTTCTATCATTTTCTAATTATTTGTCTCTTGCTCTTCTCTCGGTCATCTCTCGCTCATCACTCGGTGGTAAAAGATTTGATTTCTTCCGCACATAACTGATATACATCCTCACTTTGATACCGTTTGTACCAATCAGCAGTGAGCGCTATAGCTTCTGCTGTGATCAAACTGATTATAATAGAATGCATGTCACTTATGTCATCCTTTATGTAAATCGTTTCAATAATAATTAGCCTTCAAAACTAAATCTATTACAATATACCTATGGTTCAGTATTTTTTGCTAAAACATAGCAGTATACCCATTTTACATCATTATTTCCTGTCCCTCCTCCAGTATCACCTTTCATTCCTTTATCAAGAAAATGTTTTTCTACATCTCGCGCTATTTCTTCTGTATCGGCACATTTATAAATATAAGCACTATTATTTTCATCAACTTTATGTCCCTTGAATAATCTCTCATTAATATCACTTGTGATACCAATATAAAATTCTTGGTAATACATTTTTCCGCTATTCTCTGCGAATTTTTGAATAACATCAATAATTGCTTGTTTTGTCATATACTTAAAATTTTTAGTTAAAATCCATCCAAGGTGCTTTGTTTTCTGCAATGAGTTTTTCTAATTTTTCCTTGTCGCGAAGCGTATCCATGCACTGCCAGAAGCCTTCATGTTTATAGCAATCCAACTGACCTTCTTGGGCGAGTCTTTCTAATGGTTCGCGTTCAAAAACGCACTCATCTCCGCTCAGATATTCAAAGATTTTCGGTTCTAGAACCATAAATCCACCATTAATCCAGCCTGTATCTTCTTTGTTTTTTTCACGGAAAGACTTAATACTATCTCCCTGCAAGTCCATAATACCAAAACGTCCTTCAGGAATAATACCCGTCAGTGTGGCAATATGCCCGTTTTTCTTATGGAATTCTACTAACGCCTCTATATCCACATCACTCACTCCATCGCCGTATGTCATACAGAAAGGCTCGTTACCGATATAGTCTTTCACTCGCTTGATACGTCCTCCGGTCATGGTTTTCAAGCCTGTATCAACTATAGTCACTTTCCATGGCTCGGCGTGTTGGCTATGTACAATTATATCTCTACCATTAGTGAAATCAAACGTGATATCTGAAGTATGAATAAAATAGTTAGCAAACCATTCTTTTATTACATCTTGCTTATATCCTGCACAGATAATAAACTCATTGATGCCAAAGCGGCTATACCATTTCATGATATGCCATAAGATGGGTTTTCCTCCGATCTCAATCATTGGCTTTGGTCTTAAATGGCTTTCCTCGCTAATACGAGTGCCAAAACCTCCGGCTAAAATAACTGCTTTCATAATTATAATTCCTTCATTTCAGCTTCAAATCGCATTACTCCCCAACTACTATCCCATTTGACAAAGTATAAATTCTTTTCTTTGGAAAGTTTGTCAATCTCAAATGTCAACACGTGATGAATAACATCAAGATTAGTTTCTCCTTCCGCTGCATTTCCCATTCCTACAGAGAAAGCTATAGAATAAGATCCTAATGCCAAATTGGGTCTTTTTATTGTATATTCTAAGAGTTTTTCTTCTCCTGCGCCAATCTTAAAAAAGGCGTCAGAAGAATAAGAGCCAATAGGTGCTTCCGACGTGTCATATATACCGATATTTACTCGGCAATTCTCTATTTTCACTCTGGACTTAACCTTTACTCTTATTTTAATATCTTCATCAGACGCAAATACGGCTTTATCCTCAACAAACTCAGCCATTACCAACTGAGCATCCATGCTACGACTCTTATCATGTTGAGATTCCTCAATATCAACATGAGTTGCTGTTTGAACAAATGCATTTGTTGCAAGATAATAATCTACGGCTCCAAACACTCCGCCGGAATAAGTTACAGATCCTTTATCTAAAACGATACCCGTCTTACATAACTGGCGAATTGAGCCCATATTATGACTAACAAAAAGCACTGTCCTGCCTTCGCCTTGGGAGACATCTTTCATCTTGCCGATGGCTTTCTTCTGGAATTCGGCGTCGCCAACGGCAAGGACTTCGTCCACGACGAGGATCTCAGGATCCAGGAAAGCAGCTACAGCGAAGCCTAAGCGGACTGTCATACCGGAACTATATCTTTTTACAGGGGTGTCAATATATCTCTCGCAGCCGGAGAAATCAATGATTTCATCCAGTTTGGCTTGGATCTCATTACGCGTCATGCCGAGGATAGCGCCGTTCATGAAGATATTCTCCCTACCCGTCATCTCGCCGTGGAATCCTGTGCCGACTTCCAGCAACGAACCTATTCGGCCATGGGCTCTTATGGTCCCAGTAGTGGGACCAGTTACACGACTCAACAGCTTGAGCAATGTGCTCTTGCCGGCACCGTTCTTACCGATGATGCCGACAACGTCGCCTTGCTCCACCTTAAAATCAATATCCCTCAGTGCCCAGACGTATTCACTTGATCCTTTTTTTGCACGGTCGTTCGTCTCGCCGATCTTCAGATACGGGTCCTCTTTGCCGAGGACGTTCGTTATCCAGAAGCGGCGGATGTCGTGGCTCAGGGTCTTCGTACTCACTAACCCCAGCCGATACTGCTTGCTTACATGTTCAAACTCTATCGCAATATTCTTGCTCATATATTGTCTTTATCTTATTTCTCTTCCTATAGCTTGTACCCTACTTGTACCCTGCTTGCACCCTAACGCATTTCAGGTAACCAAAAACTCACAACCTCATGAGCTTAATAGCTCTACAGAGTAATTGCTTATTCGTGTTCTTGTGAGCGAGCTCCCAGACAACCGACTAATCCATTCCTCTCCATTGCCTGCTTAGCATCAGGCCCTTGATGGTTGTTCACGAAAACGCGCTATGCTTACAAAATGTGAAAAACAAGCATACTAATCCTCTCACACATTGTCAACATCTCTGTTCATACGCATTACTCACAACCTCGTACCCTGCTTGTACCCTGCTTGCACCCTAACGCATTTTCAGGTAACCCAAAACTCACAACCTCATGAGCTTAATAGCTCTACAGAGTAATTGCTTATTCGTGT
>CALEPS010000021.1 GCA_937910305.1 uncultured Bacteroidales bacterium | reverse complement strand
GACCTCATGATTATGAATCATGCGCTCTAACCAGCTGAGCTATCCCGCCATCTTGTTTCAAAAGCGACGACAAAAGTACTGCTTTTTTTTGACATGACCAAATAATTTAGCATTTTTTTGCATTTTTAGGTCAAAAAAGCCCTAAATTAGCCTACATTGAACTGGCTTCCTCCGATAAACTCGCGTAAGATAGATGTCCTGGGTATGAAAGCGGAGGCGAGGGACTCGAAGAAAGAGAGGTAGTACAGCAGCAGTTTCGCCACCTGGTATTCCTCGGCTGAGGCGGGCACCGTCTGTAGCGCGGTCTCCACCGTCAGCCGCATTGCCGGCAGTTCGTACAGCATCGTGGTGTCAAACTCCGCATCCGCCTCTTTGCGGAACGGTTCTATCCATTGCGCTTCGCCTTCTACCACGAACGGCCATGTGGCAATCGTCGTCTGCGGCGATTTGCCTCTTGTCCTCAGGTCCCGGCTTATCCGTCGGAGCAACCGGTGTACGTAGGTCGGCACCCACCGCTCGCCGTCCAGCGAGACCGAACTCATCGGCGCCGCATACACCTTGTATTTATGCGCGGGGGCGATATCCTCCGTGAGGATCGGATTGAGTGCATGGATCCCCTCGACAACCATGATCGCGTCTTCCTCCAGCCGGAGTGTGTCGCCCGGGTACTCGCGTTTCTCCTCCGCGAAATTGAAGGTAGGCAGGGCTATCTCTTTTCCTCCGATGAGCGCTTTGAGGTCTTCTCCGAGCTGCTTGAGATCGATAGCATAGAGCGACTCGTAGTCCTTCGATCCGTCTTTCTTGCGGGGAGTGAGTGTGCCGTCCACATACCAGTTGTCCAACGACAGCGCCACCGGCTGTTTGCCGTGCGCCAGCAGTTCCAGACACAGTTTATGCGAGGTGCTGGTCTTGCCGCTGGAGGAGGGACCGGCTATAAGGACCACGCGCACCTCAGGGCGCGAGCATACTTCGTCCGCTATATGCGCCAGCTGCGCATCGTGGTACGCTTCTCCGTCACGTATCAACTCCGCGGCATGACCGCTCTCAATCATCTCATTGATATACGCCACACGGCGTTTGCTCTCTTCTATCATTTCTTTCTCCTTTCACTTTTCACCTTTCACCTTTCACCTTTCACTTTTCACCTTTCACAGCGGATCCACGTCCGCGATGATTTTTACATTTTTACCCGATGAAACCGAGGAAACATACGCTATCGCCTCTCTCACTCTCCGTTTGGCTTCCGCCATGTTCGCCCCCTGCTCGATACGCAGTGTCAGTTCGCGGATATAATATGCCTGCACCCGTTCCACGGACGGGATGATGACCCCCGACACGCGCGGACCGAAGATCCGCGTGAGATAGGTCTGCAGCTCCGCCGCCGCGAGGTGTACCTGCTGCTGTTTGGCATGGCGCAGCTGCAGGCGTATCAGACGGTAGAAAGGAGGGTAGTTGAACATCTTCCGTTCGGCTATCTGATGGTTGTAGAGAGACGCGTAGTCGTGGTGCTGCACCATCTGCAGCACGAGGTTTGCGGTATCGAAGGTCTGGATCCATACTTCTCCTCTCGTCCCTTTCCTGCCGGCTCTTCCCGCCACCTGCTCCAGCATCTGGTATGCCCGTTCGTATGCCCGGAAATCGGGTTGGTTGAAGAGCGGGTCGGCGTTGAGAACCGCCACCAGCCGCACGTCGTCGAAATGCAGCCCTTTCGTCACCATCTGGGTGCCTACCAGGATGTCGCATTCATGGTTGGCGAAAGCGTTGATGATATCCTGGTAAGCCGACCGGTTGCGTGTGGTGTCCAGATCCATGCGCAGCACGCGGGCGTCCGGAAAGAAGGTCTGTATCTCGTCCTCTATCCGCTCGGTGCCGAACCCGATGGTTTTGTATTCGCCGCCGCAATGGGGGCAGAGGTCCGGTATAGGCGAGTGATAGCCGCAATAATGGCACCGCATCTCCTTGTCACGCAGATGCAGGGTCATCGGCACGTCGCATTGCACGCACCGCGGCGGCTGGCCGCAGGAGGTACATTGTATCTGGGGGGCATAGCCGCGTCTGTTCTGGAAGAGGATGACCTGTTTGCCCTCCGCCAGAACCCGGCGGATCTGCGCTATCAGCGGGTCGCTGAAATGGCCGTACATCTCTTTGCGTTCATACTGGCGTCTGAGGTCAACCAGCCGTATCTCCGGCAGCTCCGCGCCGCCGAAACGCTCCGTTATCTCCACCAAGCCGTACACCCCTTTTTGCGCCAGATAATACGACTCCAGCGAAGGAGTGGCTGTTCCCAGCAGCACTTTGGCGCCATGCTCTTTCGCCAGCATGATCGCTGCCGAGCGGGCGTGATAACGGGGAGCAGGCTCTTCCTGTTTGTAACTCGGCTCATGCTCTTCATCCACGATAACGATACCTATCTCGGGTACGGGCATGAAGACGGCACTCCGCGCCCCGATGACCACATAAGGATGTCCGGCAGCCGACTCAGGTCTGACCCGGCTGAGTTCGCGGTACCGCTGTTCGCGCTCGGCGTCCGTCAAGCGGCTGTGATAGACGATGAGCCGGTCTCCGAACACATGCTGCAGCCGGCTGGTGAGTTGGGTCGTCAGAGCGATCTCCGGCACCAGATAGAGCACGTTCTTCCCCTGCTCCAGTTGCGACCGGATCAGATGGATATAGATATCCGTCTTGCCGCTGGAGGTGACGCCATGGAGCAGTACTATATCCTTGCCGGAAGACCAGAAACCTTCGATTTCATCGACACTTTTCTGCTGTGCAGGCGTCAGTGAATGGGCGGGTTCTACCGGTCCGGTGTAGGGTGGGATCGCCGTCCTGCGGCGTTTGGGAGGGTCGGTTAGGCGTTTGTCCAGTCCACCGGGCAGCGCGGCACTCATCACCTCTCCGAGCGTACACATGTAATAGGCGCTCATCCATTGCCATAGAGCCAACTGCTCACGCGGTACGACCGGGGCTTCGTCGAGGACACGGATGAAGGGGCGTATCTTGGCTGCGAAAGCCGGATCGACAGGCTCCGTATGGGTCCGCAGCACCACGCCGCACACCTCTTTCGCCATCAGCGGGACGAGCACACGGCTACCCGGAGCGGGTATAGACAAACCGTCCGGAACGCTATAGGTATAACAGTCCCGGATGGCTAACGGTAATATGACGTCAAGGTAATTGATAATTGATAATTGATAATTGATAATTTACAATTTTTCTTCTTCCTGGGCAATGGCTTTGTTATAGCATGCGCGGCATAGAGGTTCGTAACTGTCCGTCTCTCCCAGCAGGACGCGTTTGTCCGAGGCTACGAGGCGATGGCTCACATACGCCAGATCGCCGCAATGGACACATATGGCATGGGTCTTGTACACGTCGTCGGCAATAGCCATCAGCGCCGGGATAGGACCGAACGGTACGCCGCGGTAATCCATATCCAGACCTGCCACAATCACGCGGATGCCGCGGTTGGCGAGTTGCTGGCATACATCGACGATACCCATGTCGAAGAACTGCGCCTCGTCGATACCCACCACGTCGATATCATCAACCATCAACAGGATGTTCTGACTGCTGTCCACCGGCGTGGACTGGATCACATTGCGGTCATGGCTCACTACGTCTTCATCGCTGTAGCGCACGTCAATAGCCGGTTTGTAAATCTCCACGCGCAGTTTGGCAAACTTGGCGCGTTTCATGCGGCGGATGAGCTCTTCCGTCTTGCCGGAGAACATAGAACCGCATACTACCTCAATGGATCCCCGACGCAAACTCGGGCCTTTGGTGTCTCGTTCGGAAAACATGATAATTTCAATTTTGGGTGCAAAGGTACAAAATATTTTGCACATGTGCAAGTAAAAATGCGAATTATCATGCTGTTTAAGAAAAATCGGTATTTATTCCACCATGATAAGAATGGATTCTTTTGCCCCGCAAAGCGTATATTCCCCCGGTTGGAGAGACAGAAGGTGCTGATTTGCCGGTTCTTGGAACCACGATTGTATGGGTGTACCTGTTGAAGCCGTCATTTCCCCTCCGTAAAGTGACATCTGCTGGGCTTGTGATACGTTCACAATGTATTGTCGTTCACCCTCCATTCCGGTCTCTGTGCTGCAAAGAACGGCTATAGTAGCATGCTGATGGCTATCAGGTTGAGGGTCTGTCTCTTCCGGGCGGGAACTGGATACCGTTACATCCCCTTTAGCGGAAGGATAGAAGCGGATATAAAGATATCCGTCAGGATCCACATGCCTTACCCATTTCGCTATGTCAACGGCAGGAATTGTGACCGAAGAAGATTTTGGAATCACGGAGTTGTATATCACATGGATGCTGCTTGCATTGGTAGGAACAACACATGTGTCTCCAATATAGAACGGGCAGTCGGAATTCTTGTTCCAGGAGAAAGTAATATCCCCTCCTTTCCAGTCATTATAGCGGATACGATAGACCTTGTTGGACCTGTTTTGAAGGGTAATGGTGGATGCAGTCAGAGCCTCCGTTTTGTCATAGCACACGGATGGTGTCCAATACTGCGGAGTGACAGAAGTCTCTGTGTTACATAGGAAGCGGACATAGAGGAAACGACCGGAAGTCATGCTTTTGAGCGTCTCCAAGCGGGCTTTATTCCATAACAGTTCACGTCCCGCTTCTGTACTTGAGAAGCGGAAAGAGTCCACTGCCGTAGCGGGCGTGAAATCCGCACTCAAGCCCACATACATACGTACAATATAGTCTGTAGGCACTATAAACCGTGTGTCTTCCGTCCATGCTGTGGATATGGCATACAAGGTGTTGGTATCATTTCGATGGATGGGCGTAGGTTGGTTATAATGCATCTCTATCGCCCCTCCTTCCGGTGGAGGAACCGGCATACGTTCCACTTTCAGTGTTCCAGCCCCCTCACTCACCACTTTGACGTAAAATACACCGCCTTTTGCTTTGTTTGTAGGGTTGTTCATATAAGTCATATAATACTGAATTTCAGCATTAGTATGATTGAGCGTATCTCCCCCTGCCGCCATTGTCCAGACATCCACCCGCTGAACATCTAATGCATTCATGGGTTCAAAAGAACAGGTAGTCCCAAGAACTACTGTGGCAGGTGATTCACCTTCCCATATATACCGGATAGAATCTGTGCTCCAGTTGGAATAAGGAGCTATGAAATAGGTCTCTTCATCGTTAGGGGCGACAGACTGGGGCACACCTAAAAGCAGCCATTTGTCTGTTTCCATGCACTGCGAGAATTCCACATCGGGGGTCAGATTGATAGTTCCTTTTCCGTAATAAGTCACCTTCACGTACACTTGTACATTGTAACTGATTCCGGCCCGGAGCAGCATATCCCGGTAGAACTCACCCATCGAAACCTCATAATAGGTCTGACCATTCTCTGTTTTGGTGGTCAGTGTGGCAGTGTGGGGAAGCATGAGATAACCTCCCTGGTCGTGGCAGAACAAGGCACAGATGATAGAGTCCTCATAGACACCGGGTGTGCAAGAGAAATCCATCTGTACCTCCGGTAGTTGGTCAGAGACCTTTGACGGGTAGAATCTGACGGTAAGCGGCAGGTCGAAAGTGTTCGCCACATACCATACCGTTCCCGCTTGCGTAATATTGGCACTATAGTTCTTACCAAGAGGAATAGGGTCAGCACATGTCCTGCCCGTTTGAGCAAATGCACTCACAACTACCATCCATAACAGGACAGTAGTTGTGAGCATGTTCTTATATTTTCTTTTTGGAAAGAGCATATCTTTTAAAATACACTCTTTTCTCCGCGAGGGCGCGGAGCAGGACTCGGTCCTCCAGTTGAAGTTAGAGCCAATACTCCGACTTTCATGTTAATTTGTGTTGCCTCTACAAGAGGCGTTACATACACTTTCTTTTCCATATTGTTATTGTTAATTTAGTCTGTTATTCTACTTTCTGGCCGGTGATGGTATAAAGCGCACCCTCACGGACGATATAGACTTGGTTATCGATGATAACTTTTGGGATTTGTTGTTTGTCGTTTGTAGTTTGTGTTTGATCCACACCGGTGGTCACTGCCGGAGCATTGGACTGAATCAGTTTGATACCATACTCAGCATAGGTACCCTTATCCAGCGTGACGGTATAAGGACCGTATGCCAGATTCCAGATCGCGCTGCCGTTACGGGTAACATACAGTTCCTGATTGTTCTGCATCTCCGTAGCCGAGGATATCTGATAGGTTCCGCTCTCCGGAACAGAGATACCCAACGGATAGGTAGCAGTCTTGCCTACCGGAGCGGTGGTGTTGACACAGAGTTTCGCATTATAGCGGTTAACCCACATCTGCGCCACCTTGTTGCTGACTCCTGCTTTCGCGAGATCGAGACCGATGACATAACGGTCCTCCTTGTCTTCCAGTGTCTGGAGATAGATACGGTCGGTATATGCCTCACCGGCAGAAATCTGTACCTCATAGTACGCATTATCCACCCGCGGAGCACGGCGAGGTGCATGAGCAGCTGCTTCGCTCCATGTGGTATATGCAACAACATTAGGTTTGTCACTCGCCACCTGAACAAAGATTGGTGCACCTACGATCAATTGGTTCTCCGGTTGCGTCAAATCAATTGCATCGTATGCCTCGTTAGCCGGATTATACTTCTGCGCGAAGTTCGCCTTGGTGTATGTATTGGCACTCGCATTGATATAGGCATGATAGAGGGCAGGGTTAGCGATACCATTCCATCCGGCATCCATTACATTCTCAGACGGATGAGCATAGACGTTTAGTGAGGTAGTGAGAATCGGTCCGTCTTTCTTTTTGAAGCGGATGACAGAAGCATCATTAGCCAAATAAATCATATAAAGCGTACCGGGATACATCGTTTTGTCTCCTTCGTACTCCAGATAGATCCAATCCTTCACCTTACCAGCCGCTGCACGTTGTGCTCCGTCATAGCGAATGACATCCATATCGGTACCCAACCGTAACGGGGTGTCATTCACAATGATGCCACTTGCTGCATCTACATTCCATGGTACAGCCACAGTGTACCATGTACGGGCTTTGGCATTGATCGTAAGATCGAAATAGGCATGGTTCATTACCTTCAGATTAGATCCTGTCAGACCGAGAATCTGGCCGGATGCTGTAGTCGTTGCCTCAAGAATGAGATTTTCAACCTGCAATGAGGCACCGGCATCGAACCTGATTGTACCATCCTTTTCTACAATGAGAGAGTTCACCTCTATTTCAGGCTCCGTAAGCGTCTTATCTTCGCTTGATGCATCTTCACTCGTTCCTACGATGATATCAGGATATATGAAATGGGCATAGAGGGTACCTATGTTTCGGAGAATGGTTGTCTCATTGGTTATCCGATCTCCGGCAAGAGGATTGGTAAACCATCCTTGGAAGGTATAGCCCTCTTTAGTAGCTACCGGCAGCGTTGGTGTAGCGCCATGTTTTACTTCAACCGAAGCTGTAGCGCAAGTACCGCCGTTGGTTGTAGCATCAAGGGTGAGTGTATAGGTACGACGAGCGTAGTTATACGTTACCTCAGTCGTTTCACCGATCCGAACCGTCTGCGTTGCCGGCGTGATAAAGCCGTCATAGGTCTTCGCTGCCGGAGTAACATACTCACCTGCCTCGCCGGATATATCCTCAGTTGCTTCCGGAGCTGCAGGATACGACCCATCAATGTTCTGCAAGAAGTGTTTAGCGGCAATGGACCATTGGGCAGTGTATGTTACGTTTTGCGCAGGCATAGTCGCAGCCGGAGTAACATTCCAACAGAGGAAGGTGTGACCGGACATCGTAGCCGTCGGAGCGGTGATAGCTGCGCCGTACTCAACTTCGCCATGGGTATAAACTCCGGACAACTCGCCGCCATTAGCATCCCAAGTCAATGTATAGGAAGCCTTTGTGTAGTGTGCATACCAGGTTACGTCTGCCGAAACGGTAGTGGATGACGTTATCTGCGTGCCTCCATTGGCGGCTGTGAACCAACCGGCGAAGATATAACCCTCTTTGGTGGTTCCCTCCGGTACGGTACCTATTGCACTACCTGTAGAAACATATACATACTGCAAGCCTTCGTTACCTCCGTTGGAGTTCAACGTGACGCGGCTCTCGCTTGCACTTGCTGTTTCAAACTGTGCCTGATAGGTTACATCAGCTGTTGCCGGAACTATGGCAGGAGACCAGCCGGTGAATTTCTGATTGTCTTTCGTCGGTTGGTTTTCCGTATAGACAGGCGTCTCACCCGGCTTCAGACGCAGCGTCTGGAGCGTGGTCTCGCCATTCTTGAAGATGATTGTCCATGCATCGGATACTTCATATTTATATTTCGGATCGGTCGTCTCAAACGGATACTTATGCGCAGCTGCATAGGCTATCAAGTTCGCATCTTTGGTAAAATAACCACCGCTGATAGAGCAAGAGCCTGCTGTCTGTACACATTTTGTATTCGCTGCGAAATAACCGCCGTTGATGGTAATGGTTGTTGAAGCAGCTCCTTCGATAGCGTTAGCAGCGGTTGTTTCGATGGTACCGTTAGCTACAACAAGCGCACCTTTCTGCACATAGACCGCTTTGCTTTGGGTGTTGCTGATCTTACCTAATTTCAGAGCAGTATTATCGGTAATCGTGAATGTGGCACCCGGTGCGTTGACGGTTAGCAAGTTTGCTATATTACCGCCCAAGAGATGTCCGTTCAGGTCGAGCGTGCAGGTTGTGTTCTGCGTCGAATAGCTCAATACCTCCGATACGTTCGGCAGGTCACGCAAGAGGGTGATAGTAGCGTTTTTCTTGATAGAAGCTACATTGAAAGCCTCCTTAATCATGTAGAACGTACGGGTCTCTGCGGCATCGGTGACGCTGACATACGGGGTCGCAATCTCCCAGTCGCCGTTGACATACTCATAATAGGTCTTGACATTGGTCTGCTCGTCCATTGTATAGAAGAAAGGCTCGTCGCGCAACACATTCATCCAGTCGTTATTGAACCAGATATAATGCAGATCCTCATCTTCAGGATGGATGGTATAAGCCTTGCTTTCACCGGCATACGGAGTAGCCTCATGCCAGTTACAGCCGGAGAAGCAGATATAGTATTGCTCTCCATTGTGATAAGCAGGGTCGTAACCGTTGCTTTCAAGCGGTATGAAATGACCATCTACTAATGCCTTCTTTACACCATCAAAGGTATAGAGACAATTTTTATCTACAGCTCCCTCTTCGGCCATCATACATCCGTCTTTCTGATATAGTTTGTTATCGGAACCACTATATATATTAGCATTTTCCGTCTCAATGAACTGATGCCATTCGCCGAGCATGGAATAGTTGTAGAAAGCAGTCGGGGTCGCGCCTTTCCACCAGTCCGGACAGTAATCTTCGGCTTCCACATCCTGCGATACATTGAACCACTTCATGCGTGCTTCCAGACCGGTCTTATCGTGCGAATAAACAGCAGCTGTTCCTTCCACTTCTCCAGTGTTACCATCACTGAGGTAACGGAACCAATAGGTGTGATCCGATAGTTCGTTTTTATCCTCCTCCTCAAACCAGCGACCATGTATATTATAATAAGAAGTACTTGCTTGGCTTTTGGTATAGGAGTTATCTTCATTGCAGAGGTTAGCGGCCGTTGCGTCATTATATTCCCATTTGATGTATGGTAATTCACCAATCACTCTGACTGCCCACAAACGTTCCGGACCGGGTAGCGCTTGCTTGAAATGAAGTTCGCCGCCACCGTTACCCATCACGTTTGCTCCGCCGGCTGTAGTATAGATCTTACCACCATTCTGTACATTCAGCACACCATCCACAATCAGCTTCGCATCATCCAGCCCCTCTTTGGAGTCTTCTGCACCACGGTCTTTATGGCTGGTGAGGCTATTGAAGGAACGGAAATAGTAGTTGTGCGCATACAACCCCCATTGGTCCTTATCATACATATAGAGTTCGTTCTCCAGATTAACCGTACCCGTCGGTTTTATCTCGATGATAGAACCTGCCTGCATCATAAGCGGGTTGGAGAGCGTCATGTTACAATCCTTTAAGATGATGTGCATACTATTGCAGATAGGTAAGATGAAGTCCTCTGAACTCATCGATACATATACCGTAATATGCAATGCATCCAATTGCGCCGTACCGCTCAACTCATAGCAGGTCAAGTCCGTCGTCGGATCATACCACGTGCGTACCATCGACTGCTCATCGGTAAGCAAGAACATGGTCTCAGAAGGACCAATCATTGAGAATACCGCTGCATGGTCGCCCAGGCCGGTAGTGATACTGGTGAAATTACGCATTACCGAACCGTACATAAAAGCAGTCGGTACTTCGATATTCTGAATCGCATAGCTCTGGAACGGGAAGAGTTTACGCTTGTCAATAACGTTGTTGTTATAGATATCCAAGGAAGCGGAACCTCCTCGCCAATCGCCTAACTCGAAGTTCTCCCAAACAACCGAACCGGCGTTGGCGGTAACGGTACCGGTACCAACGGTATTATTTCCTTGGTCCATATCCTGACCCTTGATATAACCCCAGCAGTAGAGGTTCGCACCGCTATTCAATTCAATATGTCCACCATGCGTCATATTGATCACACCGCACTCATCCGTAGGATAAGCCGATTTATTACCTCCGTTGGAAGACAGTATCTTAGCTGAAACGCAGATATTTCCGTTACAAATGATATTCACACCATCCGTTAGCGTGAGCGTACGATATGCGGATAACACCTCTTTGTTTGCCATGTTTACGATCTCCGGCGTTTCTTGCAAGGTATAGAAGTTATCTTTGTATGGGACTAACAGGGTTACACCGGCAGGAATAGTATAAGTAATCGGTGTATGGCCATCACCCAAGATGGTATCTTTGGTTACAGTGACTACTTTATCCACGGCTGAATTGCCCGCCACGCTAAGTGCTCTGGTGAGATCATCATAATAAACATTTCCCACCTTGAAATATTCGCCCTTAATCTGGTCAAATAGTGCTATTACTTCACAATCCCTACCAATAGAGGTCGTAAACGAAGCAGCGCAAGATACAATCTCTTCGCCGATCTTCCATCCTTGGAACACATAGCCGGAGGCTGTAGGAGTAGGAGCACTCAAGGTAACTACATAAAGTGCAGGATCTGTTTCTGTAATTGTTTTTACATAATCTGCACTCGAAACCGTATGCGGCTCATTATCGCTGTAGGTAACAACGTATGTACCATAATCCGAATGTTTGTAGGTGATTTCACTCGGGGAAACAATCACAATAGGCAAAGATAATTCCTCATGGTTATACGTATAGTCATCCGAGAGAGTCAACACGCAGGTATTGCCCATGGATGCTTGTTGCGCTTCATTGACATTCACTCCATCTTTGAGCGCTACCGTAATCAGTTTATTTTGCGTTAATCCAAGACCAAGACCATCATCGCCATTGAATACAAATGAAGAACCTGTAGTCTTACTGGTTGAGCGAATTTCAAAGTATTGCGCAGCGGTAGCATTGAGCGAAGCGGTCACGACTCGCTTATTGGAGAACGTTGTTGTTACATCCAACGAACTTACATTATTCCCATCTCGAATCAGGGCTACTTGAGGATAATTTGCGGATATTGTATCTACTTCATAGTACTCTATATTAGTCATTTTTCCATTTCCCTTCATTTCTATTTTTACAGTATTCGGGGAAATATCTATTACTTGATGGCCAAGAGTAGGAGTGTATGAGGTATTCCAAATAGTATGCTGGGTATTGTTTGCATCATATTCATATAGATACCAAGCCCCTGACCTTTCCGTAAAATCAAACTCAAACTTTGTCTGTCCGCTAAAATAAAACCAAATCTTGTCGCCTTTCACCTGTAGCGTCTTCGTAGCGTCATCCCAAGATTCCCAAGCTGATGCCCATTTGGACACTTTACCATATTCGCCGTCGGTTCCTGCCTTATCATCACCCAGATACTCCTGACGATCAATAACTACATGCGCGGGGAGAGGTATAATCTCTGTTTCATACTCCTGTTCAAAAGCCGTATAGGTATCAGTTTGCGGAATAGAGAGAATGTATGCAGCTTTTTTGCCCGGCTCATGGTGCAAGTAAGCTGCTGTAGCCGATTTGGACGCATCATTGTAGGTTACCGCATCTCCTGCTGTTTTAGTAAGTACCCATGCGCCATCAGAATTGGTAGAAATAGGATTGGTAACCGTTCTATTCTCCTTCATCGTTCCCCAATGCCATTCTACAGTCGTTTGGGTAAGCGGCAATGCACGATAGGTCAAGGTCAAGGTAGCTGATACATCTTCATTAGCGGTACCTTTACCGGATACCGTCAGAGTTGCCGTATAATCGGTGTTAGTAGCGACCGGATTGTCCGGATGTGCACGGAACGAAAGCGTTTGATTCTTTTTCGTTAAGTCAATCGTGCTCTCATCGAGTTCAAATACCTCTGCCGGATCATTCCAAACATAAGACGGATTGGTAATTTGCGAGATAAACAACTCCGCCGTTACATCTTTATGATTCGTACCGATGATATCGCCATAATTGTAACTCTCCGCAGTCAACGGTGTTTCACTACCGTTTGCCGCAAACGTTATGCGCGAAGCGGCGGAACCTGTGCCTTGTAAGGTAATATTTTTCTGGTAGGTTTGTTCTCCATTCGATGCTGTATAACTGGTTACAATATGTAACGTAGCCGTGTGCTCGCCAGTCGTGGTCGGCGCATAAATGACATCCAACAGACTTGCCGAATATGCTCCGCTTACTTCTCGCGTACCGTTTGCAAACTTAAATTGATCCGCGTTCGTGCCTTCAATCGTAGCCGTCCAAGTTGCATTATTGGCTGCTATGCCAGTAGTCTGAGCGGGATTATAAATCAGTTTGTTTGCCAAATAGGTACGCTGCGAAGCGGCAATTTCCATGCCTTTGTAGAAAGTCTCGCCTTCTGCATTCCAATCCAATTCATCTACCATCAAGGCGAATTTAGGCTGCAAATCCACGTATGCTGTTACGGTTCCCTCAACAGGATCTCCGCCATTGACAGAAGTAACCGTTACTGTGGCGGTCGAAGCCGGAGACGAAACGGCATGCACATTTTGTGCTGTATAGGTCACAGGGACGGTCAAGACACCCCCACTGCATGTAGCATCCCCCAATGTAAAATGGCCATCACCGCCTGTTAATTCATACTCAAAACCGGCAGGAATACTAGCGCTCGACACATTGAATTTCACATACGCAGTACCTGTTGCCGTCGGAGAAGCATCAATCGTAACCGTACCATTCTCATTCAGAGATGTCACAGCCGACTGCGACAGCAAAGCAGCCTCCGGAATAAAAGTCCAATAGAATCCGCTATTCCACTTAAGACCACCTGGCGAATCATAATTCACACTTCCATCCAAATATGTCACAAGAGAATTGGAAAAATGACTACCGGAAGCATCGCCTTTGACTATCATAAGCGTATCTTTTCCCCATGATGCCCCGGACCATACATTTATCCAATAATTGATTGTATTGGGATTAGATGTCGTTGACCAATACCCATGACCTGAAGAACTTGCATATCGAGTTGTTCCATTATCATTATATGTAAACCAGCATTTCTTGTACGAACGTTCTTCTTTTACACCATCAGAATCATAATCAGTACTCTTTGTTCCTTTTGAAACAGAATCACAAGTGAACAAAGTAGCTTCAGCCGGGTTAGCAGTAACGACCGGTGGATTCGAAGAAGAACCATTTCCTTGGGGGGCTTTCAAGAATTTACCTGTAGTGATATTGTAGATATAGTATTTCCCTTCATCTTTAGGAGTTACCGCAAAAGTGGACCAGTCAAAATCCGGCACGGTCTTTACGAACTTGGCATAAATGACTATTTTCGTTCCCGCTTCAGCAGCGGCAGCACTCGGATAGGATGTAAGCGTTCTGCCGTTTCCTGACACAGTAAAAGAATGTGTAAAGGGAACCGTACCGGAAGCAGTCGAACTCAGCCGCTCTGTGCAGGCAGCATCCCAATACCATCCATAAAACATGGTCCGTTTGTCACCAGGTTGTGCCATCATATAGAACTGAGGTTTTCCGCCAGCTCCATGTTCTATGGTCTGTTCCCAATGCGTGCTCTCGTCCGAACAAACTGTCCATAGTCCGTCCTTACCGATATTATACAAATAATAGTTGTACTGGCTATTTGCAGAAGAATTATCACACGCAAACAACTTACCTACAGCTCCGTTTTCCAGCACAGGAATAATCTCCACGCGGAAATACGAAGGTGCAGCCATCACGGCATTTGTGCTCCAGCCGATGGCAAGTAGCACCATCAATAGCCTGAATAGATTTTTTCTTAGCCCCAAGGGCATGAGTGAGTTTGTTTTTCTCATCGTTATTATTGTTTTTAAGTTAATATTCTTATCTTAATCAGAGTGCATTTTTCTGTCTTTTTCTTGTGCCGCTTGTGTCTCGGTTGTCTCCCGCTTGTCGCTCGGTTAGAGGGCATGTTCCTCTGCAATACTGCAATCTTAAAAAAAGGATATTCCTCGAAGCGTATAGTCAAGGTGCAACCAAGCCATATGTACATAACAAAAGCGGTAATCCGCTTTTATTGGATTACCGCTTAAAAATGTGTAAAAAGTAACAAAATTCTGCGATTTTTACGGTAATCCAATATGTCAAAGAGCATCCACTTGTGTTTCTTTTCTTCACGTGGCGGCATAGGTGGGGATTTTTAAAGATACAAAAGATATGATAAACCTCACCTATGCACCCTGCCACCATTATGTCATTTTTCGTTATTAACGATATAATTAAGGTTCATGCGCATGCACGCACCTATATATGCGCCAATAAGCCATATACACAAAGAAAGCGTGAAGTCCGTTCATTCTTCACGCTCGACAAGGGCTTCGCAATCCCCGAATAAAGTAGAAAAACAACCGAAGTCCACGCCCGATATGTACAACCCACCCGCCCATAATACGGGCGAGGACCATAGATTACATATCCACGGGACATTCATTGTTGCTGTTCGGACTAAGTACAAAATGTTGCGAAGATTCTGAGAAGTCGCAAACAACGTCAATAAACGCCTTTTATGTCACCGCTTTTTTACGCTGTCGGTGCCAGCGATTATATTTTGCTCGCAAAATTACTGCTTTTTTCTGAGTTCTGCAAGTTTTTTTTGTATTTTTATCGCATTTTATGTTCTAAAACATTATTCTATGGATCTTTAGTGCCCCCTACCCGTTGAGTTTTATATCCTGGGCATTCATCTGGAGGGAGGTGTGACCGCGATAGCTGTTCTCCTCCAGATAGAAACAGACATCCACGCTCTTGCCGTTCTGGAGGTGGAGGGCTTTGTCTCCTTCTCCGAAAGCGATACCGGTCATAGCCACGACGCGGTCGGTGAGATCGAGGTGCAGATGCCTTCCGTCGCTCACGGCGCGTGTGCCGTGGTTGTTGATCAGGTTGCGGCAGAGGAAGAGCGGACGCTCGTTGCCGGGACCGAAAGGCTCCAGACACTGCAGAATCCGGTACATCTTCCAGTCCATGTCGCTCAGTTCCACTTCGGCTTCTATATCCAGGGTCGGCACCCGTTGTTCCGGGGTGATATGCGCAGCCACGTATTCTTCGAACCGGCGTTTGAACTCCGGCAGGTCCGCTTTGTGCATGCTCAGTCCCGCAGCGAACTTATGTCCGCCGAAGTTGGTGAGCAGGTCGCGGCAGGAGTCGATAGCGGTGTAGATATCAAAATCGCTGACGGACCGTGCGCTGCCGGAGATGATATCGTCGTCCCCTGCGGTGAGCACGATCGTAGGTCGGTACCATGTCTCCGTGAGGCGGCTGGCAGCGATACCTACCACGCCCTTGTGCCATTCGGGCGAGAAGACGACAGTAGTGAATCTGTCCGGATTCATCGGGTCTTTTGCCAGTTGAGCGAGTGCTTCGTCGGTCGTCTTGCTGTCATAATCGCGTCGGTCCTGGTTATAGGAGTCTATGTCGCGTGCGAAGCGCATGGCGGCTTCTGCGTCCTGGGTGATAAGCAGCCGCACGGCTTCCGCTCCGCTCTTGATACGTCCGGCGGCGTTGAGCCTTGGTCCGAAACGGAAGACGAGATCGCTGATCGTGACAGTCTTTCCTTCTATCCCCGCCACGCGCATGATAGCCTTCATGCCCTCGGTAGGCTGCGCATTGAGCGCTTTGAGCCCGTAGTACGCCAGTATGCGGTTCTCTCCCGTGACGGGCACCACGTCGCTGGCGATAGACATGGCGAGCAGCGGCAGCAGACGGTACACCTCGCGCATATCCATCCCGCGGCGGAGGGCATACGCCTGCGCCAGTTTGAACCCTACGCCGCAACCGCTCAGTTCCTTGAAGGGATAATTGCAGTCGGACCGTTTCATATTCAGCACGGCTACCGCTTGGGGGATCTCGTCGCCCGGCGTATGGTGGTCGCAGACGATGAAGTCAATACCCAGCGAGGTGGCGTAGGCTATCTTGTCCACCGCTTTGATACCGCAGTCCAGCGCGATGACGAGTGTGCAACCCTGCTCTTTGGCGGTGTCAATACCTTTGACGGAGATACCGTATCCCTCGGTATAGCGGTCGGGGATATAATAGACGAGGTTGTCCGTGAGTTTGCGGAGGAAGGAATACATCAGCGCGACGGCTGTAGTGCCGTCCACATCGTAGTCGCCATAGACCATGATGCGTTCATGGGTGTCTATCGCGCGGCAGAGGCGGTCCACAGCAGCCCCCATGTCGCGCATCAGGAAGGGGTCATGCAGGCTGTCCAGCGAGGGACGGATATACGCCCGTGCCTGGGCGGCGGTACGGAGTCCGCGGCCGGCTAAGATACGTCCCGCCGCCGCGCTGATATCCAGCTCGGCGCTCAGACGGTCCGCTGCGGCTTGTTCCTCCTCCGTCAATTGCTTTATGTGCCAATTATTCTCCACCGGTTCTCAATTTCTGATTCTCAAATTCCTGTTTTCAATTCAAACTCATCCGCTTCTTCCCATTGCGGGAGCACATCCCTGAAATGCTGCAGTTTCTCTATCGACAGGTCCACGATACGCGTGCCTTCCTCGTAGTCTTCAAATCCCGCTACGTCCTTGAGCCATGTGTCGTACGCCGCCGAATGGCCGACATAATCCATCTGCATGCCGTCGGTGCCGGTCATGTTCACGCCGATGCCGTAGCAATGGTTCTCTGCTGCTCTGGCGGACAGGAGTGTGTCCCAATACTGGATGCGCACCGTAGGCCAGCAGGCCACGCATACGAGGATGTCATAGAGGTTATGCTTGTCCTGGCGCAGCCATACGGGGAAGCGCAGGTCGTAGCATACCGCCAGCCGTATCTTGACGCCCCGGAAATCGAAGATCTTCCGTTCGTTGCCGGGCGTGAAGAACTCCGCTTCGCCGCCGCTGCGGTACAGATGATGTTTGTCGTAGTACTGCGGCGTGTCGTCCGGGCGGAAGATAAATCCGCGGTTATAGAGGCGGCCGTTTTCCGTAACCATCAGCGAACCGATGATAGCCAGTTGGTAGGTGTCCGCCATCAGCTGGAGCGCCCGGCAGGTAGGACCTGTGATCCATTCTTCGGCAAGCCCGGGACGGTCGGTGCAGAAGCCCGTAGAGAACATCTCCGGCACAACGGCTATCTCCGCCCGCCCTGCTATGGCGCGCAGACGCTCGTACAGCAAACCGATGTTCGCCTGCGGGTTAGCCCACTCTATCGAATATTGAAGAAGTGCTATTCGCAATTCACAATTCACAATTCACAATTCACAATTCCCCATCACTTCTTCTTGGCAGAAGCGGCAGGCTGTCCTCCTCCCGCTATCTGTTCGCGCATGGTGGTATCCGCCTGGATATTCTGCATCCGGTAGTAATCCATGATCCCGAGGTTTCCGTTACGGAAAGCCTCCGCCATAGCTTGCGGTACGAGCGCCTCCGCCTCGATCACCTTGGCGCGTGCTTCCTGCGCTTTCGCTTTCATCTCCTGCTCGCTGGCGATAGCCATTGCGCGGCGTTCCTCCGCCTTCGCCTGGGCGATGTTCTTGTCCGCCTCCGCCTGGTCCATCTGCAGCTGCGCACCGATATTCTTACCTACATCGATATCCGCTATATCAATAGACAGTATCTCAAATGCCGTACCGTCGTCGAGTCCTTTGGAGAGCACCAGTTTGCTGATCGAATCCGGGTTCTCCAGCACCTGTTTGTGGCTCTCGGCGGAACCGATGGAACTGACGATACCTTCTCCTACGCGTGCGAGGATCGTGTCCTCTCCGGCACCACCCACCAGTTGGCGGATGTTCGCGCGGACGGTGACACGCGCTTTGGCGATGAGCTGGATACCGTCTTTCGCCACAGCGGCAACAGGAGGCGTGTCAATCACCTTGGGGTTCACACTCATCTGCACCGCCTCGAACACATCGCGTCCCGCCAGGTCTATCGCCGTAGCCATCTGGAAGGAGAGGTCTATACCGGCTTTGTTAGCGGAGACGAGCGCATGTACAACGCGTTCGATATGTCCTCCGGCGAGGTAATGCGCCTCCAGACCGTCGCGTTTGACCTCTGTCAGACCCG
>CALEPS010000020.1 GCA_937910305.1 uncultured Bacteroidales bacterium | reverse complement strand
CTGTTCGTCGGACGGAGCGTCACCCCACCCCATGTAGCGGCAGAAATCGCGCAAGTCGTCCCTGTACGCCTCCACCGTACGCGGCGAGTATTTCCGCTCTATCGCAATATAATCCAAGAAATGCTGAATCATTTATATCTCCTTGCCGGTCTTCTCCTCTGCTTCGAAGGGGAAGAGTCCGAAGAGCTGTGCGTCGATATGGTCGGTGACCCAGCGGAAGTCCTCGGGGTTGTCGCCGAACTTGACATGGTCTCCGTCCACGATCAGGAGATTGCCTTTATAATCCTTGATCCATGCCTCGTACTTGTCGTTGAGTCCTTGCAGGTAGTCCAGCTTGATCTGCTGTTCATAGCCTCGTGCGCGTTTCTGGATCTGCGCCACGAGCGTAGGCACGGAAGCCCTCACATAGATGAGCAGGTCGGGCATTTTGACAAGCGTAGTCATGAGGTCAAAGAGATCCTGGTAGTTCTCGAAATCGCGGTCAGACATCATGCCCTGGTCATGGAGGTTAGGCGCAAAGATGCGCGCATCCTCGTAGATCGTACGGTCCTGAATGATATACTTGTCCGACTTGCCGATCTCCACCACATCCTTGAATCGTTTGTTGAGGAAATAGACCTGCAGGTTGAACGACCATCGAGCCATGTCGGCATAGAAATCCTCGAGGTAGGGGTTATACTCCACGGATTCAAACCGCGGTTCCCAGCCATAATGTTTGGCGAGCATATTGGTCAGCGTGGTCTTACCGCAACCAATGTTTCCTGCTACAGCTATATGCATATTATTTCCAGTTATTTTCGCTGAATAGTCCGAAGAGCTCAGCATCAATCTTATTGATAACCATCCGGAAGTCAGCGGGGTTGTTTTCAAAATCCATGCCGTCGGAGTCAATGACGAGAACCCGTCCCTCATACCGGCGGAAGATAAAATCTTCGTATTTGTCGTTCAGACCCTTGAGATAGTCGATCTCCATCTGCTGCTCATAGTCGCGTCCTCTTTTCTGGATCTGTGCAACGAGTGCGGGCACGGACTTGCGCAGATAAATCATCATATCGGGCATTTTCATCTGGGATTTCAGCAGGTCAAAGAGTTCCATGAAGGTCTGATAGTCTCGTTCGCTGAGGTCGCCCCGTTCGTAGTTGTTCCTGACGAAGACATAGACCCCTTCGAAGATCGAGCGGTCCTGCACAATCGTATGCCCGGATTGCTGGACGCGGATCATGTCCTTGAACCGCTCCTTGAGGAAATAGGTCTCCAGACAGAACGCCCAGCGCTTGATGTCCGTATAATAGTCCTCCAGGTACGGATTGAAGTTCACGGATTCAAACCGCGGCTCCCATCCGTAATACTTCGCTAACATCTTCGTCAGCGTCGTCTTTCCTGCTCCGATATTTCCTGCTATGGCAATGTACATTACGTTTTACAGGCCGAGTATTACTTAACTCTTTGTCCCTGAAGGTTATAGGTCTTGTCGCCACGGAGGATAAGTATCTGACCGTCGCGGAGAATCTTGGTACTCCGTACTTGCTCCGTTGTCACCTGTTCAATGGGCAGCAGAGACTCCAGATCGGTATTGATAACCGGCAGCGTCACTTGTTTGCCTGTAAAGATCTTCAGTTCTCCCGGCTGCAGGGAGACAGCGCCGGTCTTGGTACCGCCGGCATAGTAGTCATACCATGTACCGGAAGGCAGAGTGGTGCTCTGCGCGCTGATGTCGAAGTTCGCCACCACATACACGTCGCTTCCCCATTGCACATAGCGCACTTTGGCGCCCGAGCCGAGCGACTGGGCTGTCGGATTGCCTGCAAACACGTCCGGCATAATCTCCGTGCGGAGACGTATAGCCTGGGCGCACTTGGTGTAGGCGGCTACACGGTCCGGGTCGTGGAAATAGCCGAGCGGCTCCGGACGCGGTTTCTTATTGCAACGGTAGTCGCTCTTGTTTCCGTTCAAGTGGTCCACATCGCTGTTGATCGAGAAGTCATATCCTATCTCCTCGAACTGCCACATCATGTGCGATCCGTTCAGGAGCACGTTCATCGCTACGTTAGCCGGCACGCGGGCTATACGGGTGGCGAGGTCGGTCTTGACGTCTCCGTTGCCCCACATCTTACACTTGTACTGCATACGCTCCTCGTCATGGCTCTCGCAATAAGAGACATAGCCGTCCTTGTTAGCCTCGGCAAAAGAATCGCCGTCTTTGAGCCATCCCATGGCGGTCTGGCAATAAGCGTTGTTGGTGTTATTCCAACATAGCATGCCTTCGTTAATCAGCTGCGGACGCTCGGAACCCATCTGGTCGCCCCAGTGCTCGCAAATCATATAAGCGGTAGGCGAAACAGCCTTCAGGGCGTTGTTATAGTAGTCCTTGAGGTGTGTCACCGAGTTCTTCGTCGTGCCGCAGAAACCATGGCTGAGGTCGAAGCGGAAACCGTCCACTTTATACTCCCGGAGCCAGTATTGGATAGCGCGTTTGAACATCTTCTGCGCCGGCTCGAAATCATGGTTCCAGTCCTCATACACGTTGTCGCTGTGTGGAGCCGTGACGTTGAACCACGGGTTGCTTGCCAGGTCCGTGCCGTACGGGTAGAGTTTGTTCATCGGGTTAAGCCCCGTTGCATGGTTGAACACCATGTCAAGGATAACGGCCATGCCGAGTTGGTGACATTCGTCTATGAAAGTCTTGATGTCGTTCTCCGAGCCGTAGGCGCGGTCCGGCGCGAAATAGTGGTTAGGCGAGTAGCCCCAGTTGTAGTTGCCGTCGAACTCGCATATCGGCATCAGTTCGATAGCGTTGACGCCTAACTGCTGCAGGTAATCAAGCCGTTCGCGCACGCCTTCAAGTGTCCGTTTGGCGGTATAGTCATACACCCAGAGCTCGTATATAACAAGGTTATTCTTGTCCGGACGCTGGAAATGGAGCGTTGCGTCCGACCACTGGAAAGCGGGTTTCTGCGTCTGTATTACCGTCACATACCCGCCGTCGGCACCCTTGAGCGGGTACTGGATCAGCGTCGGGTCTGCACTGCGCGGCTCCCACTGGTCGTCCGGGTGAATAACTTTCTCCGAATAGAGGTCGGAGATCTGTTTCTTCACGCCGTCCGCGCGCTCTACAGCATATTGGAAACGGTATTCCTTGCCCGGCTCCAGACCGGTCAGGGTGATCCAGAAATAATTGCCGTCCCGCTTCAACTGGTGCGCCGCATCCAGTTTCCATCCTGTCATATCGCCGAGAAGGAAGACACGTTTGGCAGGCGCCGTCTTGGAAGCAGCATAGGTACAAAGGGTCACAGACGTACCGTCCGAACCGTAGTAGATACCTTGATCAACACCCGAAGGACGGGTTCCCGTCACCGGCTGTACTTCTTTCACAGCCTCCCATATATCGGAAGACGAGTTCTCCTCGCCGATGACGATAAAGATATCCCCTCCCGAAGCGGTCTTGCCTTCTTTCGTTCCGCCAGGGCCGTCGTTGAACACGAACGCCAGCGCGTACACCTCTGTTCCCGAGGGGATGTTATAATAAGTGTACATATTGTCAATCTCCAGCTGCCATTTGCCGTCAGCAGTCTTGGTCAACTGCGGAGCGGAAGCCGAACGCCAGTCGGCTTTCACGCCCAGCCAGTTCTGGGTCTTGGTACAATAGCCCGTATGGGCGTAACACTTGGTGGCAGTAGCCATACCGCCGTTGCCGCCTTTGGGATCAAAGGTAATGGTTATCTTACCGGTATAATTGGGTTCTATAATTGCCGGATTGGTGGACACCTGCGCCGAGACGCAGAGCGCGAACAACACCATGAGGCAAAGAAAACTCTTGCGCATAACTATACGTATTTAAATAATTATGTAATGGACGCCCGCGCGGACACGCGGGCGCACCCATTTACTACAACTGACGACCCGTTGCGTCGTACTCTTTCTCGCCGACACGGATATAAAGTTTGCCGTCCTTGATGAACTTTCGGCTTTCGGCTTCCGACTTCTGACTCACTTCCTCTATTCCTTGTCCGCCGCTGACGAGGGTCTTGCCCGCCATCGGTTTGCTGGAGATCTCAAGGGTGCCGTCTCCGTTGTCATACAGATACAAAGTCGTGGTTCCCATCGGGCAGTTCCATTTATTGTAGCCTCCGTTACCATTAACAGACAGAGTTGCATGGTCCGGACCGTCAATCCATTCGGAAGTCATATACTGAACACCTTCCTGACCGTCCACCTGATAGATCACGAACAGCATTGCGTTCTTGACAAAGCTGATAGTAGCTACACCGTCGTGGAAGAGAGAGGATGCATCGGGCTCGAAGTCTGCATCGTCAATAAATCCTTTGTAGTAATAACGTGGGTTGCCGTCTGTCGTGCCGCCTTGTCCGCCTTGGCCACCTTGACCACCTTGACCGCCACTTCCATATAACGACCATGAGCCATCACCGTTATTCCAGCCGGTAATGGTATAACAATTTTGACCGTCCGGAATAATCAAATCACTTGTTTGGTTCCACTTTGTGTCCCAATTCAAAGCAGTGCTACCTTCAGGCATTCTCACAAATAAAATATTGTTATTTCCATCTGGGATGTCTGCTTTATATACATCGCCGCTCTCAACTGTCATCAAAACATCATTATCTGCTTCTCCCCATGAATGGGCAAAGAACACAGCACCTGCTTGGTTCCATAATTCAGCACCGCCTGTGTTTAGATAAATTGTTTTGGCATTCAACGCCGTAGCACATGATATCAATGCTGCAGCAAACATGGTAAAAATCTTTTTCATTGTCGTATTAAATTTTAGATATTTGTTAATAAATTAGATGTCTTTATTGGATACGGTTACCCATCATGTCGTACATCTGTTCGCCCACTTTGATCAACAACTGACCGTCGCGGAGCACTTTCTCTCCCCTTGAAGGGGAGTTGGTGGAGGTTACTTCCTCTATGCCTTGCGGAGTACGGTTCTTGTCCTTGTCGCCGCGTGCGGAGGTAGTCTTGTAATACACGCCGTAGTTCTCGCCTTTGACCGCCAGCGTGTAGCCGGACGGCGTGGTGTTATAGCCGCTGTTCGGCCCGATCAGTAGGCGTATCTCGCCGTTCGTGCCGGTAATGGTAGCCTTGTAATAACCGTTACCCGCCTCGTCAGAAACAGCACTCTCGCTATGAACGCCGGTCTTATAACGGGCGTTGATCATTTGCTTGATTTGGTCTTTGAACTTCACCCAGTGGGGATAGAACACACACGGAATACCCGGCATGGAGAGCAGATACGCGTAGCATTGCTGGATCTTACCCGGATATTTCATTGAGTTGTTCTTGCCGCAGAACTCATTGTCGTCGCGTTGGAAGGAGTCATGGCTGTCGAGGAAGGTAACGGCATAGCGGGACTTGCCCACTCCCGGCAGACCTGCACCTTTCAACTTGCCGTAGTCGCCGGACGCTATTCCCTGGTTGAAGGCCGTATACTTGGTTGCGAAATCGAAGGTGCAGGTGTTCCAGCCGGCGTCCGTCAGGTGCGCCTGGAGTGTGTTCACATTGCCGTCCCAGTACTCCATGACGGAGAAATAAGCCTGCGCCGCCGAGTTATAGTCGTTGATATGGCTGTTATGGAAGCCCTTGCAATAGTCATATCGGAAGCCGTCGATCTTAATATCGTTACGCAGCCATTTGAGATATGCCTTGCACATATTGCGCACCTGTGCGTTGTTGTGGTCCCAGTCGCGCGCTGCGCTGTAGTTCGCCTCGGAACCATAACCGTCATCCGCTGCTCCGGTTGCCTTGCCGTAGCAAGTGCCGGCGTCGCTGCTGGAGTTCATCTCGTCCGTGCTGCAGACCCACGAAGCGTCCGGTGTGAATTTGCCGTAGGATCCGAAATCGAAGGTGTAATAATCACACCAGGAGGACTTGTTAGCGCAGTGGTTGATAACGATGTCGGCTACCACTTTCGCTCCGTTCTGATGCAAGGTAGAGATCAAAGTCTTCAAGGTTCCTTCCGTTCCCCAGTCGCTGTTCAGATCGCTGTAGTTACGCGGGTGGTAACCCGTTCCGCCTTCCGATTTGCTCATTGGCGGCAACCAGACCAGATCAAACCATTTGCCGATCTCCGCAGCGCTGGTGTTATTCGCGCCGTTATTCCAGTCGATCCATTTGGTGCGACCGTAGCCCTTGTCCTGATAACTGTCATAGTAGAAACTCTGCAGCATCACGTCCGTACATTTCGCAGGAGCCGAGCCCGTATAAGGCTTCACGTCGCTGTCAATGTCTATTCCTGCACCGCAGTTCGAACCCGGACCGATATACAACTCATCGGCTTCCCATTTCAGTTTGATATAAAAATCAAAACAACCTGCCGCCGTGACGTTGTAGCGCTGGGTGGCTTCGTCATACGTAAATCCGCTTGCCGAAGAAGCGTTCAGCGGCTTTGCCCATGCTGCCTTGTTGTCGTAGTCATAGAGCTGGCAATAATCGCCGCTGCTGACCTGCACATGCGCCAGATACTGCTCAAAACCCTCACCGTAAGGATCCGGTCCTTCGTACGAAGCCGCATAATACATCTTGCCGTTCACTAAAATACCATAACTCTGCGCAAACGACATCGTCATGCAAAGCACTGCAAAAATAAATGTGATTATTTTTTTCATCGTATTATATTAGTTTTGTTAGTTTTATTCAATTCTCAATTCTCAAAATTTGACTTGTCAAATAATCGTGCCCTTCGGGCTAAGAATTCTCAATTATCAATTCTCAATTTTCTTCCCCGTTGCGTCATAGACATGCTCGCCATGACGAATATAAAGCCTACCGTCTTTAAGGATCTTCTCTACCTTTGAGGGGGAGTCGGTGGGGGTTGTCTCTATCCCTTCTCCCACTTCGATATAGACGGTGTAGTAGTCGCCGTCCACGCATTTCCAGTATCCGGCAGGAATGGTCATGTCGCGGTTCTTACCCAGCCGCAGAACGACCTTACGGTGGTGTCCTTGGATCGTTGCCGAATAGGAATAGCTGCCGCTTGTCTCTTCCAGCACCTCGCTCTCCGAGTGAATACCCGCCTGTTTGCGGACGGAGATGAGCGTATTGATAGCGTCCTTGTATTTGCTCCAATGGGGATAAAAGACACACGGCACACCCGGCATGGAGAGGATATACGCATACGCCTGCAGCACGTTCGCTTTCACCGTAGCGTTATTCAGATCGCAGTACTGGCCGCCGAACTGGTTGTTGCCGTAACCGTCGCGCTCGAACGTGTCGTGGTTATCGACAAAAGTGACGGCGTATTTCTCCAGCCCCTGTCCGCGGAAAGAGTTCGTGTTCTTTTTCAGCAGACTGTAACTGCCTTTCACGATCGCGTTATGCAGCAGGTATTTCTGCTGGAAATCAAAGACCATGGTGTTGTATTCGCATTCCTCCAGGTGCTGTTTCTGGCGTGAGATACCTTCCCATAACTCCGAGACGGATATATACGGCTGCGAAGCCTCGTTGTACATCTTCAGGTACCTGCCATGGAAGCCGAGTGTCATGTCGTGACGAAATCCGTCATATTTCATGGAATCCAGCATCCATCGCATATACGTTTTTGCCCATTCCTGCACATACTCGCTTGTGTGATCCAGGTCGCGCAGACCGTCAAACTTGGAACCGGTGTCCTTTGCGCCGTGAACGGAACTGCCATAACAGGTAGAAGAGGTATTGGTGAAACACTCATCGTCGCTGCATATGTGCTCCTCGGTCAACTGGAAGGACCCATAGCCCTCTCCGAACACATCTTCATCGAAGTCACACCAGTTGCTTTTGTTGGCGCGGTGGTTGATCACGATATCCGCCAGCACTTTGGTATGGGCGGCATGCAGCGCCTGGATGAGGTCGTTCAATCTCCCGCGTGTTCCCCACGAGCTGTCCTGGTTGCTCAGTTGCCTGTGGTTGTATCCCACTCCGTCGGTTCCTGCTTTAGCGCTTGGCGGCAGCCATACCAAGTCAAAATTGGCATTGATAGCTGCGGTATCCTTCAGCAGATCAATCCATTTGGTTCTGCCGTACTTGCTGTCCGAACCGGACTGGGTCTTATAACTGTCCCAGTAGAACGCCTGTAACATCACGTCCTCGCACTCCGCCGGAACGCCGATATTCTCAGCCTTCAAGCCTCCTGCCTCGGGCGCGAACACGCTCGCTCCCACGCATAAAATTACGGATAATACAGATAGAATGTTCTTCTTCATGGTCTTTCTAATAGTTTAACTATGTTAAAAACGACTGCAAAGATACAACATTTTTTTGACATACGCAAGCGTTTGGACATTTTTTGCCATTAAATCTACAAACTTTTCGCTCTCTACAGGCTCTTTGTCCCGTTCTGACTTTTCCCAGCCTCCTTGCCGACACGTATGCCAAGTTTAAAAATCGAGAGCCTTATTTAACCCTTATTTAAGTCTTACTTGCCCCTTACACACATTAGTCATGCCCCTTACACACATTAGTCATCGACTTACTACCGAGTCGGGAACGCGACCATCACGCGACCACCCTAGGACGACGTCGGCCCCACCGCGGCTTCAAATGGAGAGAAAAACGGCTATCTACCCGAGATACCCCACCATCTCTTGAAAACGGTTCGAGAATGACTCGATAATGGTTCGAGAATGAGTGCTAAATGAGTCGTAAAAGAGTCGTAAATGAGTCGTTGAGGTTAACAAAAAAGGGCGAGAGTTGCCTCCCACCCTAAATGTTTACACATCGGAATAATCCTTATTGTGTATGTCATTCAAAAAGTTGGTGCAAAGGTACTGCTTTTTTAGCAAATATGCAAATAATTCCGTAAATAATTTTGATATTTCCGTTTTTTCCTGTAATTTTGCAGCATAAAACTTAGTTAATCGTGCCCTTTCTCGGGCTAAGAAATGGATACGCGGTTCAGCGAATATAGAATTATGTGGGTACTGGTTTTGTTCGACCTTCCTACTGATACCAAGAAAGACAGGAAGGAATATGCCCTATTCCGCAAGAAGCTCTTGATGGATGGGTTCACTATGTTTCAGTTTTCCATTTACCTGCGGCATTGTCCGAGTGCCGAAAATGCAGATGTGCATATAGCGCGGGTAAAGAAATGGATGCCTCCGTTCGGAAAGATCGGGATACTCCGCATAACAGATAAACAGTTTGGGGACATGCAGATTTTTGATTGCTGCAAAGAAGTCTTGAAAGACCAACCGGTGCAACAGTTGGAGTTGTTTTAGGAAACGAAAAGTGGTTAATGAAATGAAAAAGCAGTACTTCACAGTGCCGCTTTTTCTAATTCTAAAACAATGTATAATTTGTTGTGTTTTAAGGTCTTATACAAGGTCTATTGTTTTAGACCTCTATTGTTTACTTTTTTGAATGACATACACAACATACGCTCGCATGAAATAAAAAGTATGCAGATTGTTTTAGACCTCTATTGTTTACTTTTTTGAATGACATACACAACAACGGCGAGTGCTCACTGTTCCTCAACGTTATTGTTTTAGACCTCTATTGTTTACTTTTTTTGAATGACATACACAACCCATTCGTGAGCTAATGATCCGTATGACTATTGTTTTAGACCACTATTTTTTTACATATTAGAGATTTCCTCTGCCATTTTATTCATCTCAACACATTCAGCACGGCTGACATGTTTTTTATGCGCATCGTATTCCCATGGGCTGAGGATGAGCAACTGTTTTTGAGCGACCGCATCAAACAAAACATCTTTTGGCTTGTAATAGTCTCGAAAGCCGTTATCAGCGATGTAAATGAATGGAAGTCTTTCTTTGAGCAGTTCCTCCATTATTGCTTTCTCTTTTTCCGATATGAATGGTGAGACCATGATTGTACCATTTCTCGCTGCCAAAATACATTCATTCATATAGTTTCGCAGTTGCTTATCATCTCCACGTTTCGCAGCTTCCACCCATATACTTCGTACATGTACAGGCAAATACTCCTTTTTATATAATAGTTCCACATTTCCCAATCCTCTGTATGTTCTACCGGCAATTACAATATTATCTTGTATGCGGAAGAAACCCGGCATGAGTTGCATAGTCGCCAATCGCTGAGGATTAAGCCAAGTGTAGCGAATCATTGTATCAAGTTGATTTTTCCGGGAAAGAGGACGTATAAACGGCATCTCTGAGAATATGGGATTCACCTCTCTATGTTGATTATCCCGAATGTCATTCGGGGCAATTGACATAGAATATTCCCTTCCAATCTGCTTAACTGCTTGCCAAAAACCACGCGCAACGCTTTTGATTCCGGTTGGCATTGGATGAACCACATACCAGATAGTATGTAAGTGATTCGGCATAATGTCAAAACTTATAATGCGGACATCCGGATGGTGTTTTGGCACACTCCATAAACAATCTATCACCTTTTCACCTAATTCTGTGCGTTTAATATAGGCTTGTGTAGGATCATTATCCGGAATAACGAGTGTACCTAATAACGGTTCACGATTAGTTACCGACAGAGTGATATGATAAATTCCGATACCTTTCCATGCCGTCCCTTGCTTTTGCCAGTGCCAGTGCTGATCCTTATTATGCTCCCTATGTTGATTTTCCCGAATGTCATTCGGGGCAACTGACATAGAATTTTCTTGTTTGCTCCTCATTATAATATCTTATGGGTACTTCTAAAAATTCACATATTTGAGTGGAAGTTATCTGTTTGACAAATTTT
>CALEPS010000019.1 GCA_937910305.1 uncultured Bacteroidales bacterium | reverse complement strand
AGTCGTTAACGAGCAGTTCACCAACTCTCTCTCCCGCCCGATTACCAACGCAGGCATGTATGTCCTCCGCATAGAAACCGCAGGTGGTGACTTAGTAGGACAATTTATTGTTGAATAATTTAATTAAGTACACGTACATGCGCAGGAATCGTCATATATTCGCCTTATTTATGTGGATAGGTATTCTCTTTGTCGTACCTTCCTATGCACAGATACTGACGGCGGAACGCCATACACCGGTTTCTACAGACAGCTTGCAAGTCTATAAACTGTCCTATATACAAGTTACTGACAGCGGCACAAATTGTATTTGGGATTTCTCTGGGCTTCCTATTGATAGTGCAGAGATAATTGATGTGGATTATTATGCTCCTGATGCTGCATCTATCGGTCTTCATCGGGAACACAGCAATCTCTATTATCATTTAGCGCAGGATACGTTATGGCAGACCGGTTACGAAACCTCTCGTGCGCATGTGCGGTACTTGATTCCTGTACCGGTAATGAAGTTTCCGTTTGAGTATGGGGATTCATTGGGCGGCGCAGCAATAGGCAAAGGACAATATTGCCATATATTGCCGATTAGTACGGAGGGGACGTATTCTGTATCTGCCGATGCTACCGGGCGGTTGATATTGCCGGAATTGACTTTGGACTCAGCCTTGCGGCTACATTCGGTTTTTCAGTATCAAGATAGTAAAAGGCGCACCGCAGTCAAAGAAGAGCGATATATCTGGTATTCCTCCTATTGCCGTTACCCTTTGCTTGAGAGCACTCGGGTATGCGCCGTCCATGGCACGGATACCGCTATTGCCGCTGCTACCTATTATAATCCTCAAGAGCCGGAAAACATGCCGTTGCCAAGAGAGGAAGAACAGGATATTGACGAAGTACTTACAGACAGTCTTGTAACAAATATCGCCTTTATGCCTAGTCCTGTTTATTCGGATTTGCATGTAAACTACTCATTGACCCGTGCTGCCGGTGTATATATATCAATTCACTATAATGGAGGTACAACCACCTATCAGACACCGCTTCGTCAGGAGGATGAAGGGGAACATACAACCACTATTCACATGTCAGGTCTTCCCATTGGTTCGTATGTGGTATATATCCACGCAGATGACACCATTGTTTCCGGAAATATAATAAAATTATAGTTAGTGTTATGAAACATTATTTTCGTAAATTATTATTGGTTATAGCATCAAGTTCTATAATAATGAATGTGCATCCAAATAATACGAGAAATTTAGAAGGTGTTGATTATAATGCAGGAGCCTTTTATAATGTTAACTCCGTGTCTCCGAATGTTGCTGATATGTTTCGGTATGGAGAGTTTCAAACTTCTCTATTTACAGGGCGTATGCATCAATCTATTCCTATTTATACATTGGATGATCCCGATTTTAGAATGGACATAGCTTTGCATTACAATGCAGAAGGTTTTAAGCCCCGCAAACATTCCGGATATGTGGGGTATAATTGGTTTCTTGAAGCCGGAGGCTGTATAACCCGAGAGGTTAATGGTGCTCCCGATGAAATAAAAGGTATAGAAGCAGGTGCTTCTTATCATGTAGGTGTTGAAGGAATGTATCATTTTATTACTCAAAATACCAATGCAAATAATCTGAATTTAAGTGATGTTTTTGAACTTCCACTCGCCTCAAATTCGCAAGCATGTGTACTGAATGGTAAACTTTGGCATAATGTAGGAGATGGTTGTGATTACGTAGTGGATTACATGCCCGATATTTTCCATTTTAATTTCTTAGGTCATAGAGGTTCATTTATGATTAATAATGCAGGGAAAGTACAGATTATTAGCGGAGACTTCGTCGATGTTGATTTATCAGGAATTCTATGCGAGTGGGACCCGATAATGTTTTCTTCCGCCTCTTTTAATCCATCAAATCCTTCACAAGCGCCTAATAATCCTGGAGTTTTACCGTATCCCAAAGAGAATTCGAGTATTACCATCAAAACTAATGATGGCTATACTTATATTTTTGGAGGGGATATATCAAAATTAGAATATACTGTCAGTGCGATAAATCGTGGGATGTTTGTATATTCTGGATCTGAATACGAAGCAAATCCAGCTATTGTCAGTACATGGCATCTTTCTAAGATTATTGCTCCTAACGGACGTGAAGTGACTTTCTATTATAAACCAGCCAGAGAAGGACATCGTCCGGGGGTACCAGGCGGAGGTGACCCTTTATGGGAATTTAATGAGTATTTTGACCGATTTGGACCCTATTTTAATATGATGGCAGGAATTTATCTGCAAATTTTCGCCAATAATGCTTCATATGTTTTCAGTTCTCCTTATGAAGAAGAAGAATACCTTTGCCTTCTCACATTCTATGCTCCACCTTATACTCATAATAACTCCTACTACTTATATTCCGCGACGAAATCGTGCTGTCTGGATTCTATTCTGGTTTCAGGTGAACAGCCTTTGAGAATAGTTTTTTGTAATTCTCAAGAAACTACGAAAATGTACAATTCTACTGACTATGGTATTTGTTCGCATAATTATCAATTAGATTCCGTGCTCATATATGCATCTGATGAAATAATCAAAAATGCTACTATGACATATGAATACCAAGGTCGTTCATATTCCTCGAAGTCTTATAAGTGGCGTTTTTTGAGTTCCTTGAAGATTAGTGGTGTAGGCATGTACCAAATGAATTATAATAATGGTACGTATCCTGATTTATCAAATACAAACCCCAATTATGATCCATTAACAGGCTTATCTACAGAATCGGATGATTATGGATATTATGTAGGCTATTCCAGTATAGCGTTGCTTCAGAAATTAACCTATCCGACAGGCGGGTATCAAACTTACTCATATCAACCATATAGTTATGATAAAAAGAGAAAATATACTGTGTTAGAAGATTCAAATATCTCAATGAATACGACCAATGAAAGTGGGAATAAAAAGGGCGTACGTATACATGAGGTGAAAACATATGACAGGTATAACCATCTCGTAGAGACAAAATCATATACATATTCGGATGGAATATATTATGATAATTTGAGAGTGTATAATCTTGCAGAAAACTTGTATCCCGAAACTGGATGGCCGATACGATATGACGCCAATTATAATTTGTTGGAAACTCATATTGGATATGGCAAAGTAGTCGAAAACGTAACTAATGCCTCTAATAGCAGTTTTAATAAAACAATATACCAATTCGATACAGGAGATGACTCATACACATCTTTAAATGATGAAAACATAAACGAAAGATACTATTGTGAAAATCGCAAATTCGGAATACTGGAAGGCCAACTTTTGTATGGTAATCAATTAAAAAAGTGGGGAAAAGTAACATCAATTGAGTACAATAAATCTGGAGACACATCACTAAAGTCGATTCATTATAAATATAATGATATCACTTCCGAGTTGGAAGATCCCATTGGAAACCATGTGATTTCACCAGAGCAAATATGTACTGACACAATAGTTATTTTTGATTGTGATTATGGAGTAGAAATGTCAAAAAAACTATATATATATCCAGATGTTTTGACTCAAAAAATCACGAAAGATTTTAATCAAGGAGATTCATTAACTACTACTAAGACATATTCGTACGACCGCAAATTAAGAGTGAAAAAAGAAACTATAGATGATAGTCAAGGAATACGTCATTTTACGAAGTATACATATCCGGATGATATACATCTAAATTTTAATCCTCTTCCAATTTCAGGATGGCCGGCTCTACAATTTCTAAAACAAAGACACCAAATCAATCAACCCATCGAAATCGTGTCTGGATATATGAATGGGGAGGATGAGTATGTTACTGGTGGAAAAATTCATCTCTATAATGTCGGATGTGAATTTGTCCCCATATCGGGACCTATTCCAGGGTTGCTACCTCATTATTATCCCTATTTACATAAAACTTTATCATTGTCATTATTAGCACCGATAGGCGACTATCTTCCAATGGGTTCAGGGGGCGCATATGTCGTATATGACCCATATTATCAGCTTGATGCCGAATATTCATTCGATAAAATGGGCAGATTGCGTTCCTACAAACCATTTGGGAAGATCGAGACCAAATATACATGGAATGGAATATATCCAGCAACCAAGACGATTGGCAATCAGACATGGACTTATACCTACAAACCCCATGTCGGCTTGGAAACAGTTACAGACCCGCGTGGAATAATCACCTATTATAATTATGATTCAGCGGGGCGTCTCATCGAAGAATATCAACTGGTAAATGGACAAAAGCGAGTTATCAATGTCTATCAATATCACGTTAAAACTGAATAATCATGAATATACGCAATTTATTTCTTATATTGTTGGCATTAGTATATCCGGCAATTCTGGAGGCGAATGATTACATCATTATTAACCAAGTGATGTACGATTCTCCTTTGAATGAACAAACCAACCACCCGCCTTTTAGCAACGGTGAATATATAGAACTATATAACGGAGGCGAGAATAGTGTTTCTCTGTTTAATTGGCATCTTACAGGAGACGCGTCGTCCGAGTGGTACGATTTTCCGGCTATTTCCATTCCTCCCAAGAGTTTTCTAATAATCGCTTTCAGACATTTGGATACGCCGTCTTTTAATCTGGGTAGCGTATTTGATCTCCCTAATACGACAGAGTTTCAAATCATTTACCAGAATAAAATCATATTGGCGAACCATGGAGAAACCATTACACTTTATAATCCTATAGATGATATAGTTGATCAAGTTACGTATGACGGAACATCACACCTCACCAAACCGGATCGTCTCAGTGCAGATAATGAAGGTGTAACATCAGGGGATCAGTGTGTTAGCCTGCACCGTACATGGGTGGAGTTTGATGAGTCAGGAATAGCTGTAGTAGAAAACTCCCAATGGAAAACCGGTCCTGCTTCTTTTGGAGAATGCCAACTTGCAGAGCCGTCGTTTGGAGAGCATTATATCACTGGAAGTCAGCCATTACCCGATGGAGAAAACTATATTATATCTGTTTCTCCTTTAGATCAGGCAAGCCGCGTTTCTATCACTGATAACGGAATCTCTGTCAGCAACGGCATCCGTACGCGAACGACCATACAATATTATGATGGTCTGGGGCGTCCGGTGGAATCTATAGATGTAGGAACAAGTCCGAATAAGAATGACTTGGTGCGAGTTACAGATTATTCGGGACTGCATCTTGCTACAAAGAGTTGGTTGCCGGTACCAACACAAACAGAAGGACAATTTATCGAGGTATCTAATATCAAAACGCAAACGCAGAATTACTATTCGGATACTCGCCCGTTTACAGAGACACTATATGAGAACTCTGCATTAGAACGCGTAGTGGGGCAAAAACGGCAAGGAGCATCATATGAGTCTCATCCCTCTGCTATCACATACGCTCTAAATGATGAATCGGACAATGTGCGTATATATGAGGTAGCTAATAACTATACTTTGAAAACAACAGGAACCCACTATCCGCCTTATTCTCTGCATAAAATGGTAACTGCAGACGAGGACGGCAAATCGCTCACTACATATACGGATAAACTCGGACGCAAAATAATGGAAGAGCGCGCGGGTAATCGGACATATTATGTATATAACAAGTTGGGATATATGTGTTTTGTCTTGCCTCATATTTCTCCTTCTAAACTTAATAATGGGGAATACCCGTTAACGGATGCTACGCTGAAGGCAGCTGCATACTGTTATAAGTATGATGGTCGGGGAAATATGATATATAAGCGTTTACCCGGGTGCGAAGAACAACTAATGGTATATGATCAGTTAGGACAATTAGTGCTTTTGCAGGATGGAAACCAGCGTCTCGCCAATAAATGGACAATGTGCGCCTATGACTCCATCGGTCGTAACCTTTATACGGCAGAAATTGAATTGACACAAACACACGAAGAATTGAGGGAGTTTTTTGCCGACAAGTGGCAAGTGGAACACTATGGGCATAATTATTCTTATCCGATAGCAGGAACAGGATACGCTTCTAGACTACTAAAGAATAAAAATCTTCGTATGCTTACCATTAACTATTATGACAATTACGATTATTTGAATATATTGCCCACACCGCAACGTCAGGCTATTCGGTTTGAACAAGTATCGGGTTATGGCTTGCAACATGATAATGCTACAGGGTTATTAACCGGAACCCGTGTCTATAATCTGTCGGAAGATAATACTTATACGGCTACTGCTTATTATTACGACACCCAGGGAAGGGTAGTTCAAAGTCGTAGCATATGCACCAATAACGACTATAAAACCGCTATCAGTACCGAATATCTGTTTGACGGCTCTGTTGCACAGCAATTGACGGAACAAGGCGTTGAAAATGATATGGCGAGGGAACATTATCGCTATACTTACGACCATGCAGGGCGGCTCATAAATACCTTCTATAAGCTCAATAATAATGCAGAAATTACTTTATCGTCATTTTCTTATGATGCGTCAGGGCATTTGGTACAAAATTTGTTGCATAATTCAATAGATACTATTAGGTATTCCTACGATATGCGCAATATGCTGACAAAAACGAAGCATCGGCATTATTCCGAATACCTGACCTATGCTGACGAAGTCGGCTTGAGTGGTGCTACCCCATGTTATAACGGTAATATCTCTGTCAAGAATGAAGGTGGTAGCCCTATGGGATATGAATATGATGACATGAATCGACTTACAACGGTATTTAACTATATGAATAAATTCGCCTTGGGAATGGTTAGAATAAACCTTGAAGAATTTTCATATGATGAGGTTGGCAATATTCTTTCTCTTAGACGAAAGGGGTATGACGACTTGGCGTTCGATTATGGTACTGAAGGTAATCAGTTGCTGTCTATTACAGATAGTGGAGTAGATGCAGACATGTATGATATAATAGAATTTTCTAATAGGGCATTAGAAACCGATAGTCCCTTGCTTTATGATGCCAATGGCAATCTGGCTAAGGATGCATATCGGTATATAAGCCGAATAAAATATAATATCCTCAATCTCCCCGATACCATTCAGTTTAGCAATGGTCATCAGATAGTAAACCTATACGATGCCGTTGGTAGAAAATACAAAACAGTAAACTACACCAATATGCGGATAGTGAATACGGATTATAACGACATCGCCTATTATACGTACGATACAGATTCGGTAGAATACCAAGTGACAGAATACTTAGGCAACATAATAAACATCAGGACAAAAGAAGACTCTGTGATTACTGGCAAACAGAAGATTTTCAATGCAACAGGGTATTACACAGACGGAAGGTATTACCACTATGTCAAGAACCATCTGGGCAGTATATGTCTGGTTATTGATTCTGAAACAGGTAGTGCAGTGCAAAACATCAGTTATTCCGCCAGTGGTGTGCCTTCTAATATAGATCTTGAGATACAGCCGTATCTGTATAATGGTAAGGAGTTTATTTCACAATTCGGTTTGAATGAGTATGACAGCCAAGCAAGATATTACTATCCAGTAATAGGTCGTACTACAACGATGGATCCATTAGCGGAGAACTACTATCATATCTCTCCATATGCATGGTGTGGAAATAATCCTGCGAATGCGGTCGACCCGGATGGGAGATTTATTTGGAAGTTTGATGCAAAAGGTTTTCTTGAACACAAACTAGATGACAACACACAAGATGTGCTTCGCATAAATGGTATGCAAATTGCATTTGAGTTTGGTTCAATTAAGAATGTGGAGCAGGATGGTGATCTAACAACTTTTACTTTTGGGGATGCAAATGTTGCAGCTGAAGCATTCAAATTTATGGCTGATAATTCTGAAGTTGAATACGCCTTTCTTCCCGCCGAAACTGAAGATTCCAAGTTTATTACTCAACATGTCTCTGGCAAGGTAAATGTAGCTTTCAATCTCTTTGAAGATGCATCTTCTATATTTGCGTTTATACATAATCATCCTAACAATACGCAACCCTCAGGATTTATTGGCGAGGAGGCTTATGGAGATAGGAAGGCAGCTCAACAATTAGTCTCAAAACTTAAGAGAGAGATTCCACAATATGTATATCGACCAATGTACTATGGTCAACTTACCCCATACGATACCGACTGTATATATTCTAATATAAACTGGGGCGAATTGTTCTCTCCTTCTGGAAAGATACTTACATCTCCGCTATATTTGCGACCAACGGTGAAGTCTTTAACGACTACTGTTCCTACTTATCCAACGATACATATCCATTAAACATATAAATAAATTACAACTATGCGAAATTATATATTTAAGTCAATATTATTGATTATGCTATCATTATTCTGTAAAACCACGTCTGCGATTGGGCTAACAGAATTCACAAAACAGTTGATTGATTTGTATACTGGAACATACAAAATACCCAATAACGAAGATATAGTAGTTCATACAAATACAGACACACTGTGCTACAAAGCCTTTTTATATTCAATAGATCCAGACGTCCCGTTGAGTGGGGCTGAGTATATTGGAAAAGTGAAATATAATGATAGATTCGTCTATTTATTCGGGAAACAAAACGGCATATTCCACACTGGGAAAAAAGTAGGGAAGTCAGAATTGAAATCCTCTAAAAAAAATGATGATATGATTGTTCTTTTTGATCCTATTGAATGGGGAATTTTTATTGACAAGAAGGATCTCAAATTGAATAAGCAACTTACGAATTCTAATATAGTGGTATGCCTTCAAGAGGGGAAATTTGTAACTGATATGGATAGTGCAACACTCGTTCAACTAGAAAGAATTGTAAATGCGTACTGCGGAAAGTAAAAAATGCCATTTTCATACATTCAACACTAACATCAAGTAATCGTGTCGGAACTAAAACATCTAAACATTTAGGTTCCGCCAATTGGATAACGGATTAGGATGAACGCTATAACCGCATCCTCGGCGGCGAGTAAGAGTCAAACAAGACGTAAGTAAGAGGCAAGCAAGAGGCAAGTAAGGGGCAATACCTGTTCTTTGCTTCGCGGCGAACGATTTACTCTACAGGAAAAGAAAGAGATTGGGCAGCAGGTGGAATAAGACTTGAATAAGAGTCGAACAAGACGTAAGTAAGAGGCAAGTAAGGGGCAACTCGTGGTCATTTTCGATTTGAGCATTAAAAATGCACTTTTCTCTTGCGAGATTCAAAAAATCTTTGTACCTTTGCAGCGTGAAATACTAAATGAAGATGCCTATGGCAGATGTAGAGAAAAACAAACAGAGCCACTCCTCGCAGATTGCGGTTATTGCGGAACCGCTGATGCAGCAGTTGCGGGAACTCATAGAGAACACCCGTAAGCGCGTTGCGTCTGTGGTAAGCGATGAGACGACGCAACTATATTGGAATGTCGGTAATGCTGTCAATACGTTTGTGCTGCAGGGCAGCCGTGCAGAGTACGGAAAACAAATTGTCGTTTCAGTGTCACGACAATTGGCAGTAGAGTATGGAAATAGTTTTGAGGAGAAGAATTTGCGTCGGATGATGCAGTTTGCGACTGAGTATCAAGACTTTGAAATTGTCGTTACACTGTCACGACAATTGCCGTGGTCCCATATCATCACCCTTATCCCCATCCGCGAACCGCTCAAACGCTCGTTCTATGAGCAAATGGCGATAACTGAACATTGGAGCGTGCGCACGTTGCGCGAGAAAATCAGTTCGCAACTCTACGAGCGCACAGCCATCAGTCGCAAGCCGGAGGAGACCATCAAACATGATATTGCCCTTTTGCGGGACGAGAACAAAATGACACCGGACATGGTGTTCCGCGACCCGTATCTATTGCATCTTTTCGGTCTTAAAGACACGTATTCCGAGAAAGATCTGGAGAGTGCTATCGTGGCAGAGATGCAGCGGTTCATTGAAGAACTCGGTTCTGATTTCGCTTTCCTTGCCCGGCAAAAACGGATTACGATTGACAACGAGGATTATTATATTGACCTCTTATTCTATCACCGCCGTTTGCATTGTTTGGTGGCTATTGATTTGAAGATTGATTCGTTCAAGGCGGCATACAAAGGTCAGATGGAACTGTATCTGCGTTGGCTGGAGAAATACGAGCGAGTGGAAGGAGAAAATGCCCCGATTGGTTTGATTCTCTGTGCCGGTAAGAATGACGAACATGTGGAACTCATGCATTTGGAGGAAAGCAATATCCGTGTAGCTGAATATATGACGATGTTGCCGGACAAGAAAGTGTTGGAACAGAAACTACAGAAAGCTATTGCGTATGCCCGTGAGCGAATCGCCATCCAAGAGCAAAGCAATAAGTGATCTTTGATTTTACCTGCCGTACGGGCAACTGCTGGCGAACCAGCAAGTTACAGGAAGTACTTACGACGAGCGGTATAAATTTACTGGCAAAGAACGTGATGAGGAGACGGGATATGACTATTTCGGAGCGAGGTACTATTGGTCAATTGGAGGCATTTTTACAAGTGTAGACCAATGTGCTGACGATTATCCGTGGATTACACCATATGCGTATTGTGCTAACAATCCGATTAAGTATGTTGACCCCGATGGTAAATTTCCAGTATTACCTGTTGGTCTATCTTACTACATAACAGCTAAAGTTTTAGAAAATACCCCAAGTCACGGATATGTTAGAATGGCAGGATACACTATGCAGCATCCACTAAATGCATTGATTGTTGGCCCGTACATTGACGGTTGGAGTTACAATATCTCGAGTATTGCAGGAAACTTTGAAATTAATCTCATGAGAGCAGCGGGCTTATCATATTTAGAGGAAGGTGATGAAGGCAATGCCTATCGACATACTTTATGGCAAGCCATGATTACGAATATCTTAGGAGAAGAGTCCGCAACTAGAATAGGAAATGCACACGAATATAATTCATCTTATGATGTAGGGAAAACATCAGGTCTTACAGAAAGTGAATTCGATACTGCAATTGACCTGAGAAATAACGAAATAGGAAGATGTATCGGTGCGAAGAATAAGGGTGCAAGTAATAAAAAATTGGCGCTATTGGTATTAAAGGAATTTCGCAAAAATGGTTTATGGGTAGGCACCAAACAGGCTGATGGAACATATAGTATCCAAAAGAAACGTATTACCCAAGAGCAATATGATTCTGCTCTAAAAGAACTTAATAAAAAAGGGGAAAATGGGAAAGATGTTGGCGTGGAATAAATTATATGATACTGCAATGAAAAAGGTTTTATATTTTTTTACAATATGTATATGCATGGTCAGTTGTGCAGATTTTTCATCGAAAGTTGAGAGGTATGTATCTGAGAAACATGCTGAAACTGACACTATGTCTTTCTATGAGATAGATTTACAAGACGTATTAGATAAAAGAATTAGCGAGGTTTATGTATTTGGAGAGGTTACTTCGAATGAAGAAATATCTGAGATTATAGGTATAGAACTTCCACATAGGAAAACGACCATGTCATGGGATACAAAATATCATATTGTTTGTGTTTATGATAAGTTGGTTACTTATGAAGAACTATATACAAAAAAGAATGTGTCTATTGACGGGAACGATACAACTTGGTATTTTTCAAAGAAATGTCAAGATCTCTATTCGCAATTTCATCCTGGGATGACACCTCCTGCATGGTGTCAATATAAAGTATTCCATTCTCCTAAAATGAGAGTTAATATAGAACCTCTTAATAAAAATGAGAGAAATGAATATTGGCATAAGAGGTATTGGTATGAGTTATCTGCAGTAAAATAACAACTGAAAACTGAGCCACATTTTGAGATATATGGGCATAGTTAATTCTCTATATTTAGGTTCTGCCAACTGGATAACGGATTAGGATGAACGCTATAACCGCATCCTCGGCGGCGAGCAAGGGGCAACCCGTGGTCATTTTCGATTTGAGCATTAAAAATGCACTTTTCTCTTGCGCATTTCAGAAAAAAGTAGTACTTTTGCGGCGGATTTGAATGAATGATAAAGTTATGGCTAATGAAATAGTTTTATATCAACCCAACGAAACCATTCAACTCGAGGTTCGCTTGCAAGATGAAACTGTATGGTTGACACAGCAACAAATGGCAATGTTGTTTAATACTTCGCGTAACAACATCACACTACACATCGGCAATATTTTCAAAGAGCACGAATTAGATCCAAATTCAGTATGTAAGGAATCCTTACTAACTGCCGCAGACGGAAAAACTTATAGAACAAAATACTATAATCTGGATGTTATTATTTCCGTCGGATACCGGGTAAAATCAATAGCAGGTACACGATTCCGCCAATGGGCGACACGGGTATTAAATGATTATGTACTCCGCGGTTATGCCATAAACAAACGTTTTGAGCAGTTGGAGCAACGCGTTAGCCAAACAGAAGAGAAAATAGAATTCTTTGTACGTACCAGTTTGCCGCCTGTTGAGGGAATTTTTTATGACGGACAGATTTTCGATGCCTACACATTCATTAGTGATCGGGTACGCGAGGCTAAAAAGCGCATTATTCTGATAGATAATTACGTGGATGATAGTGTACTAACGATATTAGATAAGCGTGATAAGGGCGTAAGTGCGAAGATATACACCAAGAATATCTCCCGCCAACTGACATTGGATTTTGAGAAACACAATGCACAATATCCACCGATAGAAATAGAGCAGTTCGACCGCTCACACGATCGCTGGCTGTGTATTGACGACACCGTGTATCATATAGGAGCCTCGCTCAAAGACTTAGGCAAAAAGTGGTTCGGTTTAAGCCGCATGGAATGGACTACGGACGAGTTGTTAAGCAAGATATAAGTACCCTTTGCCCCAAAAATAAATGGTACATGGTAAATGCCTAAATGGTAAATGGTAAAACGGTAAATTGTTAAAACAGACCTGCGAACAAACATCGCAGGTCTGTTTTTTTGTGAATAACCCAATCAAAAATCCCAACAGTATGAAAAAAAAGAATTCTTCTATCTCTTAGAATCCACGGCGGAGCGTCGTGCCCGCCGTAACCGTGACATCAAAGCTCTCTTCCTGCATCTGACAGTCGAAGAGGGCTTTTCGTTTATGGACGCCTACGAAGCCGTCGGGTATCAATTCTACGAATCAGCAGACCATATACGCAAAATTTTGCGTTCCATGAATAAAAGTGGGCAAAATGCCCACAATCATTTCACCAATTAGCAGTAATTTTGTCGCGTCTTTCCGGAAAAAAGAAAGCCGATAAAAGCATACGGCGAAGCAGATCGTTAGAGGCTTGCTTTGAAAAAAGAAAGCCGATAAAAGAAAAGAAGCAAAAGAAAATTAAAAAAGAAAAGGTGTTACGTAAAGGTGTTACGTAACACGTACCACCACCTTATGTACCACCAATAATATTAAATTTTAAGTTTATGAGTTTATTTGACGATTTATGGCAGCTGCTCCGGGCGCACGGATCGAGTGCCAAACGCGAAACGGAATGCGCAGCATTATGGTCCACCTATCCGCCGGAAACGCAGCAACGGATTTACAACACCATCCGTACCAAATTGGAGCAGAACAAGTTTGTGCACTATGATCCCTTGCGGGCCATAGAGGAGAACGCCCGGCCTCCCAGACAGCAAACCCTCTCCTATGCGGACTATTACGCCCGTTACCACACTACAGAACCCCGCGACGGTTGGCAAATGGCCAATCCGACGGGAAACAAAGTTATTTACGTTAAAAACTAATTGATTATGGCACTCAAATTCACATTGGAAGCCCCGTTCAGGACGATGTCCGGGGTCATCAGCCGAAAGCGTTTCGAGGACGGACGCGTAGAATCA
>CALEPS010000018.1 GCA_937910305.1 uncultured Bacteroidales bacterium | reverse complement strand
CGTAGGTGTGTTCTCATTAGGTATCTGTATCGGCATGCCGTATATCACGAAGAAGATCCCGGGGAGTCTGACCGCTATCATATTAGCGACCCTTGCCGTATGGCTATTGAAGAAATATGCTCCTGCGGAATGGAGCGTAGCCGGTCTGCAGACCATCAGCGACCTGTACACCCTGCCTCACGGTATTCCGGCTCCGCATATGCCGGGTATAGAGATAGCAGAAGGCGAGACGGTGTTCACGACGATGCAGAAGCTCTTTCCCTCGGCTTTCACGATAGCGATGTTAGGAGCCATCGAGTCGCTGCTATCAGCGATGGTGGCAGACGGCGTGATAGGCGACAAACACAACTCGAACACGGAGCTGATTGCGCAAGGAATGGCGAACATAGTGGTTCCTTTCTTCGGAGGTATCCCCGCAACAGGCGCGATCGCGCGCACGATGACGAACATCAACAACGGGGGCCGCAGTCCGATAGCCGGTGTTGTGCATGCCGCAGTGCTGATGATGGTACTGCTGTTCATGGGCAAACTGGTAGGCCTGATACCTATGCCGTGTCTGGCAGCAGTGCTGATCATGGTAGCCTATTCAATGAGCGGATGGAAGACTGTAGTAGGCCTGATCAAGCATCCCAACCGCGATCTATGGGTGCTATTGATCACGTTCTTCCTGACCGTCATATTCGATCTGACCGTAGCTATCGAGGTAGGCATCCTGCTGGCAATGGTTCTGTTCCTGATGCGTACGAACGAGGAGACACATATCCGTACCTTCCACGACGAAATCGACCCGAACGAGGATACGGAGAGCGCACTGAACTTAGAGCACCTGACGATACCCGAAGGAGTAGAGGTATATGAGATCGACGGTCCGTATTTCTTCGGTATAGCCAATAAGTTTGACGACGTAATGGGACACGTAAGCAGCGAGAAATATCCGGTCCGGATCATCCGTATGCGCAAAGTGCCTTTTGTCGATTCAACCGCAATGCACAACCTCAGCATGCTCATCCAGCGGTCACACAAAGAGGGTATGACCATCATCCTCTCCGGCGTGAACGACCACGTACACAAGCAGCTGTTACAAGGCGGTATAGAGCAACAGATGGATCCGCATAACATATGCGCAAACATCCACTTTGCACTCCGCCGCGCCCAGGATCTGATCGACCGGATGAACAAGAAAGAAAAATGACCAAATGGTTAATAAACCAAATGGTAAATATATTAACCCTTTAACAATTTAACACTATGGTAAAGAAATTTATTTGCCCGATTTGCGGGTATGTACACGAAGGCACCGAGGCACCGGAGCGTTGCCCGCAGTGCAAACAGATCGTTGAGTGGAAAGTAGCAGACGAGAGCAAAGGTTTAACTTTCGCATGCGAACATGTAGTAGGTGTAGGAAAAGACGTTGAAGATCCTATTATTCATGACGGTCTTCGCGCTCATTTCATGGGCGAATGTACCGAGGTAGGTCAGTATCTGGCAATGGCTCGTCAGGCCGACCGCGAGGGCTATCCGGAGATCGCTGCAGCCTTTCGCAAGTATGCATACGAAGAGGCGGACCACGCTTCCTTGTTTGCAGAAATGCTTGGCGAGGTAGTATGGGACACCAAGACGAACTTAGAGAAACGTATGATAGCAGAAGCCGGTGCATGCGAAGACAAACTCAACATCGCCAAGCGCGCTAAAGAGCTGAACCTGGATCCTATCCACGACGCCGTACACGAGATGGCACGCGACGAAGCTCGCCACGGGAAAGGATTCGAAGGGCTGTTCAAACGCTATTTCGGGAAATAAGACCGCTACGCTGACAGAATACGGACCGCTTCGCTGACAGACGCCAAGTGGGCGACCGAATTACTATTAGCGAATACATAATAGGTCTGTCAGCAGGCATAGCCTGCGATCTGTACTCTGTCAGTAAGCAAAGCGAACGGTCTGTACTCTATTGAATAATTCCGCCACCGATAACAAGGCTATCCTGGTAGAAGACGACAGACTGACCCGGTGTAACGCCCCATACAGGCTCGCTGAAAGTCAAGGACAAGACTTCTCCCTCAGAGGTTCTATGACCGTCCACTGGACGCTCAATCGGGCAAAACCCTTCACCCCACAAGGGAGGGGTTTCTGTTTGTATGACCACTTCGACCGGCGTCGTTCGATAGCGTATCTTCGCGACAAGAGGCAGGTCGTTCCGGAAAGGACGCAGGGGCGTGACGAGGCGGAAACGGAGCGACGAAGCGTACATATCCTCGTTCGTGCCGAGCGTTACGCGGTTGGTCTCTGCGTCGATGTGTGTGACATAGGCGGGATGACCGAGAGCGATACCAAGTCCTTTCCGCTGGCCAATAGTATAGTTGACGTACCCCGAATGGGAACCTAATACTTTTCCCTCCCTGTCTATATACTCGCCTGCGCGCACGCGTTCATTATAATCGGGCACGTTCGCGCGCAGGAAAGAGCGGTAGTCGTCATCGGGTACAAAACATATCTCCTGGCTCTCCCGTTTGGTAGCGAGTGATTCATATCCATGCGACCGCGCTATCTCACGCACCTTATCCTTGGTCAGTCCGCCTAACGGGAAGATGGTGCGGCGCAACTGTTCCTCTGTAAGCATCCAGAGGAAATAGGTCTGGTCCTTATGGGTGTCAGCAGCAGCCGTAAGATAGAGATGTCCGTCGCGTTCTGCAATCCGGGCGTAATGCCCCGTAGCGATATAATCGCAACCCATTTCATCCGCCAGACGGAGCATCTCACCCCATTTGATGGTAAAGTTGCACAACACGCATGGATTCGGTGTGCGGCCCGACATATATTCGTCAATAAAATTACTAATCACACATTGCTTGAAAGACTCCCGGAAATCCACTATATGGTGCTCGAACCCCATGCGTTCCGCATTCCGTTTCGCCTCCATAATTGATTCGATTGTACAGCATCCTTTCTCCTTGGCGAGACAGGAGTCCTTCATTGAGTCATAGGTACGGAAAGTAACTCCCACCAGTTCATAGCCCTGCTCCTGCAGAAGCATAGCCGAGACAGTAGAGTCTATCCCCCCGGACATACCGAGCAAAACCTTTGGTTTTGCCATTGATGATTGATGATTTATGATTGATAATTGCTCCATCTTTTGTCTTTGAGCACCATAGGTGCGGTCTTTTGTCTTTGAGCGCAGCGGTCTTTTTTCTTACTGTTGCATATCAACGAGTTTGGTATAATAGCCGCCAAGGGCATAGAGCTGTTCATGCGTTCCCCGCTCGACGATGCGTCCTTCATGCAAGACACATATCATATCTGCATGCCGGATTGTGGAGAGGCGATGGGCAACGACAAGCGTCGTACGATCCTTCATCAAGTGCTCCAGCGCCTCTTGCACCAGCCGTTCAGACTCCGAATCAAGAGCTGAGGTAGCTTCATCAAGGATGAGTACCGGCGGATTCTTTAAAATCGCCCGCGCGATGCTAAGTCTCTGTCTCTGCCCACCGGAGAGACGCGATCCTCTATCCCCGATGACCGTATCATATCCATCCGGCATATCGGCGATAAAATCATGAGCATTGGCAATGCGTGCGGCGTTCTCTACCGCCTGACGCCATGTCATACCCTCCGGCGCCGGAAGCGAAGTATCCACCCCGAAGGTGATATTATTATAGACCGTGTCATTGAACAGCACCGGTTCCTGGCAAACAATCCCCATCAATGCGCGCAAGTCGTGCGTAGTAAAACGGCGGATGTCCACACCGTCCATTGTGACGACGCCTGCAACGGGATCATAGAAACGCGGTACAAGGTCCGTCAGGGTTGTTTTACCACTCCCGGACTGCCCCACCAAGGCTATCATCTGCCCTTTCGGTACTTCCAGATTGATATCCGAAAGCACTTCACGTCCCGGGACATAAGAAAAAGACACATGCTCAAAAGCGATGGACCGGCAGAACGAAACAGGAAGCGGTTTCTCTGGCTCATGTATATTGGAAGAGGTAGCAAGAATCTCGTCTATGCGCTCCAACGAAGCCATTCCGCGACGGATACCATAGGTAGCTTTGGAGAGGTCTTTCGAGGGGTTTATGATCGAATAGAAGATCACGAGGTAATAGATAAACGTCGATGCATCTATCGTAGCATGGTCTCCCAGGATCAGCAAGCCTCCGAACCATAGGATAATTGCTATGAGCGCCGTCCCCAAGAACTCCGAAAGCGGATGCGCCAGATAGTAACGGCGATTGATACGGTTAAAGGTCGCTCTCGTAGCGTTGATGAGCGACAGGAAGCGCACATGAAGTTTGTATTGGGCATTAAAACCCTTTATCACCCGCAATCCCAGCAAGGTCTCGTCAACAGAAGAAAGGATCTCGGCGTTCTGCTCCTGCCCCTGTTTGGACGAGCGTTTAAGGGACCTTCCTATCCTACCGATTAGAAAGACAGAGAGCGGCATCAGCAGCAATACAAACAGCGTCAGTTGCCATGAGATAACAAAGAGCGTGACAAGATAGACAAGTATCATGATCGGGTCCTTGAACAATATATCCAAAGCGGACATGATAGACGCTTCCACCTCATTCACATCGTTGGTCATTCGCGAAATCACGTCCCCGCGCTTCGCCTCCGTGAAATAGCCCATTGGCAAAGAGAGTATCTTATCGTATAACTGCTGCCTCAGGTCCCGCAGCACCCCTGTCCGTATTGGCACCATGAAATAGTTAGCCAGCCATGCTGCGCCGCATTTGAGCCCCGTCATGACGACCAGAAAGAGCCCCAGAAGGAAAAGCACATAGCCGGCTCCGTGGAGCGCTATCTGCTCATTGAGAAGAAAATACATATTTGTCCGCAGCGCCGCGATGGTCTCCTGCATGCCATAGACCTGACCCAGATCCACCCATTGTACATCTACCTCCGTCAGCCCGAAGAGAATACGCAACACCGGTATTATCGCGGCAAAAGAGAACAACGAAAGGATCGTGGACAGCAAATTGAACAGGATGTTCAACGCCATCTGCCCCCGGTAAGGAGGCACAAAACGATGCAGGATATTATTTGCGGACATTTTCATGGACATAATTGAGTATCTGTCGGTCAAAATTTTCTTTCGGTGTACAGAAACGCACCGAGACAGGCAGCGCTATAAGGCGTTTGTTCTGCGCTTGCAGCAGTTCCACCAAAGGAGTTGTACGGAGGCGCTGAATATCTTTCTCCGTAGTGAGCACAAAATCAAAATTCCGCGCCTTAGCCATGATATGCTCTATATCGGCAGCGGTATAATGGTGATGATCAGGGAAAGCCATGAGTTGCGCCTGCGGATAGAGCGAGCGTACGTACTCATACATATATTGTGGCTGCGCTATCCCGCATAGGACAAGCGGAGTGCCGTCCTGCTCCATCGGGGCATAGCTGATCCCTGTAAAATGGAGTTGCTGGTAAGTAGGCAGATGCAGCCTGTTGTCCACTACACGCATGTCTATCGGGCGGATGTTATCCGGGCATTTCGTTACCACGACAGCTTCGGCTTTGAGTGCCCTTGAGGGCAGGTCGCGTAATGTCCCCCACGGTAACATATGATCATCAATATAAAGATTATCGTACGACGTGAGCAGCACCGTAAAGCCGCAGCGGATAGCACGGTGTTGCATAGCGTCATCCAACACGACCACATCCAACTGCTCCAGTTGCCGTTTGAGTTGTTTCACGCCCCGCACTCTGTTTTCACACACCGCTATCGGTACGTCGGGGAAAGCGCGGTGAAGCTGCATCGCTTCGTCACCGATAGTTTCCACCGTGGAAGAGTGATCCGCCATAACGAAGCCGCGCGTTGACCGCTTGTAGCCTCGTGAAAGAACAGCCGGGTGGTAGCCATGCTCCAGCAACAGCCGTACGATATACGCCGTCATAGGGGTCTTGCCCGTTCCTCCTACTGCCAGATTTCCCACACAGATAGTAGGTACCGGAACGGAGAAGGAGGGCAAGATATGCTGCTCGAACAGCAAGTGCCGGAAGGCTACACCCGCCGTATAAAAGCCGCTCAATAATATGTACAGCGCTTTACGCATTGATTATTGTATTTTTACCTCCGGCATGAGCGCCATTACACGCGGTTTGGAGCAGAAATCACGCATTTTGAGCACCAGTTTCTCTTCCTCTGTGGTGTTGTCCAGCATCTTCAGCAATTTCTCATACGGGTCTGCCTTCTCCGGATAATAAGTCAAATGATAGTTCTCCAGCCCGGCGAGTTCAACGGCTTTGGCGATGGCGTCGTCGATGTTGCCGAGTTTGTCCACGATACCTATCTCCACGCCTTTGTTGCCCAGCCATACACGGCCTTCACCAATCGATTTGATATAATCCTGCTCCACGTGACGACCTTCTGCGCACCGGGAGGTGAACAAGTCATAACCGCGCTCGACCATGGTCTGCATCAGCTGGCGTTCCTCGGCATTCATACCTTTATAGATCATGTTGCCTTCCAGATCAGAATGTTTGTTGGTGCTTACGCCGTCGATGTCCAAGCCCACCTTATCGCGCAGTTTGGACACATTGGGCACGGTACCGAAGATACCAATAGAGCCTGTCAGTGTCGTCGGCTCGGCGAAGATAAAATCGGCGCCGCAAGAGATATAATAACCTCCGGAAGCGGCATAGTCACCCATCGAAACGACAACGGGGATGCTGTCTGCTTTGATATTCTGGATGGCGTGCCAGATGTCCTCGCTCGCGTTGGCGGAACCGCCCGGGCTGTTCACACGCAGAACAAGAGCCTTCACATCTTTGTCCTTGCGGATTTTCTTGAACATCTTCACCACGTCTTTACCCACTATACCGTCACCTGTTTCATCGGTAATCTCACCTTCCAGATAGACCACCGCCACTTTGTCTTTTGCTTTGGAGTCCGGGCGTTTGACGAGTGCCAGTTTGGAGGTTGTGATGGTATTATAGTCTTTTGTTCCTGTATAGATGCGCAACAACGAATCCATATCCTGGGTATAGACGATCGTATCCACCAAGCCGGCTTTCACCTGCTCTTCTGCTTCCTGCAGGCCCATATAACGGTCGGCAAGGGCTTCCAGCTCTGCTACAGACAGATGACGGGAAGCACCTACTGCGCTCTTGAACTCGTCCCAGATACCGCCCATATATTCCTCCGTCTGCTTGCGGTCGGCGTCAGACATCGACGTGCGGAAGAACGGCTCCACCGCACTCTTGAACGTGCCAACTTTGAGGATTTGCATCTCCACGCCCACTTTCTCTAACAGACGGGTATAATACATCCTCTGTGCGGCAAGACCGTTCCAGTTGACAGCGCCCGTCGGGTCGAGGCATATGCGGTCGGCTACGGAAGCGACATAGTAGTTGGTCTGGCCATAAGCTTTAGCCGAAGCGAGCACCCATTTGCCGCTCTGTTTGAAGTCCAGGAGTGCATCGCGGATGGCTTTTGCGGATGCAGGAGCCATTGCTAGTTCGGCTCCGTCGAGCCATATACCGAGGATCTTATCATCGTTCTTCGCCAGACGGATGTTACTCAAGATGTCGTCCAGTCCGACTGTTTCCTGCTGCGCATAGTTGCCGTAAGGAACAGACCCCATTAGAGAGGCAAAAGGATTCTGCTCTTGCGCCTGCTCCACCAAGGTACCTTTGAGTTGCAACCGATAGACCGACTTATCCTGCAGCGTGACGGTAGAGGGAGAAAACATGTCTCCCATAATCCATCCGAGGATAGCACTGCAGAGGAAATACACTGCGAAGAAAATCAGGCAGCCACCAAGGCAGCCTACTCTACGGCGCGGACGAGTCTGACCGTCCTGCGACCGGGTGTTTTGATTAAAGATCAACATAAGCCTTTGGGTTTAAAAGTTATTTATTATCGTTTAGTTTCAAATTAAAGGTCATCCTATGGTAAGGCGTAGGACCGTATTTCTTAAGAGCAGCATAGTGCGCCGCTGTCGGGTAGCCCTTGTTGGAATCCCATCCGTACTGGGGGTATTTCTCATGGAGCCGCATCATATAGTCGTCCCGGTAGGTCTTAGCAAGCACGCTTGCCGCCGCTATCGACATATAGGTTGCATCGCCATGCACCACGGTGTCAGCCGGTATCTCAAGCATTTCTCCTTCCGGCACATAGGGTTTCCATTTGTTGCCATCCACCAGTATGTGTTGCGGCCGGACGGACAGTTGGTCCAAAGCACGCTGCATACCGAGGATGGAACATTGCAGAATGTTTCGTTCGTCTATCTCTTCCGCCGTCACTTCCGCTACCGCCCAGGCCACCGCTTCGCGTTCGATCACGGGTCGCAATACGGACCTCTGTCTGTCGGTCAGTTGCTTCGAGTCGTTCAGCCATTCAAACTCCGGCACATCCGCTATCCGTTCGGGATCCAGGACTACCGCCGCAGCAAACACACTGCCCGCCAACGGTCCTCGCCCCGCTTCGTCGCATCCGGCTTCAATGAGCCCCGATATCATGTGGGTTTTCAGCATTCAGTATTCAGATTTCAGAAGGGGTATCCTATTGCAAAATGGAACGTCATATCATCCTTCCAGCCCAACCCGTTGCCTGCTGTACGCCACTGCTTGCCCTCTGCAATACGGCTCGGGTCATGCAGCTTGACACCGAAATCAACACGGAAGATAAAGATCGACAGGTCGAACCGCACTCCCACACCATAACTCCACGCTATCTGTTTATAGAAATCTGCGCCGAACACGCCACCGGGTTGGGATTCGTAATCCCGGATGGTCCATATATTTCCCGCGTCAAGGAATGCCGCCAACTCCAGAAAACTGACTACCTTGAACCGGTATTCGATATTCATATCCAGTTTGATATCACCCACCTGGAGGTCGTACACCATCGAGTTTCCTGTTCCGCGGAAGGTACCGGGTCCCAGCGTGCGTGCCTGCCATCCGCGTACACTGTTAGCTCCTCCTCCGAAATAGCGTTTCTCGAAAGGCAGGACAGAAGCATTCAGATAGGGGACTGCCACACCTATGCCTATATGTCCCACCAGATGATGCGCCGGCGTGATAACGCCATGATAAGTGAAGTTCACATCCCCTTTGGCGTACTGGGCAAAAGGTATTTTCCAAAGCATATGCTGGCCTGCTTCGTTCTGCGGCAGAGAAGCGGCTTTCGCCAGTCCATACAGGACGTTTCCTGCCGTCTCGGCACGTACAGCGAACTGCAAATAAGAGCGGTTGGGGAAACGCTGGTTATAAGTAGTATAGGAGCCTGTATAGCTCCAGTCAAGAATAAAATGGTCTTCGTAACTGGCTTTCAAGACAGAGGCTTTTTCTATAAACTGCGTGCGGAATTTGTCTGACATCCAAGGTACGTAGATATAGTTGATGTCTATGAGGTTGAACTGGTGCGTCCACCGGCTCCCGGGTCTGCGCGGTATGGTATAGCCGAGACCCGCGTTAGCAATCGTGCGCGTGTATTCCTCCGGCCGCTGCTGGTAGTTGTACGCCACATTGACCTTCACGTTCGACGCAAACAGCAGCCCTGCTTCCGCCTTCGCTTCGATAGCCCGTCCTCCGTTGGCGCGCCACTCATACGAAGCGCGTCCGCCGAGAGTCAGGACTTCTGCTCCATGGAAGATATTTTTATTCGAATAGTTTACTCCGGCAGCCACTCCCCAGTCACCTGCGCTATACGTTCCCTCCACCTCCACGGCGAAAGAGTTCAGCCTGCCGCGGGAGATCGTCACATAGCAATCCAGCAAACTGTCTCCTACCGGGTTGAAAGCTACGTCCACATATTTGACCGGAGCCAAGGCATTCATGCGCGCATAGGTTCTCTCCACCCTCCACTCGGCGTACCTGTCGCCGCTTCGCAAGCGGCTGGCGTTTCGCAAAGCGTTCTTCCTCAGGAAACGACGACCGGTCCAACTGTACTCGTTGCCATACCGGTCGCTGTCACGTTTCAGCACCACCGAGTCCGGCAAATGACTCGGGTCGTAGTCTATCTGATAGTATATCTTGCGGAGCGAGTACTGCGTCCTGAGGCGTTTCAATTCAGAGGAATCCAGTTGCGTCACGTACGGCGCAAAATGGATGCGGAGATCTACCTCATGGGAAGCGAGCGAACTGTCGGCGGTGAACTCCAGCATCGATTTCTCGAAATAGAAATACCCTCTGTTACGCAACGCAGTCGTTATACGTTCGCGTTCTTCGTCCAGGGTCTTGGTGGAGAACTGCTCTCCTTCCTGTATCTTGCACCGTTCGTCCTGAGCGATGCGCCGCACTGCCTCTTCCGGCAGATCGACCGTATAATGGCGGATCGTATAGGGTTTGTGGGCTGTGATAAGATAGGTGAGATCAATCTTGCGGTTCTTGATTATTTTCTGCGTGTCCACCTCGGCATGGAAATAACCCATGTTGTTCATCTGCTGGCGGAGCTGCTGCATACTGATGGCGGTCAGTTCCTCGTCGTAGATGACGGGTGCTTCGCCCATCTTATGTGCATTCCGTGCCAGCCGTTTGTTGGCTTTCGTCGTCGTGTCCGAAGGAGCGGTGTTATAGACATGGAGCTGCAACTTCCAGAAGCCGAAGATCTCTGTGTTCTGCTTCTGCCGCAGATAACTGCGCAACTCTCCGGTGGAGACGGATTTATCGTCCACACATTTCACCTTTGCCTTGTTCAACAGATAGTGCCCTTCCGGCACGAACTTAGTCGTGTTACAAGAGGCCAGCACTAATCCCAGCATCAGCATCCATACTATGTATCTCCTTTCACCTTTCACCTTTCACTTTTCACCTTTCACTCTCCTCCTGAACTCCGCCAGAACGATAGCGGTGGCAATAGAAACATTCAGGCTCTCGGATGTCTCGGCGTCCTTGGGATAGGAGGGGATCCGTATCGGGTGGGTCACCATGGCGCGTACCTCCTCCGAGATGCCATTTCCCTCATTGCCCATGACTATTATAGACCGCTGCGCTGTAGGACCGCTCTGCTGTAGGACCGCTTTGCTGTAAGACCGTCCTTCGGACTGTAAGACTTCGTACATGTCCTTTCCTTCCAGAAGCGTGCCGTAAATTCTGACATCTGAATGCTGACTGCTGACGGCTTTCAGCCATTCCGTCAGGTCCGTGTATTGCACGCGCACGCGTACAAGCGCCCCCATAGTAGCCTGAACGACCTTGGGGTTGTAGCAGTCGGCGGTGTCGTGCGAGCACACGATATCGTGTACCCCGAACCAGTCGCAGGTACGGATGATCGTTCCTAAGTTACCGGGGTTCTGCACTCCGTCGAGAGCAAGAATAACCTCTCCCCCCGCCCTCTCCTCAAGAGAGGGAGCCAAAGAAAGGATGGGTTTGCGAAAGACCGCAATGGTGCCCTGCGGGGTCTGCAGACCGCTCATCTGTTCGATCTCGGTACGCGTAGCGTTCTCCCCTTCGCGGTAGAGGGAGACCAGTTCAAAACCTTTGCGCAGTTCTTCTACGCATTTGTCTCCCTCAGCCACAAAGAGTCCGAGCTCATCGCGGAATTTCTTCATCTGTAGCGACCGAACCTCTTTTATCTGCGCTTTACTAACGCCCAATTTTGAATTTTTAATTTTGAATTTTTAATTTTGAATTCAATACGCATTCATCTGCTCTTTGACGGTGTTATTGACGAAGTCGGCGAACTCCTGAATGGTCATGGAGCCCTTCTCCTCTGCGCCCTGCTGACGGACGGAGACGAGTCCTTGTTCCGCTTCTTTCTCACCGACGATGAGCATGTACGGAATACGTTTCAGTTCGTTGTCGCGGATCTTACGGCCAAGTTTCTCGTTGCGGTCATCGACGATCACACGCACATCCTGTTGCTCGAGGATCTCTTTCACTTTCCATGCGTAGTCGTTGGATTTCTCGGAGATCGGCAGTACGACCGCCTGATCCGGCGTCAGCCACAACGGGAACTTACCCGCCGTATGTTCGATGAGGACGGCTACGAAACGTTCCATGGAGCCGAAAGGCGCACGGTGGATCATGACGGGACGGTGTTTCTGGTTGTCCTCGCCCGTGTATTCCAGTTCGAACCGCTCCGGCAGGTTGTAATCTACTTGGATAGTACCGAGCTGCCAGCGGCGGCCGAGAGCGTCTTTCACCATGAAATCGAGTTTCGGACCGTAGAAAGCAGCCTCGCCGGTCTCCTCGCGTGCCGGCAGGTTCATCTCCTTGCATGCCTCACGAATAGCGTTCTCTGCGTGCTCCCAAATCTCATCCGAACCGACGTATTTCTCGTGGTTGTTGGGGTCGCGGAGAGAGATCTGCGCCTCGTAGTTCTCGAAATTGAGTGCTTTGAAGATGATATTGATGATCTCCATCACGCGGATGAACTCCTGCTTCACCTGGTCGGGACGGCAGAAGATATGCGCGTCATCCTGCGTGAACGAACGCACGCGGGTCAAGCCGTGCAGCTCGCCGCTCTGCTCATAACGATAGACGGTACCGAACTCCGCGCAGCGGAACGGCAGATCCTTGTAGCTCTTGGGGCTGTTCTTGTATATCGCGCAGTGGTGCGGGCAGTTCATCGGCTTGAGCATATACACCTCGCCTTCCTCCGGCGTCGTGATCGGCTGGAAGGAGTCCTTGCCATAGTGGTCCCAGTGACCTGAAGTCATGTACAGCTGCTTGGAACCGATATGCGGCGTGATGACCTGCTGGTAGCCGTAGCGTTTCTGGATCTTCTTTAGGAAATCTTCCAGTCTCAGGCGCAGCGCCGTTCCTTTCGGCAGCCAGATCGGCAGACCTTTGCCTACCATGTCGCTGAACATAAACAGGTCCAGTTCCTTACCGATCTTGCGGTGGTCGCGCTTCTTCGCCTCCTCCAGGAGCGCCAGGTATTCGTCCAGCATCGCTTTCTTCGGGAACGAGATACCGTAGATACGGGTCATCATAGGCCGTTTCTCGTCGCCGCGCCAGTAGGCTGCCGAGCAGCTCAGCACTTTGACTGCCTTGATCGGCTCCGTACTCAGCAGGTGCGGACCCTTGCACAGGTCGGTAAACGCACCCTGCGTATAAGTACTGATATGCCCGTCCTCCAACTCGCTGATCAGCTCGCATTTATACGTCTGGCCTTTGTCGCCGAACGCCTTCAGCGCATCGGCTTTGGAAATCATGCGTTTCTCCAGATGCTCTTTCCTGCCGCGCAGCTCCAGCATCTTGTTCTCGATCGCGGCGAAACAGGTGTCGTTGATCACCACACCCTCGGGCGGCATCACATCGTAGTAGAACCCGTTCTCGATAGCCGGACCGATACCGAACTGAATACCCGGATACAACTCCTGCAACGCTTCCGCCATCAGGTGGCTGGACGTATGCCAGAAGGCGTGTTTCGCCTCTTCGTCCTCCCATTTGTGCAACTTGATTGCCGCATCCTCGGTAATCGGATAATTGAGTTCTACAATGCGCCACTCGTTCTCTCCCCTTGAGGGGGAGTCGGAGGGGGGTTTCACACTTGCGCACAAGACATCTTGTGCCAAACGGCTGCTGATACTCTCAGCTACTTGCAGCGGCGTCACGCCGCTTTCGTACTCACGGACGCTTCCGTCCGGAAATGTAATTTTAATCATACTTTTTTTCTTTGAGCGGCTTAGCCGCGGTCTTTCGACTTTGAGCTAAGCGGTCTTTCGACTGTTTTATAAACCTACAAATGTTTACGGCTTGGGGCTGACAAATGCCCTTTCGCCAAATCGGGTACAAAGGTACAACAAAAATTGCACATACGCAAGTTTTTGAGCGGAATTTTTAAAAAAGTAGAGTATTCTCTACTTCTTTTAGGGATAGATAGCAGGCACTATGCTTGCATAAGGGACGG
>CALEPS010000017.1 GCA_937910305.1 uncultured Bacteroidales bacterium | reverse complement strand
CCCTTGAGGTATTCTTGAAACAGGGTGGGAACCTCGCAAACGAGTTGCGAGGACGCGCCCGCCCACCCATGTTCCAGACTACCCAAGGGCAATAAGGAGTTCTATGTCCTTGCAGCGGTGAGGGCTGCTGCGGACTCGCGCGGCGTACTTACTCCTCATACCGTCCCCCGGACGCTATTTCGGTACGCCTGTTCCGCTTCATGTTTCGCTTCTGTAGCAAAACAGTTCCCGAAAGAGGCAGACGAACTCTTCGCCGCCGCTCAGGAGAACGCCCAGTGGCGTTATAAGAGCTACCTGAGAATGCTGGGTACAGCATGGTAATTAAGGAAAGCGCGCGTATATGCGCGTGCACAATGTGAAACACGGCAGGCATCGTACCTGCCGTGTTTCTGTATCCGCTCTCTTTGTTATGACAAGCTTTTTTTATTGCTCCGTTTCACTCCGCAAAAAGGGGGAAAGAGAAGTGCTTCGCTTTTAATAATTACTATCGGTCGGACGTAGCGGTCTTCTGTGCGCGCGATTTCAATGAGCGCGATTCTTCGTCCATTTCGTCGGTATTTGATATCGACATTGCATCCTATTACTACCTATACTATCCTATTTCTACCTATTTGGCAGCAAAATGAACTTTCTTGAACGAATATCGCTCATTTTCTTGCATATCTCAAAAAAAATGTAACTTTGCACGCTGAATGCGTGCAGCGAACAACCGTAACAGAACAACACGATAACTGAAACAACAATGGACAACTTACAGGTAACATCGTTTGCTAACATCAATCTAAAGGATCCTTTTTTTGACTCCTTGCGTGCCAATTATGATGGATTCGATGATTGGTTTAACAAGAAGGCTTCGTCTGGAGCTAAGGCTCTTGTGTATTACAACGATGCTGCGCTATTGGATTTCTTATATGTGAAGGAAGAGAATGAAGCGTTACAACTAGACGGAGTCACTTTGCCGCCAAAGAAACGTCTCAAAGTCGGTACTTTCAAAATAGAACGTAGAGGCACCAACCGGGGCGAACGCTTTATGAAAAGGATATTAGACATTGCCATCATCCATGATTTTCCCGAAGTCTATGTTACGATGTTTGACGATACTGATGAGTTGATGCATCTGCGCCAATTCTTTGAACGGTATGGTTTCGTTGAGGTCGGCAGAAAGTCACATGCCAACGGGCGTAGCGAAAGTGTTCTGCTGCGGGACATGACATCGCACGTAGGCGATATGGTGAAAGACTATCCTTTTGTTGACAGAACGCAGGGGAACAAATATCTGCTTGCCATTAGGCCTGAATATCATACGAAGTTGTTTCCTGATTCTATCTTGCGAACCGAACATTATGAAATCTTGCAAGATGTGAGCCCGACCAATAGCATTAACAAGATTTATATTTGTTGGATGGAGGGAGCACGTCAATTGAAACAAGGTGATAAAATTATTATTTATCGGACCTCGGATGGTATGGGACCTGCAAAATATCGCAGCGTTGCAACCTCCGTTTGTACTGTTTCAGATATTAAGACGATTAATGATTTCTCGAATGTTGATGAATTTGTACAATATACCCACCGCTATAGCATCTTTGGTGAATCTGAATTACGACAGTGGTTTCGCGAAAAGCCAAATTTCATCGTTATAAAGATGTTGTACAACCTCGCCTTTCAAAAGAAAGTCATTAGACAGGCTATCATTGATAGTGCAAATGTTCCATCAGAGGAACGCTGGGGAGTTATGCCTTTGACAGAAGCACAGTTCAATCATATTTTAACGTTAGGTAATGCAGATGGACGCTATATTATCTATTAAACCCATTTATGCCAATCAGATATTGGCAGGTACCAAGAAAGTGGAGTTTCGTAAACGGAGCTTCAAGGAGAAAGTGCGGAGAGTATATATCTATGCCTCTGTTCCTGTTAAGCAGATTGTAGGTTACTTCACGTTTACGGAAATTGACGAGGACACCCCTGCTAACTTGTGGGAGAAGTACAAAGATGTCGGAGGTATTACCAAAGAAGATTTCTTCAGTTATTATGCCAATAATGACCAAGGCTGTGCTTTCGTAATCAAATCGGTCACTCCTTTTAAGCAAGCCAAAAGCCCCAATGATTTCATTGATGACTTCGTCCCGCCCCAGTCCTATGTCTATTTAGATCTTAACGCTAAATAATAGAAATGTGCTATTGATAATAAACGCAGCATAATTAACTTCCGATAATATGTATTATCGAGAACTAAAAGCAGAAACCATGACACCGGAAGAAAAGGCAAGAGTGAAAATCGACAAGATGTTGGAAACCGCAGGCTGGCGAGTAGTCAGCCGCAAGGATTTTGTTGCCAACGAAGCGATTGCCGTTACCGAAGGGCTGATGAAGGGCAACAAAGAAGCCGACTATCTGCTTTTTCTCATGGGTGTTGCAGTCGGTGTCCTGGAAGCCAAGCGCGAGGAAATCGACGTGAACACTCCCGAAGTCATCAACCAAGCCGAAGAATACACACGTATCATCCCAAACTGGTGTCAAGTATGGCTCAATCCCTTGCCGCTTGTATGGGTGTCAAACGGCAAAGACCTTTATTTCCGTGACACGCGCAACGACGACCCCGAATATCAAAAGGTCGATAAGATCATGTCACCCAAGCAGGTGGTCAAGTCGCTTGATATGCCGCATAAATACGCAGGTCTGCCCATGATACACCGGCGCGGTTTGCGTGATTGCCAGTTCGAAGGGATCACCGAACTCGAACGCAGCCTCAAAGACGGCAAGCAACGCGCACTCATGGTGCTGGCAACTGGCGCAGGTAAGACCTATCTCGCCATTACCGCTGCTTATAGGTTGCTGAACTACGCTAATTTCCACCGTGTTCTTTTCCTCGTGGATCGAAATAACCTCGGACGGCAAGCTGAGCGCGAGTTCGCCTCATACCGCCTCACCGAGAACGGCGACCCGTTCAACACTATCTTCGGAGTCGAACGGCTCAAATCGGCGCATATCCCAAAAGATGCCAACGTCGTTATATCTACTATTCAACGCTTGTTCTCGCTTCTCAACGGCGAACCCGTTGCAGACGAAGAGGACACGGAAACGAATCTCGACAGCGATACCGAACCGGCAACCGTCACCCTCGGTGGCAAACTCAATCTGCCACGCGATTACTTCGACCTTATCATCATCGACGAGTGCCACCGTTCCATTTACAGCAGTTGGCGTTCCGTCCTTGACTATTTCGATAGTGCTGTCAAGATTGGTCTTACAGCCACTCCCGCACCGCAGACACTCGCATACTTCGACCAGAACCGTGTGGTCAACTATACGCTGGAGCAGTCTATCGCCGATCATGTGAATGTCGGATGCCGTACCTATCGCATCAAGACTGAGCAGACCGAGCACGGCGGTGCTATTCTTCAAGGGCAGAATGTCAGCCAAGAGACTGTTTATACCGGCAAGGTGGAGCAAATTGATATCACCGAGACTGAGGAATACACCAAAGAGGAACTGAACCGCAGTATCATCAACCCTGCGCAGATCAAACTCATCCTTCAGACATACAAGGATGCAGTCTATTCCGAGATGTTTACCGACCCGCAGCGTGATCCTAACTTCGACTATTTGCCCAAGACACTTATCTTCGCACTCAACGAGAAACACGCCAACAATATCGTTCATATAGCCGAGGAAGTCTTTGGCCGCACGCCCGGTGATGGTTTCGTACAGAAGATAACCTACCGTTCGGGCAATACCGATCAACTCATCAAGGACTTCTGCAACGAACGCAAGTTCCGTATTGCAGTCACCGTCACGCTCGTTGCCACGGGTATCGACATCAAACCGCTGGAGGTGGTCATGTTCATGCGCTACGTCAAATCCGAACTGCTATATGTCCAGATGAAAGGTCGTGGCGTGCGTACCATCGGTGACGATGTGCTGCACAACGTAACGCCCAATGCCTATTCCAAAGACCTGTTCTATCTCGTGGATGCCGTTGGCGTATCGGAAGGTGGACAAACCGTACCCATGCCTACGGGACCGACACCACCGCCATATCCCAATCTGGAGGAACTACTGGAGCGTATAGCGCACGGCGATGTCAATGATGATTACCTCAACATCCTCGCGTCACGTATCTCCCGTATAGATGCCAAGACCAAAGACGAGACACGCAAAGCCAAGTTCGGGCAACTGGCAGGTGTCACCATGCACGCTCTTGCAACGCGCATCTTCTACGCGCTCAATCCGGAGATGAATGCACTGCCGCCATTCACCGACATCAACGAGCCTAACACCGAGCGTCGCGCACTCGTTGCAGAACTGACGAATAACCCGTCCGCACGTAAGTACTTATGCGAACTCAATGCCGGATATATCAAGACCATCATACCGGGCGAAGATAATCTTATATCCAAAGGTTTCACACTTGAAGAAGCACAACAGGCGGTGAGCGCGTTTGAGGAGTATGTTAATACCCATCGCGACGAACTCGAAGCATTGCAGATCATCTATTCCGGCAAGCCCATCAACCGAACTATGCTTGAAGACCTTGCCAAAACCCTGCAAAGCGTCAATGCGCAATTTGAACAGCACCGACTGTGGAATAGTTATGCACTCGTCCAACCCGACAAAGTAAAGCATTTCCGCACGGATGAGAGGGAGCAGCGCAACCTCCTCACCAACCTCATACAGCTTGTGCGTTATGCATATCATCAGATTGACAAGCTCGACACGCTCTATACCGCAGCCAACCAGTATTTCAGTTTGTGGTGTGGACAGGTGCAACGCGAACTGACACACGAACAGAAACAGATTTTTGCACATATCAAAGATTATATCGTGGCGAACGGTTCTTGTACCATTGAGGAATATCGCACCGTGGATGAAGCGAGTGCAGCAACACTCATCGTCACTATGGGCGGCATCAAAAAAGTGCGCGAAAGCCTCGTCACTTTGTCACAATTCATTGTATATCAAAAAGCAGCATAATATATGGCTAAAATTGTTACTCCTACCGAAGAAGCACTGACCGCCAAAGTGTGGCAGATGGCAGATGTACTCGCTGCACACGGTATAGGCAATACCGACTATCTTACACAACTCACATACCTCTTATTCCTGAAGATGGATCAGGAGCGCGTGGAGATTTTTGAGGAAGAATCGGCTATACCCGAAGGCTATCGGTGGAATGACCTTATCAAAGAGGAAGGGCAGTCACTTCTTGACCAGTATAACAAAACTCTTGACGAACTCAAGAAACAGGATAACCTTATCGGCACCATCTTCACGCAGGCGCAGAACAAAATCACCCAACCGGTCTATCTGCGCAAGGTCATCACCATGATTGACGAACAGCAATGGCTCATCATGGGTGGTGATGTCAAAGGGGCTATCTACGAGAATATTCTGGAAGAGGTTGGACAGGACACCAAGAGCGGCACGGGCGAGTATTTCACACCGCGTGCGCTCATCTCTGCAATGGTCGATGTGACGCGCCCAAAGATAACCGAGAAAGTATGCGACCCGGCTTGCGGTACAGGTGGTTTCCTCATGGCGGCATACGACTACATGAAACGCCAGTCCAACGACAAGCGCAAACTGGAGTTCCTCAACAATGAAGCATTGCACGGCACTGACATCACACCGCTGGTCGTAACACTTGGCTCGATGAACCTGTACCTGCATGGCATAGGCAAAGACAGTAGCCCGATTCAGTGTGCGGATTCCTTGGAGAAACAGCCCGAAGAACTATTTGATGTTATTCTTGCCAATCCGCCTTTCGGTGCACGTCCGAGCGGCGCGGTAGCTATTGACAGACCTGATTTCTATGCGACCACGAGCAATAACCAGTTGAATTTCCTCCAGCACATGATGCGTCTGCTCAAAGACGGAGGACGTGCCGCGATAGTGCTACCGGATAACGTACTCTTCGAAGACCATGCGGGAAAAGTCATTCGCAAGAAACTGCTCACTGAGTTCAACCTGCATACTATCCTTCGTATGCCGACAGGTATATTCTATAAACCTGGGGTAAAGACCAATGTGCTGTTCTTCACCAAAGGGCAACCTACAACCGTTGTTTGGTATTACGACTATCGCACCAACATCCACCATACCTTGAAGCAAAAACCGATGCGCCGTGCAG
>CALEPS010000016.1 GCA_937910305.1 uncultured Bacteroidales bacterium | reverse complement strand
ATGCCAACGCCTCGCCTTCCAAGGAAGCTAAAGGAGTCGAGACTTTTATCCTCGGTACGGAGAAAATGGAGAAGAACCTCGATGTCGCCATGCGCGAGAATGCCGTGATGAAACTGGAGTCGGACTATAAAACGACCTATCAGGGATTCGATCCGAACTCGATCGACTCCTATATTATGTTCGAACTGATGCAGAACAGTTTCATGGATCAGTCCCTTCAGTTCGCGGAGCAGGTCCAGAAACGCTTTGTGGGACATCTCAACCGCTCTGACAGAGGCGTGCAGCAGGCTTCGTTCTGGGTTCTCCTCAAAACCGCTTGCCCTTCCATCCTCTTTGAGATGGGATTTATCTCCAACCCCGAGGAGGAACGCTATCTGAACCAGGAAGCCTCTATCGCACAAATGGCGAACGCGCTTGTCAATGCCTTTGGCGCCTATACGCACAAACAGGCGGTACGCAAGGAGAACCTCGAGATAGATACTACTTCCGCCCCCGTACCGGCACCATCTGTTGAAACAACACCCGATTCTCCTGTTCCCTCTAGTTCCTATAGTCCTTCTATCCCCTCTAATTCCTCTCGTTCCTCTAACTCTCCTGTCACCTATTATGCGCTCCAGATATGCGCTTCGCGTACGCTTCTGGATCCCTCGGATCCCCAACTCAAAGGGCTCTCATGCGAGTACCGCAAAGTGGGCGACTGGTACAAATACTATGCGATAGTGGATACGGACCGCAATAAAGTCGTGGAGAAGCAGAAAGAGATCAAAAAACTCTTCCCCGATTGTTGGATAACCAAATTTGAAAAATAATAAACTGAATACTGAATACAAACAACTCCTATGAAATACGCACGCGAAATTAAGGTCGGCGCACTGGCCACCCTTTGTCTTTTCCTTTTGTTCTTTGGCTTCAACTTCCTGAAAGGAGTGAATATCTTCTCGCCTACCAATTCTTTCCATGGCCTCTACCCGGATCTCCATGGGCTGGAGGAGCAGGCGGCGGTTTATATCCGCGGACACAAAGTAGGACAAGTGGACCGGATCTCCTATGATTTTACGCGTGACAGCGCTTTTACGGTCGATATCTCGATTAACAAGGACATCGCTCTCCCGCAAGGAACCCAGATGGCGCTCATTGCAGACGGACTCCTCGGAGGAATGGCAATCGAACTCCAACTGCCCTCTTACAGTGAAAACGGTCTTACAGACGAAGCAGGTCTTATAGAGAAAGGCTCTTTCCTTCCTACAACCTACGTCCCGGGACTCATGGAGTCTCTCCAAGGAGAACTGCTGGCGCATGTGGACGATGCCATTCAGAATGTGGACTCGCTTGTGGCGGAACTGCGCGGACAGGTAGAAGGAGGACATCTCAAAAACACGCTCTCCAATGCGGATCGTATCTCCGGAGACCTGGCTAACGTATCTACGGACCTCAAACGGATGATGAACAAACAGGTTCCGACGATTGTCAACAATGCCGATACGGCGATCGCTAATCTCAATACGATCGTCTCCGACCTCAAGAAAGCCGACTTGGCGGCTACGGTTGCACGCGTGGACACCGCCGTGGATGGCGTGAACGGACTCATCGCCGACGTACGCTCGCAGGAGGGCACGCTCGGACAGCTGATTTATAACAAATCGCTCTACGATCATATAGACGCAACGGTCATCTCCGCGGACTCTCTCCTCGTTGACCTCAAAGCGCACCCGAAACGCTACGTGCATTTCTCCGTTTTCGGTAAAAAAGATAAATAATCCCCCCGAAAATGTTCAGAAAAGGAAGATGTTGTTATTTGGGTGTTTTCTAAATAACAATATTTTTTTACATTGTCGTGTGTGTTGATTTTCAATTTGTTATATAACTTATTAACACGTGAAACATGTGGAACATTTTTGCGCAATTCGCTGATTTTCGGGGACTTACGGATTTACGCATGCTCTCAAAGCGTGAATTTTCAAATACTTATATCTAATTGCTTGTAAATCCGCAAGTTACATGTATGACCTTTTTGACTACTTGACTTGAAATTTGCGTATTTCAAAAAAAAGCAGTACCTTTGCACTCGATTTCGTACCAGAGGCACTTCACCCAGGTTCATTTCCAGAGTGTTTTTTTAGCCCCCAAAACGAACACTCCTTATATATTATTATATAATTGATGCAAACGATTCAACAACAATGGGCACAGTGTCAGACCATCCTGGCTGACAACCTCACGAGCAGCGCTTACCGTACTTGGTTCGCGCCCATCGTTCCCGTACAGTTTGCGGAAGGAGTGTTGGCCCTCCAGGTTAAATCGCAGTTCGTAGCGGAGTATATCGAGCAAAATTACCTGCCTCTCCTCTCTTCGGCTATCATACGTGTCTTCGGGGCGGGAACCAAACTGGAGTACCGTGTACTCATTGATTCTACTACGGGAGCCGGAACGAAACTGCCTTCTGCCGGAGCTGTGGCGCATACGATGCCTGTGCCGGGGGCTATTAGGCAGAACGAGAATTTTGACTCGCAGCTGAACGACCTCTATACCTTCGATTCCTTCGTGCCCGGAGAGCCGAACAAGTTGGCGCGTACTGCCGGACTGGCTATCGCTAAACAACCCGGATATACTGCCTTCAACCCGCTCTTCGTCTATGGCGGAAGCGGAGTGGGGAAGACCCACCTCGCAAATGCGATCGGAAATCAGGTTCGGGCGCTCAATCCACAGTCGCGGGTCATCTATGTCAGCGCGAATACATTCAAACTGCAATACCAGGACGCTACGAAGAACAACAAAGTGCCGGATTTCCTCAATTTCTACAACTCGGTTGACGTGCTGATCGTGGATGATATCCAGTATTTTGCAGGGCTGAGAGGCACGCAGGATACCTTCTTCCATATCTTCGATTATCTCCAGCAGAGCCGCAAACAGTTGATCCTGACTTGTGACCGGCCGCCGGTGGAACTCAAAGATATACAGGAGCGCCTGCTTACACGTTTCAAATGGGGACTCTCGGCTGAGATCAAGGAACCGGACTATCTCCTCAGAAAAAATATCCTCCTCTCTAAGATGCGGCGCGACGGAATTGATCTGAGCGATGAAGTGGTGGATTATATCGCACAGAGCGTCCGCAGTTCCGTACGGGACTTGGAGGGTATCCTGGCTTCCTTGCTGGCGCACTCTACGCTCACCGATCGGGAGATTGATGTGGCGCTCGCGGAAGAGGTCATAAGCCATATCGTCGCTATCCAGCCCAGGGTCATCACGGTCGGAGATGTGATAGGCGCGGTGGCGGAGCACTACGGAATTTCGGAGAAAGCCATTCTCTCATCCAACCGCTCACGCGAGATCACGCAGGTACGGCATGTCGCTGCTTATCTGTGCAAGGAGATGACCCATAGCTCCCTCACAGAGATAGGATTTAAGATGGGACGCAGAACCCACGCTACGATGCTCCATTCCGTTGCTATCGTTAAGAACCAATTGGAGTTCGACCCTGCTTTGAGACAGCATATAGCACAGCTGGAAGCAGCACTCAAATACTAAAATCTCTGTTTGGAAAACAACAGATAACAATATCTTGAATAATTAATAATGTGAACTATATAAGAAAAACGACACCCTTTCGGATGTCGTTTTTCCTTGTCCTTCGTACATCGTACATCGTACATCGTCCTTCGTACTTTGTCCTTCGTACATCGTACATCGTACATCGTACTTCGTCCTTCGTCCTTCGTCCTTTACATCATTCCTCCCATACCTCCTGCGGGCATAGCCGGAGCCGGATGTTCTTCAGGATGATCTACGATCACGCATTCGGTCGTCAGGAACATACCGGCTACCGATGCGGCGTTCTCCAATGCTACACGGGCTACCTTGGCGGGATCCACAACTCCGGCTTCGAGCAGGTTCTCGAATTTGTCCAGACGGGCGTTGTAACCGAAATCAGCCTTGCCGCTGCGTACTTTATCTACTACTACGGCGCCTTCCTTGCCTGCGTTGGCTACGATCTGACGAAGCGGTTCTTCGATGGCGCGGCGGATGATCTCTATACCCGTCTGCTCGTCCTCGTTGTCGCCTTTCAGACCTTCCAGAGCCGCTTGCGCGCGGATATACATCACGCCGCCGCCAGGTACGATACCTTCTTCTACGGCTGCGCGGGTCGCGCTTAACGCGTCGTCAACGCGGTCTTTCTTCTCTTTCATCTCTACCTCGCTGGCTGCGCCTACGTTCAACTGCGCTACGCCGCCGGCTAACTTGGCAAGACGCTCCTGCAGCTTCTCTTTATCGTAACTCGATTTGGTGGCGGCTATCTGCGCTTTGATCTGGCTGGCACGGGCGTCGATAGCTTCCTTGGAGCCTGCGCCGTTGACGATAGTCGTGTTGTCTTTGCTTACGGTGATGGTCTCCGCGCTGCCGAGCATGTCGATTGTCGCGCTCTCCAGCTTGATACCTTTCTCCTCGCTGATCACGGTGCCGCCTGTCAGAATGGCAATATCTTCCAGCATCTCTTTGCGGCGGTCGCCGAAGCCCGGAGCCTTCACGGCGCAGATCTTCAACTGGGCACGCAGACGGTTCACTACCAGTGCTGCCAGAGCCTCACTGTCCACATCCTCGGCGATGATCAGTAACGGTCTGCCGCTCTGTACTGCCGGCTCAAGGATAGGCAGCAACTCTTTCAGGTTGGATATCTTCTTGTCGTAGATCAGGATATACGGCTTGTCCATCTCTACCAGCATCTCTTCGGTGTTGGTTACGAAATACGGACTGATATATCCGCGGTCGAACTGCATACCTTGTACTACGTCAATCGTCGTGTCCATGCCTTTGGCTTCGCCGATAGTGATCACGCCGTCTTTGCTTACCTTGCGCATGGCATCGGCAATCAGCTTGCCGATCTCGGCGTCGTTATTGGCGGATACGGTGGCTACTTGCTCGATCTTGTCGAAGTCGTTGCCTACTACCTCGGCGTTTTTCTTGATCTCGGCTACTACTGCGGCTACGGCTTTGTCAATTCCGCGTTTCAGATCCAGCGGATTGGCGCCTGCAGTCACGTTCTTCAGACCTACATTGATGATGGCTTGTGCCAGTACCGTTGCGGTCGTGGTACCGTCGCCGGCTTGGTCACCGGTCTTCGATGCCACTTCTTTCACCAACTGGGCACCTAAGTTCTCTGCCGGATCAACCAGATCAACGGCTTTCGCTACGGTCACACCGTCTTTTGTGATATGCGGAGCTCCGTATTTAGAATCAATCACTACGTTGCGTCCTTTCGGACCAAGGGTCACTTTTACGGCGTTGGCGAGTTGGTCAACACCACGCTTCAGCGCTTCGCGCGCTTCTACATTATAGGTTATATCTTTTGCCATAATTCTAACAATTTAACAATTTAACGTATCACTGCCCAGATGTCGCTTTGCTTCATCATCAGGTATTTCTCGCCGTCGAACTCAAAATCCGAACCAGCCCATTTGCCGAATAGGATCTGGTCGCCCGGTTGTACATGCATCGGTTCGTCTTTGGTGCCCGTTCCTACGGCTACTACTTCGCCGCGGATGGGTTTCTCTTTGGCGTTATCAGGGATGATAATACCGCCTACGGTCTTTTCTTCTGCGGCCGCTGCTTTCACCAGCACGCGGTCTGCTAATGGTTGAATCTTGCTCATAATATTTGTGTTTTTAATTTTTTATGCTCTGTATAAACTATGACAAACGCCGTGCCATAAATATTATTTATGCCATTTTGGCAGATTTGACTGCAAAGATACAACTTTTTTTGCATATTCCAAAAAAAAATACTACTTTTGTACCGGATTTGGATAAATGGAGGAAAAACAACACATAGGACAGCTCTTTGACCGCATTGCCGGTACCTACGACGGGCTCAACCACGGGCTGTCGCTGAATATTGACCGCCTCTGGCGAAAAAAAACAGTGGCTGCCATGAGCCCTGCCAAACACGTGCTGGATGTCGCGGTCGGTACTGCGGACCTGACGATTGAGATGCTCCGCAGGGGTAAGGTGGAACAGGTTACGGGGCTTGATCTGTCTCGCCGGATGATGGCGGTCGGAGAAGAGAAAGTGAACCGCCTCTATCCCGGTTCTGTCAGTTTTGTTTACGGTAACGCCCAGCAGATGCCTTTTGACGACGCTTCTTTTGACGCGGTCACGTGTGCCTTCGGGTGCCGCAATTTCTCTGACCTTGACGCGGGGCTCAGAGAGATGTACCGCGTCCTCAAACCCGGTGGACAACTGCTCATCCTGGAGTTTTCTTATCCCTCTAACCGCTTCGTGCGCGCGTGTTACGATATCTATTTCACGCACGTGCTCCCGCGCGTGGGAAGGCTCTTCAGCCGGGATAAAACGGCATACACCTATCTGAACAGGAGCGTCAAATCTTTCTGTTGGGGGGAATCTTTTGTCCGCCATCTGCATGACGCAGGCTTCCGAGAGGAGTCTTTCGTGCCCCTCACCTTCGGTATAGCCACGCTCTACACCGCCCGCAAATAACAAATCACAAATTACAAACCACAAATCACAAATTACAAACCACAAATGGTAAAGCATATAATTCTTTGGAAACTTCGTTCGGGCTTGACTGCCGAAGAGAAACGCGCTAAGGCGCAAGTTATTAAACAAGGTCTGGAGGCACTCAAAGGTCAGGTGCCGGGATTGTTGGACATCCATGTACAGATTGACGGTCGCCTCGACACCAGCAATGCCGATATCATGCTGGATGCCACGCTCGATTCCTTTAACTCGCTCCTTGGCTATGCCGTCCATCCTGCGCATGTGGCGGTCGCGGACGGAGTAGTGCGACCGAACACCGAACTGCGCACTTGCCTTGATTACGAATATTGATTCATTATGAGATATAAGATTACATTCCTTTTGCTCCTTATCGCAGGAGTGGCTTTTGCGCGCCCCCAGAAACGCGGAGTCGTCGTTGATACTGTCTGCAATGCCTCGCTGGAGACTATGCTCCGGGCGGCGGAACGCTTCTGCACCCAGTTCCAGATGCAGTCCGATTCGCTCGCCAAATGGGCGTATGTCGGTATCAGCGAAAAGGAAAAAGAAGGCAGCTCGGATAAGCCTACCAAAGAGAGCCGCAATGCCATTCTCCTTGATTACAAGGATCGTGTCTATGACCCCGTACTCAAGACGGGCGACTTGGCGATTGATATCTATGTCCTGGGCGTTAGATGGTGGAAGGACCAGCATCTGGGTACGAAATACATGGTCATAAGGCCTACAAACGAACCGGACGCCAGAACCGCTAAACTCATAGCTACCTATAGCGGATCGATCTTGGAGGGTGGGGAAGTCATCTTCTCGCTGCACCCGATCGACGCTACGCACACGCGCGTTCATTATGAGTTTAATCTCACGTTCGGCAGAGTCCTCTCTGCCTTCATCTCGGATAAGACGTGGAAAAACGCCGTCGAATGGCGCTTCCAGATGATCATCCGGAATATTATTGAGTTTGCTGAAACGGGAACTGTCAAGCCGCAGAATTAGTGTTTTCTTCTGCTGCGCTTGATATTGGAGTAGTTGTTGAGGATGCGGCAGGTCTCGCAGTTACGCCATTGGTACGTCACGGTGATGCCTACTTGGAACCAACCATCGTTCCAGTGGATATGCTTCTCTCCGTTGCGGCCGATCCATGTTCCAAAGGCATTTCCTAATGCGATGCCCTCGCTGTTCTGGGATTTGTCAAGAGGCCATGCATCCAAATTCATATACTGCATATCAATCAAACCTTCCTGAACCATGATCTCTGCGCTCATCGTCCAAGACGGAGCTAACTTCCAACTGTAACCGATACCTAATTGTACCATCGGTAATATACCGAATGTCTTGCCGCTCAATGGCTTGTCGCTGCGTACGCGGCCGCCCGGAGTGCTATAATAATAGTAGAATTCGTAATTGGTGATGATGCTGGCAGCTACGGCTACACCGCCGTAGAGATAGAATCCCGCACTCGTGAACGGGTAGTATTGTACGCCGAATGCGGGCTGGATCAGAACCGATTGGAACTTACGGTAGTCGTCGCGCGGCTCGGCAAGATTGTCAAACTTGACCTTGTTGTTGCCGCGGAGCGTTCCGCCCATCAGACCTACACGGAGGTTGCAGCAGTTGCCGGCTGGGATGTTGTAGCCGAAGTTCAGACCGCCGCCGTAACTCACGTTCTCTTTGTTGAAACCACCGGTGAAGGCTACACCCTCGTTATCTACATCGCCGAAATAGTACATCGCGCCTACGCCGATACTCACTCCCTGCGATACAAAATAGTTCTTCGTCGTGTACAGACCTGTGCGTGAATTGGCTTTGTTCGTCCACGCTATGTCTGTATTCTCTACGGCCAGTACGGACTGGGGGAGTTGAAGAACTATACAAGTTACCAATAATAAGATGTTGCGGACCTTCATGTAGTCGATTTTACAAATCGGGCGCAAAGTTACAACATTTTTTTCGAATATGCAAGCATTTGCCTGAAAAAAAATAATTATGGTCAATTTATTTGTAATTTTGTGGAAATAATAACAAAATGTGAACGTAATTTCTCCATCCTCTCTTCCTCCTCCTTTCCTCCTATCACCTTTCATCTTTCACCTATCACCTTTCATCTTTCACCTTTCACCTTTCACCTTTCATCGTCAGTCTCCCTCTCGCCGATGTACCGGCGAGTATGTTCCTTTTTTGCGCGGTCCTTGCGTTTTTCTCTTCTCGCGCATTATTGCGCGAGCCTTCGTTGTTTCTTTCGGTGGCATTTTTGCCGCCGGATTCTTCTATAGTGTCCATTGTACCGGATAGTATCCGGCTTTTCCATCCTCTTTGCCGAGATAAGCTCCCTCGGTGTCCTGTGCGCACCATCTTCGTTGGCGCGTTTTCACTCCCCCCGGTATCGAGCCGCGTAGCACAAAAAAGCCTGCGAACTTGCAGGCTTTTTTAGTAGTGCTACCCGAGACTCGTGAATTGCGGAACCGCAATAATCGTTCGAGGCTTTGCCGAGATAAGAACCCCCGAGTTTGAGCCGTTGGTAGCACAAAAAAGCCTGCGAACTTGCAGGCTTTTTCAGTAGTGCTACCCGGACTCGAACCGGGGTTTACGGCGTGAGAGGCCGTTGTCCTAGGCCACTAGACGATAGCACCTCGGAAGTGTCCCCGTTTATCGGGGAAACTGGCCTCCGCCGGAAGGGGCATAAACTGCTCCTCGGACGAAAGCGGGTGCAAAATTACTGCTTTTTTTTGAATTGACCAAATTTTTTTAGAAAAAAATGCATTTTACCCTGTATTTTTTGTGATTTCTTCTTTTTTCCCCTCTCTCTCTTCGTTCGATGGGCCCGCCCCGGGCGGGATTGGTATATATCTTTCGGAGGCATATTTTTGCGTATGGGCACCTAAAAATCCGTCGAGCATGGGGCGAGTTACTCCGAAGGATATATATCATCCGTGAAGCCCATCGACCCCGCCTTTCTGCCATTTTGTCAGCCTTTCTCTGCCAAAATACCTCCAAAATCCCGAATTTCCCCTTTGGCACATCATTTGTCATACTCCTAATGAATCGTCTTACAGCGATGCGCTCCTATAATGAATGGTCCTGCAGCGTAAGCGGTCATAAAATTTGTAAAACATTAAAATTTTTATATTATGAGCAAGATTATTGGAATTGACCTCGGTACCACCAACTCGTGTGTTGCCGTTATGGAAGGAAACGAACCGGTCGTTATCGCGAATGCGGAAGGCAAACGGACCACTCCTTCTGTTGTCGGATTTATTGAAGGCGGTGAGCGTAAGGTAGGGGACCCTGCTAAACGTCAAGCCATTACCAACCCGACCAAAACTATTTATTCTATCAAGCGTTTTATGGGTGAGACCTACGATCGTCTGCAATCGGAGATCGCGCGTGTTCCTTATAAAGTAACTAAGGGCGACAACAATACTCCCCGTGTGGACATCGACGGACGTCTCTATACACCGCAGGAGATCTCGGCTATCATCCTCCAGAAGATGAAAAAGACCGCTGAGGACTACCTCGGACAAGAGGTTACTGAAGCTGTCATCACCGTCCCTGCTTACTTCAACGACTCCCAGCGTCAGGCTACCAAGGAAGCCGGTGAGATCGCAGGACTCAATGTCCGCCGTATCGTCAACGAGCCTACGGCAGCTGCCCTCGCCTACGGTCTGGACAAGTCCAACAAGGATATGAAGATTGTGGTCTTCGACTGCGGTGGTGGTACACACGATGTATCGGTCCTCGAACTCGGAGACGGTGTCTTCGAAGTAAAAGCTACCGATGGTGATACCCACCTCGGCGGTGACGATTTCGACCACCGTATTATCGACTGGCTCGTTTCGGAGTTCAAGGCTGAGAACGGCGGTGCCGACCTCTCCAAGGACCCGATGGCTATGCAGCGTCTGAAAGAGGCTGCCGAGAAGGCTAAGATCGAGCTCTCGTCTTCTACCTCAACGGAGATCAACCTCCCGTATATCATGCCGGTCAACGGTGTGCCTGCACACCTCGTTAAGACCCTGACCCGTGCTAAGTTTGAGCAGCTCATCGACGACCTGATCCAGCGTACTATCGCTCCCTGCCGTACGGCTCTGGAGCACGCAGGACTCAAAACCTCTGATATCGACGAGATCATCCTTGTAGGTGGTTCGACACGTATCCCGGCTATCCAGGATGCAGTGCAGAAGTTCTTCGGCAAGGCTCCGTCCAAGGGTGTTAACCCGGATGAGGTAGTAGCTGTCGGAGCGGCTATCCAGGGTGGTGTGCTCACAGGCGATGTCAAGGATGTGCTCCTCCTCGATGTAACCCCGCTGAGCCTTGGTATCGAGACCATGGGCGGCGTCATGACTAAGATGATCGAAGCCAACACCACCATCCCGACCAAGAAAACCGAGACCTTCACTACCGCGGTGGACAACCAGCCTTCTGTTGAGATCGTTATCTATCAGGGCGAGCGGCCTATGGCGGCGCAGAACAAACTGCTCGGACGCTTCCACCTCGATGGTATCATGCCGGCACGGCGTGGAGAACCGCAGATCGAAGTGACCTTCGATATCGACGCCAACGGTATCTTGAATGTAACCGCCAAGGATAAAGCTACCGGCAAGGACGCGAAGATCCGTATCGAGGCTTCGTCCGGACTCTCTGACGAGGAGATCAAACGGATGAAAGCGGAAGCCGAAGCTAACGCCGAAGCCGATAAGAAAGCTAAGGAACAGGCTGACAAACTGAACAAAGCCGATGCTATGATCTTCCAGACCGAGAAACAGCTTGCTGAACTCGGCGATAAGATCCCGGCTGACAAGAAAGCCCCGATCGAGGAGGCCCTCAAGAAACTCAAAGAGGCGTACGAGAAACGCGATGCAGATGCCTGCGAAGCAGCTAACAACGAACTCATGACCGCTTTCCAAGCCGCCTCTGCAGAGATGTACGCTGCCCAGCAGCAAGCTTCTCAACAGGCCGGAGGCCAATCAACCTCTAACGGCGATGCCTCTAACGGAACCAACGGTTCTAATGGCAACCCTTCCGCCGAAGACGTTGACTTTGAGGAAGTTAAATAATCCTCTCTGTGCATTTCTCGCGCATCATTGCGCGAGCCACCGCCAGACCGGTACGAAGTCGCTCCTCTCTGTGCATTTCTCGCGCATCATTGCGCGAGCCACCCAATGCCCCGATTCTTTTGAGTCGGGGCATTTTATCAACTCTACTCTAAAATTTGTAACTTTATGCACTTTTTTGTATAAAAGCTTTCTTCTCCCCTCTTTGTTTAGTGCGCAGGTCGTCAGGCCTGCGTTCTTTCTTTTCCCTCCTTCTCCTCCCTTCCTTTGTACATTGTACTTTGTCCCTTTACTTTGTCCTTCCTACCTTTTTGACTCTCAAAAGGGGGTGATAAGGGGGTGATTAGGGCGAGATTAGGGGGTGATTAAGGGGTTATTTCTATGACGTCTCCGACAGCCAACCCCCAGAAAATCCCCTCCCCTCTGCATCTCCGTTTCCGCCCTTACTTCCTCCTTTTTCTTGCCAACTCTACCTTGCAATTGCTATTTTGTCAAAAAAAAGTTGCATATCTCAATAAAAATTAGTACCTTTGCAAACAAATTTGAAAATTAAGGTACAATGAAGATATCATCTAAAACCTATGCCAGAGTAAAATGGCTCTTTTTTGTCTTATGCATTATTGTATCCGTGGGCGTGTTCGCGCGCGCATATAATAATGAAGTTTCTAAATTACCAAAGGCGGATCCCGCTCCGGAGAAAGGAATATCCGGCGGTTATGTAGATGATCCGATTGTCTCTGTTCCGGCTGATGCCTTTGCGACTTTCTCTACTGTCTATAACGGCCGTCGTTATTATCTCGGCGTGGATACGATAGCGGCAAAATTGGGCAAAGATACTGTCATGTACTATGAGGGGCCGAATTATGCTACCATGTGGATAGCAGGACCGCTCTGGAGTCCCACGGGAGCCATACTCTCCAACAAAGACTACACCCGTACCGTGAAGAGCGTCTGGCTCTCCGAACGCGTGAATCGGGAACGCTATCTGGCGAAAGGAACGAACATGGCGGGCTATAGTCCGCTTCTCTTGGTGGAGGAGGATGATCCGAAGCTTACGATGTGGCATACGGCCAAAGATAGCCGCGAGCAAAGTAAATATATCAACGGATGGATGTACGACTACTCGAATGAGTCGGGACTGGATGTATATCGATATCTCTCTTTCGACCCCGTTTATGGTTTCAGCAGGCTGTATGAGACCCGTCCGGATAATTCACAGCGCATCTCTGTCTGGGATAGGAAGCAGGGAAATGACGTGACGAGTACAATGACACCTCCGACCTATACCTTCGGTTTAAACACGACGGAAGATACAACGCGTCTGAGTATTACCTCCCATGTCTATTATTCCAGCGGTGTAGATCGTTTCCGTAGCCGTTTTGATCAAATGGATATCTATGTGAGTCGACCGACAGTCTATGATGACCAATATGGACTGACGCAAGAGCCGTATGAAATGTTCGGTTATTACGAATGGGCTTCCAATCCGCGTCCCTCTCAACCTTCCACTCCTGAAGCGTTGGTGGCTCAGAAATATAATGGACATTCGTTCATGCCGTTCTATACTGTGACGGGCTTTGATAATCACGATGAACCGGAAAATCCTGAAGCGTGGACCTATACAATGGGCTGGGTGGACTCGACGGTGATGTGGGTGAGCGACACCAAATATTCGTTGAATACAGAAGAGAACCTATGGCACGACACGGTTTTTGCTATCGGTACTTCGCCGTTTAATGTCCTTCGCAAACCTGCTGGAGGCGGAGAACCGACAGCGGGAGATTATGCTCCTCATAGCGATTGGCTTCGTCAGCATTTCTGGATAAAGAACACGAGTGGCGTCTATGAGCATTTCGTGGACTCTATTCTTTTAGTGCGCCGTACGTTCCATAGCGAGCCGTTTACGACCTTGAGCACATCATCGTTTCCGAACGACTGGGTGTTCCCATATGGCGGTGCGACTACTAAGACATTCGATATCTCCGCAACTTATGAGAGCGGTAGCGATATTCATTATGCGAATCATGAGACTGCGGAACGAGTTGTGGGGGAAGCGCGTACATTGGATTTGACAACCAGAAGTTGTTACCGCGATACGATCTGGACAGATGACCCGACTCCCACCGTGGACCATATCATCTTGTATGACACTTTGCTCGTTGAGGCATTGTTGCTTGACGGTACATCTGCCATCGGTTCGGGCGAAAATCAATGGATAACTAGCGTGAGTCTGACAGCCAAGAATCAGATACAGGTGACAGTCAAGGCTGCTACGGAAGAAAATCTGGACAACCGTTTGGCGCAAATTCGCTATACCTATCGCTATCGTCACTCTTCGGCAGAGGGCGATTGGGCAGAGAGTACGCGTAGTATATGGATTCAACAGTTAGGTTATGGCTCAACGAGTGCAGAGATATATTCGTTTAGCCACAAAGGCGGCGGCTCTGACTTGCAACCTGTTCACGAGAAAAAGCAGACGTTCTACGCCATTCCTGAAGAGAATTTGCAATTGTTGCTCCACCGTGACCACTGGGGGTACTATCGTTGGTTTATCTATGATGAAGATAAACGCGAGAAGGACCTATTGTATGGCGACACTTGGACGTGGAATGACCAGCCGACAAATGCATTGGGGCAAAACTTTATGGAGATTAACAACACGTCAGATGCTTCTTCCCGCGGTCGTTGGGAAGTGATGAAAGATGTTGCGAATCCGACCAACGATAAGTACGCAACGGACCACTTTAGAACCGATAGGTCTGTGCCTATTCCGTCAATCAGTTATCCGTCGAGTAATAGTAAAAGCGGTCAGGTTGCTTGCGAGGTGAGTGCGTACTATGATATTGAACCTACGGGTGAGGTGAATAAAAACTTAAGCGCTGTAGTGGAACCTACCTTGAGTTATCGCCAGATAATAGATATCCAGCCGGCAAAAGTCCAAGCGGAGAAGATGTCTCATTGTCGTGTGAATGGCACAGTGGGAACGGATGATAAATGGATGGAGGAGCACACTGTGATTGTTCCGGCTGGTAAGGCTTTCTCGTTGCAACAGCAATACCCTGTGAGCGATGATGGGGATGTAGTAGAACGCGACCACTTGCAATATATCTATTATTTCAACCCGACAGGCACTAACGATGCCAATATGGGAACCAAGAGGGACGGCGTGGCAGATTCCAAATCAAATTGTTATGCCCGTGTGGGAAGGCAGTATGAAGAAGGAAAAACTAAGCGTCGCGCTAAATTGTTGACGTTAGCTGATATTCAGGCTATGGATAATAATTCCAAGAAGACCATTCTCATTGCCAGCGCATATAAGTATTCCTCCAGTAGTTCTTATGGAAGCGGCTATTTGTTAGGTGAAAACGGTAATGAGGATCCTGCGTACGCAGGGTATGCAGATTCTGTTACGACAATAGCAAAACTCACGCATTTCATAGAAGATGGCTACTTAAATCCTTCTGTGCAAAGTAATTATACAATGTCGCTAAAGAAGATAAGTCACGATGCTAATTCTGCCACGATACAAATATACAAGCAAAGCGAGAGCTATCCATTGATGTATTTCTGGGGATATCACAATAGCTTGATACCAGGCCAGAATGTTGCATGGATACGAGGTGATGAAAGCGATGTGAGTGGAACAAAAAATATAACTGTTCAGATAAATGCCGTTTCGGACAACCGTCGAATAACCGGAAATGACAATGCAATGATGTCGATGTATATGTCTTTCCGATTTGGAGTGTCGTATAGTGGCTATCTCAGTGCGTGTGAAACGAATATAAGAGGGCGATATTCTAATAATTTTGAAGTAAACGGCGATGGTTCTGATGCGAACCGTGCCTGGTTCTTCTTTGAAATAGAGGAACCTGTGAATATATACCATTTCGAGACCCCTCGTTGGGAAAAGAGCACGGATGGAACTACATGGTCGACTGAAGTGGCGCGAAAAGGAACAAACAATGCGAACTATCGCTGGCTCGACGATGGAAACTTACGGATAAGCGCTACAACGCATACAACTGCTAATGAGACGATTTACTATCGCCTGCGCACAGAGCATTTCCAACTGGCGAAATTTACGGTCGTTACCAGAAATGCAGCTGAAGAAGGACCAAGTACCTCTGCGATTCTTACAGAAGATAATATTCAAAACAACTACGACATTCTCTATACGTTAGGAAACGAGAATTTCCCTGCACCCGGAACATCGGATGTGAAAGCACATTACCATACCTTGCCGTGGCCTATTACCGAATTGAGCTACCACTATCCCGTTGGAACAGATGCGGATAAAGGAGAGATTCCTGCTTCAAAACGTGTATTTGCCACAGACCTACCTGCCGCTGGCGAATATGCCTATTTGAATAAGTTTAGTAAGGATGGCCATACTACGACTGCAATGGCAGGTGCAGAAAACGGATATATGTTATGTATTCATGCGGCAAAGAAACCGGTGACAATCTTTAATTTCACGTATCCGCAGTTACCTTGCACAGATCAAGATATTTACCTTACTTTCAACCTCTGCAATCCGCTGGATAATGGTTATCTCCCACAAGTGACGGCAGAATTACAAGGCAAAATTGGTGAAGGCGACTGGGTGCCTATTTCTCGCTTCAAGACCGGAGAGTTAGACTATGAGAGCGGTCAATGGCAGCAGTTTGTATTGCCCTTAGATCGCTCTAAGATCGCAGATAAAGATGCTTTCCGCTGTGTGGCTACACTCACGGGTTCGACTTTGGACGATGCCTATATATTGATAGACCGAATGCGTTTCATCGCCAAAGAGCGTCCGGTTAGTGTGTTCCAAAACAAAGATGCCTGTCTGGTAAATGAAGCCGGTGGAGATGTTGGCATCATAGCACGCTTGGATTATAGGAATGCCGGATATCCCGCAGGAACGCTTATCGCCTACCAATACCAGAAAAAAGATGGCGATACATACAAACCTTTGAGTACAAACGCTGAGGCTTCTCCTGCCGAAGGAGACATAGCCTCTTATGTAAACGATGTTTCTGCAACGCCGGCAACAGATATCAATGGCAAGAGCTGTGGCGTTATCTCAATACCCGCTCCTTCATATGTACCTTGTAACGGTACAACGCCTTGTGATTCAATTGTGGATGCCGGCCAAGTAGCGACAAGAAGTAAATGTTATGTGAATGAAGGGCCTGACGCGGAGCATGCTTACTATGTGATGTATCTGTCGCAAGAGGTCCATGCTTTGGTCGGAGATACGTTCCGTGTAGTCATGGCTATTATTCCGAATAAGGACGCTCACCCTAACTTCTCAACGGCTGGTTGTGCCTCAGAACGTATTATCTCCATTAATAACCCTGTGGAGTTGCACGTCTCCGGATACGACGGCGTTTGGCCGAACTATACACGTTCCGAATTAAACGGGTCGGACGAGGCGCACAACCTACGTGAACCCAACGCAGCATATGCAGTGACGGCTACTATCAATGATGCCTTCCTGCCGGATGGCAAGAGACCGGGTTCGGGAAGTTGTATGTTCGATGTCGTACATACTTTGAGCGATGACCAAGGATTCGGTGCAGATGAATGGTTTGAGAACCGATTCGGATGTTCGCGCGCTTATTTCAGGGAGGTGATGACTATTTTCCGCACGGATGTACCGGAGAATACAATGCGCCTGGAAACCAATTGGAATAATATTCGGCCGGAAGACTTTATGTATGAGGGTCATAGCAAAGCGCAGGCAGACTCGATGTATACCACCCTCAATCGCTTGATCGTGGACTCTGCATTCATTGAAATAGGCCTCTCGTCATACGATATATATATGGCTTCGAATAATAACTCGTATAATGTGTTATGGCCGATACCGGCAAGCGGTCATTATATCGATGCTACTACCAGCGAGACAAGATCCGTGCCGGTATGTAGAACACCAAGATGGTTTGAGATACACTCCAATCAAGCCGATTTCTCATTGCGGTTCGGATGGGATAATATGTTTGCCGGTAACTACTATATTGTTCCGATTGTCCGTGCTTCCGCTACTGACGCTAATAGCAGTTTGCCGGTGCGTGTCTCGGCAATTACACATGACGGCTCAAACGTAGCGGTATTGGGTTGGGATGCCACAACTATCATCGAAACGAACGAGCCTTCGTGGAATAATGCAGTCCAAACTAAAACCTTCCGTTATCGTCAAGACAAAGATGTACGCGGCGAGACACCTCCTGTGGCGGTGAGTGACTACTATTATGCAGGAGGAACTACAGGAAAAACAGATACGATTGTCACTTTCACTCCCGCGCCTGGTAATGACTATACGCTCAAAGCCGGATATTGGTATAGATTCCGTGCTCCGTATTACAGGGCAACAGTCGGCTCAACATTCACAGAAGCAACAGGTTCTGTCGGTTATGCAGAATTCATCCTTGCTATCGCGCCGGACACAGTGCGCTGGACCCCCTCTTATGCGGGAAAGGCGAACTACTGGAATGATGATCATAACTGGGCTCCGGTAATGGCGAACCCGCCGGCTGACGGATTCAAAGCTACTGTGCCGATGGGAGATACGAAGGTAATTATCACGGAAGTGGCGGAAGGTATGCTGCCTATCGTCTCTGATGTAGTGAAGGACCAACTAGATACACTCCATTACGGCTATAAGAAAAATACCTGCCGAAAGATCCTCTTCAAGCCCCGCTCGCAGATCTTAGGACAGGAAAAACTGGCGTACGAGACAGCATATATAGACGTGGCGCTCACAACAGGCAACTGGCAGACCTTTTCCGCGGCTATTAATGATGTCTATTCGGGTGATATGTATATCCCGTATGCCACTACTTATGATCCGGGCACACCGGGCTCCGGCGCTTCGATTGACAACGAGGACTTCGCGCCGAACCCCTTCCCATATACCAACTACTCCGGCTCTTACAACCCACGCGTCTATCCCTTCGCCTTATATCAAGGTTTCTACAACGCCTCCGTGCCTGTTCCTTTCTATAATACCGATGAGGACGGCACGCCGGTGAATAACGGCACAAAACAGCAGTCGAAGAACTCCGTCGATTGGGTAAAGACACCGAGTCTGGAGATGCACTATGCTCCGGGTAGCGCGTGTGTGCTGGTGGGCTATGACGAGACCGATGCAGATGGCAATGAGATCATCGTTCGGCTCCCTAAACCGGATGACTCCTATAACGGATATGGCAAGTATGGCGGCATGTATATATCCGGTCCGGCAATCAATATAAACCGTCCGAATAAGATGACCCGCAACTTGGCATACGATAAGACTGCACTTGGCGATGAGGATGGTATCTCCTATACGCTTCATAACGAAACACCTTCCGAGATATTCTTCTTCGGTAACCCGACCATGTCGCTCATCGATGTATATAAACTCTGTGTGGACAATGAGTCCGTGCTCAAACACGAAGGGGGTACCTACCATTTCACAGCTTACAAACTGATAGATGGCACTACCTCTACTTATACCGTCAAGACCATTGATGGTCCCGGTCAGTTCTTCATTGCACCGGAGCGCGCGGTGGGACTCATTGCTGCCACAGAAGCTACATCCCTCACTATCAAACTCAAACCATCTGCAATGGTGGCTATCACTGGTGAAGGTACGGTCGTTAGTGGAGAAGGCATCGCTTCTGCACCGCAACGTAGAATAGCTAATCACCAATCACTAATCACTAATAAGAAGCACCTCTATATTACCGCTTCCAATGAGACCGACATGGGGGTTAAGAAATCCTACCTCACGTTGGGCGAGCAAATGGGCGCAAGCCGTGGATATGTCTATGGAGAGGATGCTCTTTGCATCTCTTCCGGTCTTAACTACTATAGCGATGAGTCGTTCGCTACGCCGCTCTCGATGTACACGATAGCGGATAACCATGCCCTCATGCAAGACATACGTGATTCGCTCGGCTTGGTGCCGCTGGTATTTACCACTTTGCCGGATTATTCGTACAGCGACTATACCTTCCTCTCCTTCTATACCGATGGAGAGTGGGATAGAGCAATCTATCTGTACGATGCCGTCACAGGTGACAGTTTGTCGATCCATAATGGACTGGAAGTGGCTGTACGCACGCCGCAGAGCGATCAAATGCGCTACTTCATCAATGGTAACAGTCAAATCACGTCCGGCGAAAACCAGCAAGGTGTTACTACCGGCATAGATATTGTCGAGGATGAGAATAGCCAGCCACAAATCACAAATGACAAATCACAAACTACAATTGTCTATGATCTCCTCGGACGTAAAGTGGCTGTACTTGGTGAAAATGAGCTACTTGCACGTATTAACCTGCCTACGGGTGTATATGTCATCACTCGTGGCAATAAAGCCGAAAGGGTGGTAATAAGATGAGGAAAATAAAAGGTATATTAGTTTGTTTATTGGTGTTTTCTTCTAGGTTGATAGCTGTGGACTATCAGCCCATTGCCTTTAGCTCCACCTCGTCCTATATGGGCGATAACCAAGCAACCCGGCAAATGACGCATTATGATAGAACACAGCCTGTCGGCTCGCTCACAACGATTAGCGCATCTAACTTTGAGTCCCTCAACGGCGAGGGTGGGGCATTCTCACCCGCCGCTGCTAGCGGACCTCGCAGGGGACGTCCGGGAGGTGCAATTGGAGAGTATGATTTCCATTCCCCCATCGGCGATACGCCATGGGGAGTTATGCTTCTGCTGGCGGTAGGGTATATAGCATTCCTTACCTTCCGCCGCCGTCCTCTAACCCCTAACCCCTAACCCCTGACATGCGAGTAGTTGTTCAACGTTGCAGCCGCGCGGAAGTCCGTATCGATGGCGCGGTAGTGGGAAAAATAGCTAAAGGCTTCGTCCTTCTGGTCGGATTTACCGACTCGGACACCCCCGCCGAAGCGGATCTCTTGGCGAAGAAAATAGCACAACTACGCGTGTTCGAAGACCCCGAAGGGAAGATGAACCTCGCTCTCCATGATATAGAAGGTGCTGTCCTGAGTATTTCCCAATTCACTCTATATGCCGATTGCCGCAAAGGCAACAGGCCTTCGTTCATACGCGCTGCACGGCCCGAACAAGCCTCGCCGCTGTATGACTATTTCAATAACACCCTGCGCGAAACATACCACCTGCCGGTTCAGACAGGACGGTTCGGCGCAGACATGAAGGTAGATTTTGTCAATGACGGACCTGTCACGATCCTCCTTGATTCAGACGACCTGTCCCCAAAATCATAACTGAAACACCCCCTCTCGTAGCGTATTCGGGCAACTCTGCTGCTCCTCACGCAAGTGCCTACTATATCGCGCGCGTATGCGCGTTCCCTATTATTATGACACGTGCGTGCGTAAGAAGAGAGGCTCCGGACCGATTCTGACCTCTTTTTAGCAAAAGGACAGAAAGAACTCGAAAAAAGGCATTTATCATCATTGTTGATTTTCAATGACTTATAAAGAAAGTGAAAAAATAATGCAAAAAAAATGCAAAAATATTTGGTCAGTTCAAAAAAAAGCAGTACCTTTGCACTCGCTTTCGCCCAAAAATCTGGGGTAGCCCAAAAGAGCGCAAGCAAAAATGATCTTTGAAAGATTGTCTATTCATAACAAGATGTAGTACAAGAACTGTAAAATAACATGGATAGCGATTGAGGATATTCATTATTCATTAATCATTATTCATTAAAATGGTTCCCGAAAAGATTCTACACTTGATAAATTCGATTATTCTGAGCTAAGTTATAATTTCTTTTACAACGAAGAGTTTGATCCTGGCTCAGGATGAACGCTAGCGACAGGCCTAACACATGCAAGTCGAGGGGCAGCGCGGAAGTAGCTTGCTATTTCTGGCGGCGACCGGCGCACGGGTGCGTAACAGGTGTGCAATCTGTCCATAGTCGGGGAATAGCCCAGCGAAAGTTGGATTAAAGCTCCATGTGAGTGAACGCCGCATGACGATCATTTGAAACGTAAGGACTATGGGTGAGCACGCTTCTGATTAGGTAGTTGGTGGGGTAACGGCCCACCAAGCCGACGATCAGTAGGGGTTCTGAGAGGAAGGTCCCCCACATTGGAACTGAGACACGGTCCAAACTCCTACGGGAGGCAGCAGTGAGGAAT